>NZ_CP136960.1:1928042-2292064 GCF_002860685.3 Actinotignum timonense | reverse complement strand
AGAGGTCTTTCCCGATATGTGAGGAATGTGCTTATAGCGCCTTGAGCTTATCGCCTTGAGTGCGCGGGTGGGGAATTATGGGCGCGTGATGGAAAGGGGTGCGGGTGAGAGCCGCTGCCCGCGAGTAGTTCTCCTGCCGCTGTGGCGCCTTTCTGGCGAGTAGCTAGCGGCCGCCGGCGTGCATAGTGAAACATCTTGCGCTTGCGGAGTGACACAGGCCTCAATTTTCACTATAGCCACATGATTAACACCCGATGCCACTCGGGCGGTTTTTGGGGAGAGGGGTATATTAATGCATGCCCATGCACTTCTACCTGGTAAATTACATTTCTTCAATAAAAAGTACGTGTTAATTTGGCCCGGAATTGCAGCTTAAACTACCCATAGTGACGATGGTCACAAAGTTTCGAAAATCTCATCCTTCCCGTATATTAATAGAGCGCAATAAAGTATTGTGACTGTTGTGGCAGGTGCTCAGTGGAGTGCACGGCTGGTGAATGGGATCGGTCGGTAAAAGGCCTCTTCTGGGGTAGGCATGCCATGGACATACGTTTATAGGAGTAGACATGCAGTTGAAGAAGATTGTGGCTGGCGCTACCTTTGGTGTGATGCTCGCCGCGGGGGGGGGGTGTAGCTTACGCTGCTCCTGCCGCGCCTGATGCACCCCAGGTGACCGCTGCCGATACCACGGCGGCTCAGAAGGCCCTGGATGAGGCCAAGGCTAAGCTCGCTGAGTTCCCCTCTGCTGAGGAACTTCAGACCCAGCTCGATGATCAGAAGAAGTACGTCGAGATTCAGAAGGGCACCCTCAGCTACGCTGAAGAAAAGCTCGACGCTTCCCCGGGTGTTGTTCCCGCCGAAGAAGCCCACGCCAAGGCTGTTGCCGAGCTGAAGGAAGCTCAGAAGGCTTTCGATGCCAATCCGACCGATGAGGCCGCTACCAAGGCTTACGAAGCTGCCAAGGCTAAGGTCGATGCCGCGGCGGCTGCTATTAAGGCTGCCTCCGACGAATTCGAAAAGCTTGAGATCGCCGTCTCCAATGCCAAGGCTAAGCTGACCGAGCTTGAGGTTGGCGTTGTTACCCTCAACGACAAGATCGCTGCGCGCGCGGCTGCCGAAAAGGCTGTTGCGGATGCTCAGAAGGCTCTTGACGCTCTGAAGGGTGAGGCTCCGAAGCCTGAGCAGCCCAAGGTTGATCCGAAGAAGGATGGCGACAAGGTCGATCCTAAGGCGGACCCGAAGGCTGAGCCCAAGAAGGACGGCGACAAGAAGGACGCCGACAAGAAGGCTGATCCCAAGGCTGAGAAGAAGGCTGACCCCAAGAAGGAAGCCAAGAAGGCCGAAGGTAAGAAGCTGGCCAACTCCGGTGTTGACGCCGGTGCGGCTGCCGGTGGGGCTGCTCTGCTCCTCCTGGCCGGTGGCGCCTTCGTTGCTTACCGCAAGTTTGCCTAAGCAAACCTGCCTCTGGCACTAACAACAGTTCCGAGGCTGGTTGCCACTAGGTAATTCATCCTCGACTGTTTCATCGTTTCACGCTGAATGGGTCCGGGTTTTACCCGGGCCCATTCTGTATTTGAGGCGAGGGGCGGAGGAATTTCGATAAATAGAAGCAATGGTTCATTGATATGACGCGTAAATAACCCGGGTGCACATCCGATGTGGTGATGGTCACAGAGTTTCAATAATCTCATCCTTCCCGTATATTGATAGAGCGCAATAAAGTATTGTGACTGTTGTGGCAGGTGCTCAGTGGAGTGCACGGCTGGCAAATGGGATCAGCTTGCACGGTACAACGCTGGGAATGGTGCCATGACGATACGTATTTAGGAGTAGACATGCAGTTGAAAAAGATTGCGGCCGGTGTCACTTTTGGTGTCATGCTTGCCGCGGGGGGGGGTGTAGCTTACGCTGCCCCTGCTGATGATCCTGTAAAGGACGCGCAGCTCAACGTTGATTATTTCTGCACGCCGGGAACGGAATACTTCGATATGGCGAAGTGCGCCGATGCTGAAGCTGCTCTCGCGAAGGCAAAGGCAGATGCAGCGCAGCCGGCTCCGGCTGGCGATGAAGCAAAGCCGGAAGCTCCGAAGGGTGACAGTGTCAAGGTTGCTCTCGAAGATAAGCAGCTTGATGCGCAGTACAAGTGCGCAGAAGGCACCGAATACTACGACTTCGTCGCGTGCAAGACCCTTGAAGCGGAAATTGCCGATCTTAAGAAGTCTGACGCGGAACTTGATGCCACTTGGTTCTGTGCCGAAGGTACCGAGTACTACGACATGTACAAGTGTGCTGCTGCGAAGGACCGCCTGAAGGAACTGACGCCGGGTGCGAAGGTCGAGGATCCCAAGACCGACAAGCCGCAGGCGGAACAGCCGAAGCCCGAGCAGCCCAAGGTTGATCCCAAGAAGGACGGCGACAAGGTCGATCCTAAGGCCGACCCGAAGGTTGAGCCCAAGAAGGATGCCGATAAGAAGGCTGATCCTAAGGCCGAGAAGAAGGCCGAGAAGAAGGCCGAAGCCAAGAAGGCTGAAGGTAAGAAGCTGGCCAACTCCGGTGTTGAGGCCGGTGTTGCTGCGGGTGGGGCTGCTCTGCTCCTCCTGGCCGGTGGTGCCTTCGTTGCCTATCGCAAGTTTGCCTAAGCGAACCTGCCTCTGGCACTGACAACAGTTTCGAGGTTGGTTTCCACTAGGTAATTCATCCTCAACTGTTTCATCGTTTCACGGGGAGTGGGTCCGGGATATTCCGGGCCCACTCCCCGTATTTAGCGGGATAATGCTCGTCTGGTCGATATGGCGCCAAGACCCTCGAGCTATAACCCTCATCTCATATAGTGGTCAATAGTTTGACGTGGCTTAATAATTCCCTCTAGGCTACTGGAGGTGGGTGCCCGCACGGGGCATCACCTGGTAACACTGCCGGCGGCACGGCCCCGGCGCCCCGATTCGGACGGAAAGGATGCACCATGGTTCTCACTGATCCTCGCTCTGCCATGACGATGCCCGCCGCCCGAATGCGAATGCTGGGCTAGCGCGGATTCCACTTGGCCTTCGGGCGATTCCGCGCGCGAGGACATCTCGCCCCGGTCCGTTACGTCTCACTGAGCACCCGCCGCTGCGGCGTCGTATCGTTGATGGGATACGCTGAGTCGGACCGATCTCCATCACCACACCCAGCACAAAGGATATTAATATGACGAAGATCAAGACCACCCACGTCGGCTCCCTCCCGCGTACCGATTCGCTGCGCGCTACCAACGAAGCGCACCAGAACGGCCAGATTAGCGAAGCTGAATTCAAAGAAAAGCTCGATGCCGAAGTTGCTGGCGTTGTTGCGCGCCAGAAGGAGATCGGCCTCGATATTATTAACGACGGCGAATACGGTCACGTCATGACCGAAGTAACCAATTACGGTTCCTGGTGGTGGTACTCCTTCTCGCGCCTGGGCGGGCTGGAATTCACTGATAACGAATTCCACGCGGCTGCTACCGCGGGCGGGGGAGCGGTCGAGCTCGTTCCCTTCGACCAGCGCCGGGATTGGCAGCGGTTCAAGGATGCCTACACGGATCCGGAATCGGGAATCCACCAGGCCAAGCGCCAGGAAGTGGCCATGCCCACCATCACCGGCCCCGTGACCTACATCGGTGCCGAACAAACCCAGCGCGACGTCGACCTTACGCTCAAGGCACTCAAGGCCAATGGTCTTGATGCTTCTTCCGGGTTTATCGCGGCGCTGTCTCCCGGGTCCGCGGCGCGTATTTCCAATACGTATTACAAGTCGGAAGATGAAGTCCTCACCGCGATGGCCGATGCCCTCCATGAGGAATACAAGATCATCACCGATGCCGGCCTGACCGTCCAGATCGACGATCCCTCGCTGGCTGAAGGCTGGGATCAGGTCAATCCGGAACCGGCGGTTGCCGATTACCGCACCTGGGTGGCTCGCCGTATTGAAGCGATCAACTACGCGCTGGAAGGCATCGATCCGGAACTCGTGCGCCTGCACGTGTGCTGGGGTTCGTGGCACGGCCCGCACACCACCGATATTCCCTTCCGCGACATCGTGGACCTGTGTTTGAAGGTGAAGGCACAGGGCCTGACCTTCGAAGCGGGCAATGCGCGCCACGCCCACGAATGGAAGATTTGGGAAGATATCACCCTCCCGGATGACAAGGTCCTTATCCCGGGCGTTGTTTCCCACTCCACGAACGTGGTGGAACACCCCGAGCTGGTGGCCCAGCGCATCGAGCATTTCACCTCGCTGGTGGGCCCCGAGCACGTGATCGCCTCCACCGATTGCGGGCTGGGTGGGCGCATCTACCCGTCCATCGCCTGGGCGAAGCTCGAGACGCTCGTGGAAGGCGCCCGCCTCGCCTCGAAGTAAAGTCTCCAGGGCAGCGGGCCTAATGATCCCCGCGCCTTGAAGTACCGGAGCGGCACGCCGCTCCCTGTGGAACACCGAAGGGGACCTGCGCAGCAGAAGCTGTTCAGGTCCCCTTCTGGTATTTAGCCGCGAGATTCCAGCGGCGCGCGGTGGTCCAGTTTTATGCGGAGTGCGGCCCCGTCCCGGTATCAGTTCCGGTATACCGGCCGTGCCGCCTCCCGCTAGTTCACCGGCGATTCGCCCAACGTCACCTCGATGGTTTGCGGGGTACCGCCGCCGCGCGAAATCTCCAGGGTAATGGTGTCCCCGACCTTGTGGGTGCGCACCTGCTTAGCTACCTGCGCCGGGCTGGAAACCGATTGGCCATCCAGGCTGAGAATCGTATCCCCTTCCTTGACGCCGGCCTTGGCCGCCCCGGAATTCGGGCCGACGGCCAGCACGGTCACCCCGCCCTGCTCGCTGAGCCCCACGGTAATCCCGAGGGCGGCATTCTTGCCCACGGTCACATTATCGTCGCTCTTCCCGGCGCGAATCTGCTCCACAATGGACAGCGCCCGCTCGATGGGAATCGCGAAACCGTACACTTGCGCGGAGGTGGTGCCCTGCGAAGCGGCACTATTCATCCCCACCACTTCGCCCTGGGCATTCATCATGGGCCCGCCCGAGTATCCGGGGACCACATCGGCATCGGTGACGATCATATTCTTGAGGGTGTCAAAGCTCAGGCCGTCCTCTGTGGCCACCCGCACGTCCATACCCAGCCCGGTTACCTCACCTTTAATCTCGGTGAGATAGCCCTGCCCGCGCCCGTTGCCCACCGCGCTGACCTTATCGCCCTGTTTGGCCGGGGTACTAGCAATTTTTGCCGGGGTGAGCCCGGAGGCATCCTTGAGTTGCAATAGGGCGACGTCGCGCTTCTCGTCATGCCCAATAACACTGGCCGCGTAGGTTTTCCCGGCCGCCGGAATCTCCACCTGGATGGCATCCGATCCCATCACCACGTGGTAATTCGTGAGCACCTGCCCGTCTGCGGTCAGCACAATCCCACTGCCAGCACCCATGCCGGAGCCCATCCGCGCATTAATAATGGCAACGCCCGCAGGGCTTACCTTTTCGCCGCGGTCAATAGGACCGTCCGCGCCGTGGTTACCGCCCGGCAGCTGGGTGGGGAAATCGCGCGGAATCGGCATATATGGTTCCGCTCCACCCTGCTGGCGCCCATCATTCGGGGCGGTCAGGCCGTCGTTATATTGGAAGCTAAAAGGATCCTTGACGGAAGGGGAGCTGGCCTGCGGCTCCGGAGCCAGGCCGAAATACCCCACCCCGGTGCCCACGAGCAACGCGACTACCATTCCGATAATGACAAGAATGGCGGTGGTGCCCTTCGAGCGCCGCTTGACCGGCGCCGGCGCGGCCCCGAATTGGGGGCCATAGCCGTACCCGTAGCCAGGTTGCTGGTAGGAGCCCTGGTACGAGCCCTGGTACCCACCCTGATACGCCCCGGGAAATGCGCTCTGATAGGAGCCTTGCGAGGCGCTCTGGTACGAGCCCGGATAGCTTCCGGAATAACCTCCCGAGTACCCGCCTGAGCCGTTCCCTGCTGAGCTGCCCGGATAGGGCGGCTGTGCGGAAGCGTACCCGGCGGAGGGTGCGCTGGGGTAGTGGTACGCATTCGTGTAGCTATTCGATTGCGTGCCGCCTGCCTGCGTGCCACCCGGTTGGGTCCCGCCTGCTTGCGCGCCCGGTTCGCCCGAGTCATTACGCCACTCATCTGTCATGTGAAACGTCCTTTCCTCACTCCGCACCTAGCCGCCGCCACGGCTGCCGCGGTGGTCCGGTCACACCGGGTAGCATGCCCGCCGATTCTGGAAAGTTTCTGAACGTTGTCCGAAAATGCGAGCATTGCCCGCCGCGCTAAATCCACGACGGTAGCCACATATGCAGGCGCCAAAACTCATAGGAAACCGTTTGCCCGGTCCAGATTGGGTACCAGAACATCGCCGCCAGAATAATAAGAACGACGACGGCGCCGCACGCCGCAAGCGTGCGGCGGCTAATCCGGCATCGCCACCAGCGCACGGGATAGGCGCATATTCCAGGTGGCTCATCGCGGATAAAGTCCGCGTGGCCCCAAGCTGCGTCGTCGTACCTATCAGCGCGGACGCTCCCGTTCCCGCGCGCGTGCGGGGCGCCCAGCGCGCCGGTGATAAAGCCGAGGCCGTAGGTGAGGGCGAGGGCCACGAAGGGAAGGAAAGCAACCGCGTAGAACTGGAAAATAGTGCGGTCCATATAGAGCGACCACGGCGCGGCCATGGCGAGGTAGCCGCTCAGGATGGCCCAGGCGCGCCAGTCGAAACGGGTGAAAGCCACCCAGAGCACCACCACCAGGGCGAGGAGTGCCAGCCACCACACCACCGGGTTGCCCACCGAGGTGACCGCTTGGACGCAGCGCTCGCCGCTCGGGCACTGCCCGGCCATTTCTTCGGAGGTGGGCCACCAGAACGAGACCGGGCGCCATTGCACGAACCACTGCCAGACCGAGGATTGGTAGGTGTGCGGGGTGGAGAGCCCGTTGTGGAAATCCCACATTTGGCTGTGGTAGTGCGCCAAATCGTTGAAGGAATTGGGGAGCCAGGGGAAGGGGAGGGCCTCCGGGGTGCTCTCGCGCACGCCCGCCGCCCAGCCGTGCCCCCAGGAACGGCTATCGCGGAACCAGGAGAACCAGGAGGCCACGTAGGTGGCGGCAGCGGTGGGAACCAGATGCACGAAAGCCGGGATGCCTTCCTGGAAAACCGCGGCGCCTACCCACAGGCGCAGGCCTACCGCGTGGCGGGCCGCCATGCCCCAGGCGAAAGCCACCAGGCCGAAAACTGCCACGGCGTAAATCCCCGACCATTTCACCCCGCAGGCCAGCCCCAGGAATACTCCGGTAGCGAGCATCCAGGGGCGCCACCACACCCGCGGGCCCCAGGCGGCCGGGCGGCCGTCCGCGTGCACCGGCCCGAAAGCTACCCGGTGGGCCAGGCGCTCCCGGGTCCAATCGCGGTCGCGCAGCAGCGCCCAGAATCCGGCCAGTACAAAGAAAGCGAGGAGGTTATCGAGGATTCCGATGCGGGAGAGCGTGATGCCCATGCCGTCCAGGGCCATCGCGATGCCGGCCACCCCGGCCAGCCACGGGTTGAGGAAGAGGCGCAGGGCGATGCGAACCAGGAGCGCCACCGCGAGGGTGCCGGCCAGCGCCACCATAAAACGCCAGCCGAAGGGGGAGGTTTCCCCGAAAATCGCTTGGCCTATCGCCATAATCCATTTCCCGAGCGGGGGGTGAACCACGTAGTCCCCGGCCGGTGAGGTGTGGGAGAAGTCGCCGGCGGCGAAAGCGGCGTCGAATTCCGTGCCGCCCTGCCAATCCGCCTCGTAGCCCAGGCGCAGCAGCGAATTCGCGCCCTTGACGTAGTAGGTTTCGTCAAACATGAGGCGGTCGGGGAATCCCAGGCGGAAGAAACGCGTGAGGGCGGCGATAAGCGTGACCGCTCCCGTGATCCACCACCCCAGGCGTTTTTCGCTGCGGGTGAGCCACTCTAATCCGCGCGGGGCCAGCCCGAGCCGGCCGCGCAGCTCGTCTTCGTAGCGCTCCGCGCACTCGCGGGGGAGGCGCCCGATGGGTTCGCTTAGTTTTTCGCTCACGTGCGGATTCTATCGATAACTGCCCGCCCGCGTGGTGGCGCTGGCCGCGGAGGCCGGTGCCGCGCGTGTGCGTGGCGTTCCGGCGTGACGGTCCGGCCCGGCACCGCGGGCGCGCGGCCGCGGCACCGGAGCGTGGCAGAATAGCAGAATGAGCACAGGTCAGGATGCCGGACGGCACGAGGGGCACCGCCCCGGTCAGAACGAAAGCCATCACGCGGGAATTGTTCTTGCCGCCACTCCCATTGGAAACGACGCCGACGCCTCGCCGCGCCTGCGCGCCGAAATCGCGCGGGCCGATACCGTGGCCGCGGAAGATACCCGGCGTTTTTACCAGCTCGCCGCCCGCCTCGGTATCGAGGTGAGCGCCCAGGTGCTCTCCTATTACGAACATAATGAAGCCGAACGCGGCGCCCACCTCATCGACCTGGCCCGCTCCGGCGCGCGCGTCCTCATGGTCAGCGATGCGGGTATGCCCTCCGTGTCCGATCCCGGCTTCCGCCTGGTGGTACGGGCCCGCGCAGCCGGTATTCCCGTGACCGTGGTCCCCGGCCCTTCCGCCCCGCTCACCGCGTTGGTCGCCTCCGGCCTGCCCACTGACCGTTTCACCTTCGAAGGATTCCTCCCGCGCAAAGCCGGGGAACAGGCCGCCGCGCTCGCGGCACTGCGAAGCGAAGAACGCACCATGATTTTCTTCGAATCCCCGCGGCGCCTGGGGGCCACCCTCGCCAATTTCGTTACCGCTTTCGGCCCCGGGCGCGAAGCGGCGGTCTGCCGGGAGCTCACCAAGACGCACGAAGAAATCGTGCGCGGGCCCCTGGCCGAACTCGCGCAGCGGTTCAGCGAAGGGGCCCTGGGAGAGATCGTCGTCGTCGTAACAGGAAGTAGCGCGGCCGAAAGGGAAGAACAGGTGCGCGCGCGGGCCGTGGGCGACGTCGCTGAACTGTGCCAGCTCGGTCTGCGCCGCAAAGATGCCGCCGCTTTCGTGGCCGCGCGCACCGGTTTACGCACGAATGAGCTCTACCGCGCCGCCCTTGAGTAGGGCGAATAAAGCGCGGAAATACGCGGGTTTAGTGGGGTTTAGGGCCCGAAAAACGCGGCTAAACCACGTTCCACCCGCGCTCCACCCGGATTTTCCTAGCGCGCGTGACCTGGATCATGCACAGTAAAAACAACCCCCGGGGAACCGGGGCCGGGACATGATCCTCTCGCCGCGAGGCGGGTACGGGTTGGACAGCCAACAGTGATCCCAGGGGCCAAAGAAGACCCCGTTACCGCTGGCCGGTCTGCCCGAACGGGACCACGGACCGCGCTAGGAAAGGAACGACAATGGCTGTCAATATCCGCGGACGCAACTTCCTCAAGCTGCTCGATTTTACGCCCGATGAAATCCGCTACCTGCTGCGTCTGTCCGCGCAGTTCAAGGAACTCAAGCTCAGCGGCACCCCGCACCGCTACCTCGAAGGCAAGAATATTGTGCTGCTCTTCGAAAAGACCTCCACCCGCACCCGCTGCTCCTTCGAAGTGGCCGGTATGGACCTGGGCATGGGCGTGACCTACCTGGATCCGGGCAGCTCACAGATGGGCAAGAAGGAATCCATTGAGGATACCGCCCGGGTTCTGGGCCGCATGTACGACGGCATCGAATACCGCGGTTTCTCCCAGGAACTCGTGGAAGAAATGGGCGCCAAGGCCGGGGTTCCGGTATGGAACGGCCTGACCGACCTCTTCCACCCCACCCAGATGCTCGCCGATATCCTCACCGTCCAGGAGAACTTCGAGGACGGCATCAAGGGCAAGAAGTTTGTGTTCTTCGGCGATGCCCGCAATAACGTGGCGAACTCGCTTATGGTGGTCTGCTCCAAGCTGGGCCTCAACTTTGTGGCCTGCGGCCCGAAGGATCGCATGCCCGAAGAGTGGCTGGTGGATACCTGCAAGGAACTCGCCGCGGAATCCGGCGGCAGCGTGACCCTCACCGAAGATGCCGCCGCGGCCGCCACCGGCGCCCACGTGCTCTACACCGATATTTGGGTTTCCATGGGCGAACCGGATGAAGTGTGGGCCTCGCGTATCGCGGAGCTGGAAGCCTACCGCGTCACCCAGGAACTCATGGACAAGGCCGATCCGGAAGCGATCTTCATGCACTGCCTGCCCTCCTTCCACGACACCAACACCACCATCGGCGCGGAAATCGCCAAGAAGTTCGGGGTGACGGAAATGGAAGTGGAAGATCGGGTCTTCGAAGGTCCGCGCTCGCGAGTCTTCGACGAAGCCGAGAACCGCATGCACACCATTAAGGCCGTTATGTACGCAACCCTCTCCTAGGAGGGGTCAGGCACGTGCCCGCGCGGCCGTGCCCAGGTAGCGCGGGCGACGGCGCCGGGGAGCTGGCTGCAGGTAGCAGGGCCACCCCGCGGCGCGTCGCCCGCGCGTGAAAAGGACAGAAGATGACTCAGGAAAATACCCGTACCGCCGGCGAAAAAATTGTGGTCGCACTCGGCGGCAATGCGCTCGGGAAAACCCCGGAGCAGCAGCTCGAACTTATTAAGGAAACCGCCCGCTCTATCGTGGATTTGGTGGCAACCGGCAATGACGTCGTTGTCACCCACGGGAACGGCCCGCAGGTGGGCATGATCAAGGTCGCGACCGATAATTCCGCGGCCGCCGGGGAAACACCGTCGATTCCCTTCGCCGAATGCGGCGCCATGTCCCAGGGCTATATCGGTTACCACCTCCAGCAGGCCATCGAGGCCGAACTCGCGGCGCGGCAGATTGCCCGCCCGGTTATTTCGGTGGTCACCCAAACGGAGGTCGACGCCGCAGATCCCGCTTTCGGGCGCCCAACCAAGCCGGTGGGGGCTTTCTTCACCGAAGAGCAGGCCCGGGTCCTCATGGAGGAAACCGGAAACAAATACGTGGAGGATGCCGGGCGCGGCTGGCGCTGGGTGGTGGCCTCCCCGCTCCCCGTCTCCATCGTGGAACGCGATGTTATTAGCTCACTCGTGGAGGCCGGCACCATCGTGATCGCGGCCGGTGGCGGCGGCATCCCGGTGGTCAAGGAAGGCTCGGGATACCGCGGAGTCGCGGCCGTCATCGATAAGGATCGCACCGCCGCGCTGCTGGCGCGGGAGGTCGACGCCGATACTCTCCTCATCCTCACCGCCGTGGACGCGGTAGCCATTGATTTCAACAAACCCACGCAGCGCGATGTGCCCGAAATGACGGTGGCTCAGGCCCGCCAGTACATCGAGGAAGAACAATTCGCCCCCGGGTCCATGCTGCCCAAGGTCGAAGCCTGCCTCGAATTCGTGGATGGCGCAGCCGGAAAACGCGCCATTATTACCTCGCTGGAAAAGGCCGAACAGGGCATTTCCGGGGAGAGCGGCACCGCGATCATCGCCTAAGTCCGAAGGACACAATCATGACAACACGCACAAACGATGCCCCCGTCGGCAATGGGGCCGACGAAGACACCGGCACACCAACACCCCGTAAGAAGCGGCGCGGTATAACCATCCCGGGCGCTTTCACGATCCTCTTCTTCCTGACCATCGTGGCGGCTATCGCCACGTGGCTGGTGCCGGCCGGCTCCTACGCCAAGCTGAGCTACAGCTCGGATACCGGCACCTTCTCCGTGCTCAGCCCGCAGGGGGAAACCAAGGAATACCCCGGCACCCAGGACACCCTGAGCGAATTGGGCATGGATATTGACCTTTCCCAATTCACCTCCGGGGCCCTCAATAAGCCGATCTCGGTACCGGGATCCTATGAGTCCCTCGAGCAGAATCCGGCCAGCGTCGCCGATATTCCGGTCGCCATGGTGCACGGCACGATCGAAGCGGTGGATATTATGGTCTTCATCTTCGTGCTCGGTGGCCTGATTGGGGTGGTGAGAAAAACAGGTGCATTCGAGTCAGGTCTTATCGCGCTGACGAAGAAAACCAAGGGCCACGAATTCCTCCTCGTCTTCGCGGTATCCGTCTTCATGGTGGTAGGCGGATCGCTGTGCGGCCTGGAAGAAGAAGCGGTGGCCTTCTACCCGATCCTGGTACCCATATTCCTGGCCATGGGATACGACTCCATTATCTGCGTGGGCGCGATCTTCCTGGCCGGATCCATGGGAACCACCTTCTCCACGATCAACCCCTTCTCCGTGGTGATCGCCTCCAATGCCGCCGGTATCCCCTTCACGGACGGCATTATCTGGCGCGTGGGCGGCTGTATCGTGGGTGCCATCGTGGTGGTGTGGTACCTGCACCGCTACGCAAAAATGATTAAGAAGGACTTCACGAAGTCCTACGTTTACGAAGATCACGAAGCTTTCGAGAAGCAGTGGGCGATGACCACCCACGCCGATGATGTTCCCGCCTTCAACTGGCAGAAGAAAATCATCCTCGTTCTTTTCGTATCCGCCTTCCCGATTATGGTGTGGGGCGTTATGGCCATGGGCTGGTGGTTCCCGACCATGGCGGCCTCCTTCCTCACCATTACCATCGCGGTCATGGCGATTTCCCTCTTCGGGAAAGACCGGCTCAATGAGAAACAGCTGACGGATGCCTTCATCGAAGGCTCCTCCAGCCTGGTGGGCGTTTCGCTCATTATCGGGTTGGCGCGCGGCATCAATATCGTGATGAACGACGGCCTCATTTCCGACTCCCTGCTCCATTCGGCAACGAACCTGGTTTCGGGGATGTCCGGCCCGCTCTTCATCATCATTATGCTGCTGATCTTCTTCGTGCTCGGTTTTGTGGTGCCGTCCTCCTCCGGTTTGGCCGTGCTGGCCATGCCGATTATGGCGCCGCTGGCCGACGCCGTGGGTATCCCGCGGTGGATCATCGTTTGTGCGTATCAATGGGGTCAGTACGCGATGCTCTTCCTGGCACCCACGGGCCTGGTCATGGCAACGTTGCAGATGCTCGATATGAAGTACCAGCATTGGTTCCGCTTCGTGTGGCCGATGGTGCTCTTCGTACTCGGCTTCGGCGGGGCGGCCTGCGTGGCCCAGGTGCTTATCTACGGCGCGTAGGCGCGAAGAATACGGCTAAAAAATAGCCGAAACGCGCGGCTCCGGCGGGCTTGGTACCGCCGGAGCCGCAGCGTGCATTCCGCCGGCCCGGTATTTCGGCGCGGCGGTTAATGCTTTTATAATGTGACGGTGTGGCGCGAGACACTCGCGCTCGCGATCCCGCGTGGCGGGCGACCGTGGCGGAATCGCGTGGTGAAGGCAACGGAGCTGTGCAATGACGGTAGGACTGTTTTATTACACCTGGATGGTGGGACTCTTCATCCTCATGGGTTCGGCGACGGCGCTTGCGTGTTATCTCGTTTCGCGCCGTCGCATGTTTGTGTGTTGCGCCGCCCTTTTCCTTGTGTATTTTTTCGACGTCGCAACCGTGGCCCGCACGGACTTCACCCATCCACGCAATATTGACAGCGTCTACCACATCACCGCGCCCCTGGAATCCATCACCCTGGGCGCGCTGCTCATGGGGCTTATCTGGCTGACCTACGCCACCTTCATGACGGAACCGGAAGCGAAAGTGGAGTGGCACAGCACCCTCATCCCGGCCGGGATTTTTATTGTGGGAAGCGCCGGGGCTTTGCTGATTCCCGATCCGGCCTGGCGGGAATTCGTTTTCTTCTCCATGCGTGGCATCGTGGTGATCGGGATCCTCAGCGTGGCAACGTGGAATTATCTACATGCCACCACCGGGGTGGAGAAAATTCGCCAGCGCCGCCACCGCTGGCTTTACGTTGCTACCTGGGTGGCGGTATTGGGAACCTTCGCCTGGAATATTACCTTTATTTTCCTCGTGGCTCCCCACGCGGATAGCGCTTCTGCGCTGGCCTTCCTTCCTGAACGCAATTTCTTGGAAAACCTCATGTATATCTGCTGGGTGATCCACGTGATGCGTTTCGGGGTGCGGGTGCTGCGCATCCACTTCGACCGGCCCCCGGAAACCGTCAATCACCTGGAGGAGGATTTCATCGAATCCTCCCTGGTGTTCTATTCCCAGGCCCGGGGGCTATCGAAGCGCGAAGAAGAAGTGCTCGGCTACCTCATGCGCGGGAAAACAAATTCCCAGATTTCCACCGAGCTCTATCTATCGCCCTCCACGGTGAAGGTGCACGTGCACAATATCCTCAAGAAAAGCCAGGTGGCTAACCGCGAGGAGCTGGTCAAAGACTTCTGGCGCTCGGTTTAGCGGGCCGATTGCGGGCCTGCTGGCACGGGGCTGGCCGGCTGGCACACCCGCGCTATTTTGCGGAGTCCATTCCGGGGCGGTAGTCGATATCGGAGAAATCGAAATCGGCCTCATTGACCTCATCCGAAAAGTCGATATCTTCGTCTTCATCGGCGTAGTCATCGAAATCATCGTCCTCGTAGAGTTCGTAATCCTCATCGAGGTGCTCGAGTTCCTCCTCGCCAGCTGCGGCGTCGTCGTACGGATCATCGAATTCATCCGGAACTTCAGATTCTTCGTAAAAACCGAAGGCTTCCGAGGATTGCAGCTGTTCCACGCCCGCTTCGTCCATCTCTACGCGGGCCGCGGCCCCGAGTTCCGGGGAGGTGGGCACGGTGAGGTCAGAAAAAACGCGGGTGCGGAAACCGTTACGGACCGCGTCGATGGCGGTGGCGCGCACGCAATGCGATTCGGCAATACCCACCACGTCCACATCCGTGACCTCGGCGGTGCGCAGCACGTCCTCGAGGAGATTCCCTTGCGGATCGGTGCCCTCGAAACCGGAATAGCCCGAGGCGTACTGGCCCTTCTTGAACTGCACGTCGATAGGAAGCGCCGCGATGGATTCGTGCAGCTCCGCCTCCGGGGTATCGGCCACGCCGTGGGGCGGCCAGCTATCCACAAAATCCGGATTCTCGGAAAAATGCGGACCCGGATCAATATGCCAATCCTGGGTGGTGGCGATGAGAGCGTATTCCTCGGCGTTATCGGTGACAAAATCTGCAATGCGTTCGGCAACGGCGTTACCGCCATCTACCCCGAGGCTGCCGCCTTCGCAGAATGTGGGTTGTACATCAACAATGATGAGTGCGCGGGTCTCATCCATAGTCATCCTCCTGATGAAGCGGGTCATCACGCGGTGCGCGGCGGCCGGCTGGTTTAACGCAATGGTGGCGCCGCGCCCTTATAGTTTAGGCGCGGGGATGCGGGCGCGCTAGCGGGCGCGCGCGCCGGCACGCTAGTAGAATGGTGGCCATGACTCATATTCTCTCCGCTGTTGCCTGGCCGTATGCCAACGGCCCGCGCCATATTGGTCACGTTGCTGGATTCGGTGTTCCCTCGGATGTGTTCTCGCGCTATATGCGCATGGTGGGGGAGGATGTCCTCATGGTCTCGGGTACCGATGAACACGGGACCCCTATTTTGGTTTCGGCCGACGCGGAGGGAATTACCCCGGAAGAACTCGCGGACCGTAATAATCGCATTATTGTGGAGGACCTCGTGGCGCTCGGGCTTTCCTACGATCTGTTCACCCGCACCACCACGGTTAATCACGAGCGGGTTGTGCAGCAGATGTTTGAGGTGTGCCGGGATAACGGTTACATGGTGGTGCACTCCGCCCCGGTTGCCTTCGATCCGGAAACCGGGAACACCCTCCCGGATCGCTATATTGAAGGCACCTGCCCGCTGTGCGGTAACACCTCGGCCCGCGGGGATCAGTGCGATAGTTGCGGTAACCAACTCGATCCGCAGGATCTTATCGACCCGGTCTCCAAGGTCTCCGGGAAAACCCCGCAATTCCGCGAAACCGAGCATTATTTCTTGGATTTGCCGGCGTTGGCGGAGCGCCTGGGGCAGTGGCTTGATGAGGTGGAAGAATCTGGGAAGTGGCGCCCGAACGTTATCTCATTTTCCAAGCACCTCCTGGAAGATGTACGCCCACGCGCTATGAGCCGGGATATTACCTGGGGCATTCCGGTACCCGGGTGGGAAGACCAACCCTCCAAGCGCCTCTACGTATGGTTCGACGCCGTTATCGGCTACCTATCCGCCTCTATTGAATGGGCACGCCGGCGTGAAGCGCGCGGAGTGGGAAGCCGGGATGATTGGCGGGCCTGGTGGAATGACGCGGATGCCCGCTCCTACTACTTCATGGGGAAGGACAATATTGTTTTCCATTCCCAGATCTGGCCGGCCGAACTCCTCGCCTATAACGGGGAGGGGAGCCGGGGCGGCCAGCCCGGGGATTTGGGCACGCTCAACCTGCCCACCCAGGTGGTGGCTTCGGAATTCCTCACCATGGAAGGTCAGAAGGTCTCCTCGTCCAGGGGCGTGGTGATTTATGTGCGCGATGTACTCTCGCGCTACCAGCCCGATGCACTGCGCTACTTTATTTCCATTGCCGGCCCGGAAACTTCCGACGCTGATTTCACCTGGGCAGAATTTGTGCGGCGTAATAATTCCGAGCTGGTGGCCGGCTGGGGGAACCTCGTCAATCGTACCGCGGCCATGATTGCGAAGAACTTCGGGGAAATCCCGGCGGCCGGGCCGCTTGAGGATGTGGACCGGGAGCTCCTGGACGCGGTGGAAACCGGATTCACCACCGTGGGTGACGCCATTGCCGCGCACCGCCAGCGCGCCGCGCTCACCGAAATTATGCGGCTGGTGAGGGAAGCCAACGGCTACGTTTCCGCCACCGAGCCCTTCAAGATGAAGGATCCTTCCCAGCGTGAACGCCTGGGCACGGTGCTGCACACCCTCATCCAGGTGGTTTCTGATCTCAATACCATGATGAGCGTATTCCTCCCGCATTCCTCGAATACGGTGGACCGGGTGCTGGGCGGGGCCGGTGATATTGCCCCGATGCCGCGCCTGGAAGAAGTCACCGACCTGGATTCCGGTAAGCCCTACCCGATTATTACCGGGGATTATTCTGATCCGCATCCGTGGGAGCGGGTGGAAGTGCAGGTTGGCACCCCGATTTCGAAGCCGTCCCCGGTTTTCACCAAGCTGGATACCAGCGTGGTTGATGAGGAACTGGAGCGCCTCGGCATCGGTGAGGACTAAGCGTGCGCAATGAATCGGTACGGGACGGAGCCGCGCGTGACCCGGCACCGAATGGAGCGGTTCCGAACGGTGCCGTGCGCAACGAATTAGCGCCGGAAGAATTCGCTGCCCTCTCCGCGAAGGAGAAAAAGCGGGCCCGCCGCTGGTACCTGCCCGATGCTCCGGCCCGGCTTGTCGGCCCGGTTATCGATAACCACACCCATATTTGGGTGCCGGCGGGGGAGGCGCTCACCCCGCCGCGCGGGCGGATGCTGCCGAGCGAGGAAGCCGCCGCCATGGACGCCGCCGGGGTCTGCCACGCCATTACCTGCGCCTGCGAGGTCCCGGATCTGCTGCCCACCGTCGCGGTGGCAGAAGCGGATCGCGCGCATTTTTCCGCCGCGCTCGCGATTCACCCCAATGAGGCCGCCCGGCACCGCGGGATCACCGCGACCGGTCCGGATGGATTAGTCCAGGAGCTTGCCGCCCACCACACCCTCAGCCTGGAGGATGCCATTGGCCGGGTGGCGGAGGCAGCCCGCTCCAGCGCCGTCGTTGCTATTGGGGAAACGGGGCTCGACTATTTCCGCACTTCCGAGGAGGGCCGCGCCGCCCAAATTGAGGCGTTCCGCGCCCACCTCGCCCTCGCGCGTGAGCTCGACCTTCCCGTTCAGATTCACGACCGCGAAGCCCACGCCGATTGCGTGGAGGTGCTGCGCCGTGACGGCGCCCCGAGTCGCGTAGTTTTCCACGCTTTTTCCGGCGACGCCGCGCTTGCCGAGCTGTGCACCCAGGAAGGCTGGTACGGAAGTTTTGGCGGGCAAATGACCTACCCGGCCAATGATCAGCTCCGCGCGGCCTTCCAAGCTTTTGATCCGGCGCTGCTCCTCGCGGAAACCGACGCCCCCTACCTCACGCCGGTGCCCTGGCGCGGCCACCCCAACGCACCCTACGTGATGGCATGGACGGTACGTTTTGGGGCCGAGCTGCGCGGCGTGAGCGAAGCAGACTGGTGCGCCCAGCTCCTGGAGAACACCCGGGCGGTGTACGGGGAACTGGGCGCGGCCTAGGTAGCTTTGCGGCTCGTTTAGTTCTGCGGGCTTTCCGACTCGGGACTCTGGGCGGACGGCCCGGATTGGGGAGCCGACTGGCTTGAAGCCGTCTGCTGAGCTTGGGCTTGCGGCTGGCCGCTACCTTGCGGGTATCCCTGCTGTGCATAAGCCTGCTGGCCGTAATTCTGGCCGTAGGGCTGGCGGTACTGCTGGGCATAGGGCTGCTGGCCCTGATACTGAGCTTGACCCGGGTAGCCCTGGCCGTAGCCCTGCGGGTACCCCTGCATCGGCGCGCCCTGGTTCGGGTACCCTTGCGCCGGGTAGCCCTGCCCGTAGGGCTGCGCTGCGGGATAGCCGGGATAGCCCGGGTACGCGGGGCGCGCGGATTTCTTCGCGGCCGTTCCCGCAGCCACCCCCTGAGTGATCCCCACCAGTGCCAGAACCAAGGCCAGCGCGCCGGTCACCCAGAAAAGCACGGTGTACTGCGCCCCGAATTCGCGGAGCGCACTCACCGAACTATCCAAGGAGAGCGCCGCGAGCCCACCCAGGGTGATCGCTCCGCCCAGCGGCGCCAGCCACGAAAAAGCCTGGGCTGCCCGGCCGGTGATGAACAAACCGAGCACTCCCGCCAGCAACGCGAGGACCAATCCAACACCGTATAGGATCACGGGCAGCCACACGCCACCCGGATGCGCCAGCCCGAAGATCGAGGCATTATCTTCGCCCAGGGCCAGGACCGGCGTGAAGCACAAGATAATAAGAGCGATGCACAGTGTGGTGGTGAGAGCCGCCAGGCCGCGCAGCGCGCCGGTGCCACGCTTCGATGCGGAGGGAACGGGGTAGCTCGGAGGGACAGGCTGCTGTGCGTATCCGGGATATTGAGTGCTCATAGCCTTAAATGTAATCGATGTAACGCCCGCGCTGGGGGCGCGTTAGCTTTGTCTCCCCGCCAGGGCCTTCCCAGCCCTCTCCGGCAATGTGAAATAACGCTCAGATTACGATGCGCCAGCGGGCGGCGTCGTCGTACCACATGCGCAAAAACCGCAAGAATCCACGGAAAGATCACGCGACCACCGCGTGAGCGTTCTTGAAAATCTCAAGAAAAGCGAGCCTTCCTCTCCGGATCATTGTCCAAATGTTACGAAATGATTACACTCGATATAGTTTCGTTATAAAAGCGGGGCCGGAGGGTACTCGCGCAAGCAACGGAGGAAGTTTAGTGGGGCGTCACAGCGCACAGGGAATGGGACTCGAGCAATTCGTTCGGGCTGAGGTTTGTACCCCGGGTCCGCGGTCGCGGGCTCTCATGATGGAACGCGGCGCGGTGAGCGAGGCGGTGCAGGCCGCGCTGGCTACTCGGCCGCAGGCCACCGGTACCGCATTCCAGGCACCCGCCGCGGTGGAGGATACCGCTGCGAACGCCCAGCTCAGTGCTTTCCCGCTCAGCCGGCGCGGGGTTTCCGCGCTCGGGGCCGTGCTGCTGGCCGGCAGCGGTATCGGCTTGATGTCGCATATGTCCATGCCCGCCAATGCGTACGCGGATGGTTTCCCGGTGGCGCGCGCTGCCGGCGCCACGGTTTCCGAATACTCTTTCACCGTTAATTTTGAAGGCGAAGAACGCACCCTCACCACCACGGCGGGCACCCTCGGGGAAGCCCTGCGGGAAGCCGGGATCACGGTTTCCGGGGACGACGTTGTTTCGCAGAGCCTCGCCGAAGCGGTCACCCCCGGCGCGAAGGTCACCATCACCCGGGTGGAAAAGCGCGTGGTCACCGAAGAGGTGGTGGACGCGCACGGTTCCACCAAGGTCGACGACGCCGCGCTTGCCAAAGGCACCACCAAGGTGGAAACGGAAGGCAAGGATGGCATTTCTGCCAATACCTATGAAATCCGGGTGGAAAACGGCAAGGAAGTTGCTCGTACCCTGACTTTCTCCGCGGTCAAGCAGGCCCGCGTGGATGAAGTGGTCAAGGTAGGGACTTCGGAAAGCGCCGCCGCGGTGGCGGGCGCGAGCGGTGACGCTGGCAGTGCGGCGCTCGGGAGCGCCAGCGTGGTTCCGGCCGGCACCGCCCAGGAAATCGCCTCGGGTATGCTCTCCGCTTACGGCTGGGGTCAGGACCAGTTCTCCTGCCTGGTCACGCTGTGGAATCGGGAATCGAATTGGAATCACCTGGCGGAAAACAGCTCCTCGGGGGCCTACGGTATTCCGCAGGCGCTGCCCGGCTCGAAGATGGCGTCCGCCGGTGCCGATTGGCAGACCAATCCCGCCACCCAGATCCGCTGGGGTCTGGGCTACATCGAAGGCCGCTACGGCAGCCCCTGCGCCGCGCTCGGGCATTCCAATTCCCGCGGGTGGTACTAAGCCTGCAGCTTTAAGCCCGCGGCTCTCAGCTGCTACGCAACCGGTACGCAACCGCCGCTACTCAAGAGCGGTATTGCGCTGGTGCCGGGTCGCTTATACGCTCATGATTATGGGCGCCACGATAACGATTAGTGACAAACTAGCGCGCGATATTGCGGATATCGCGGCTCGCTACGGCATGAGCGAAGAACAGGTTGTACGCGAAAGCCTGGCCGCTCTTCGCAGCGAGCTTGAGGTCGCTGACCAGCTTGATGCACTGTATTCCAAGCGCGCTACCGCGATGGAGCGTTTGGGAAATTGAGGCGGCTCAACGAATTCGCGGTGGAACGCTGGTTGGCGCGGCGTGGATTTTATGTGCGCTCCCGGGCCGGGCTGCGCTCCTGCTTCCAGGGTGCTTTCGGGAAAATGTACGGGGTGGAACTGTACCCGAGTCCGCACGAAAAAGCCGCGAAAATCCTGCTGGAAGTAGAGACCCAGCATCCGCTTTTTGACGGAAATAAGCGGCTCGGGGCGCTGCTATGTGAAGCGCTCCTCAACGAGTTCGGCTTCGAATTAATGATGAACGACGACGCGCTAGCTGACATGTGTTTCGCTGTCGCCGGAGGGCAATTACGGGATCTGGCACAGATAACGGAGCTACTCAAAGAGAATTCGCGGCCGGAGTTCGTCAATAATGTGCATCCAGCGCTCGAAGCTGAATAAACGTGACTATTGGGGTATACAGTTACACCATGAATGTGGTGAGAAGCATGGTACTGGCCGGCAGCTGCGCCGCGCACTCGCCTTGCTGATCGCGGCGGTGGCGGCCGTGGTCCTTATTCTGGTGTATCTCTTCTTGGTTGTGTGGGCGTAACAGAGCCGGGCATCCGGGTCCGTATAAGATCACATGCTCCGTAAGTAGAAGCGCGAAGGGAGGCGGTTAAAAATGGATTGTAAGACCCTCATAGGTTTTGAAGCTGTGAGCTTAGAGTATTCGGTAGCCGGAAAACCGAATAAGGTTATTTTTGATGATCTTACTTTCTCGGTGGAGCCCGGGAGCATTACAGCGGTAGTTGGTCGTTCGGGCTCGGGGAAAAGCACCGTCCTCGATGTGGCATATGGAAAGCTGCCTCCCAGTTCGGGAAGAGTCTCCTGGTGCGATAGGGATCTCAGCTCTTTGCGTGAAAGCGAAGCGCAACATATCCGGCGCGCAAATATTGGGTACGTGGACCAGAAAGCGCTTTTACTAGGCGACCTCACTGTCCTCAAGAACGTTATGTGCGGGGGCGTTGATAAGACCACTGCACACTCTTGGCTGGAAAAGCTTGGCGTTGCAGATATTTCGGATAGTCGGGGAGCGAAGATTTCGGGTGGTGAAGCTCAGCGGGTAGCGCTGGCACGGGCGCTTGCAAAGCAACCTGATCTACTGATCTTGGATGAACCCACCTCGTCGCTCGACCTTGGAAACGCGCACGTGGTTGCCGAGATTTTACAGTTGGAGGCACGGCGGGGAGCCGGTATTCTTGTCGCCACTCACGATGACGTGATTGGGGCCATTGCCAACATGAAAGTGACCCTGTAAATGTTCCGGCCCAGTTGGAAGCGCAGTTCTGTTTACGTGCTCATAGCGCTGTTTTGCTTCGCGTGGGTCTTTGCCTCGCACATGGCATACTCCCTTGCCGGTGCCAAAATGGATGACGAATGGCGCGGACGTTACGACATTCTGGTCACCGATAACAAGGCAGGCGAAGCCCTCTATTCCTCACGTGATAAAGCAGGAATGACGCTGCTGGAACAAAACTATGCAGCGCAGACCTTGCCGGAGCTGGAATCGCGAATACTAGAAGAAGTGAGAAAAATTGACGCTGTGTCAGTGGCGGCACCGGTCGGTTTCCTCGGCAGTTACAAAGGATTTTGGGTACTTCCGCAAATTGCCTCAGATGGAATAGATTTCCAAAAGTCGCCTGTGAAGAGTTATCGCGTCACATGGCAAGTGCTTGAGGCAGAAACTAAGGTTCTGGATAAAGGGACCGCGCAATATGACCTCGACGCCACAGGAATAATTGCTCGGCCCACACCCACCGGCGGTGAACCCACCGGAATCCAGTCACATATAGGCATGCGGCCAGAGCTCTACCGGTATCACTATCCAAGTGTCACCATCCCGGATGAAAACTCACTTCTTCTCACGGCTTTCGCGCTGCCAGATGTGGCAACCAGCGTCGCAGTAGTAGATCCCGTATCGGAACGTGAACTTTTAGGGTCGGCAGGAGAATGGCTCAATCCTCTCATTGAATTCGACAAGGTAGTTGAACGTAAATTGGGCCTTGGGGATCCTCTTAGTGCAGATGATCTCGCGGCTCTTCCGAACGGTGTTGTCGTTACTCAGCAAGACCTTGCTCTGGCACAGGACGCAAGATCGGGAGAAGGAAGCGAGGCGATTGCGCCGCTCGCTGCAATGCCAGGAATGGCAGAACGTGGTCGCCCGGTGCCATGGCGGGCATATGGGATGAATTCTCAGATATTTGGATACGTTGCCAACCAGGATTTCTCACCGAATATCTCTATTTCTGTTGCCATAGAGAGCGTCGACGAGCATGGAAAAACGGTGGATGCAGTCGAGCAACGCATTGATCTGGCGCATGACAATGGCCCCTTTGGCTCGCGTGCGTTTTTGCTGCCTCTTCCAGAACAAGGAGGGGAAACCTACGGGAGAATAACTGAGACCTATACCAATGGCGCTTACGTTACTGCCGATAATGTTTTCGCTCCGAAACTTACTCCGGTTCCCGCGGGTGAAACGGTGGTGGAAGATGAAGCTCCGCCGCGCGTTCAGGCTGACGAGGAATATCGGGCTAGCTTTGTGGCGAATCCCGTAGGCATTGCTCCCCTCTATATTTCTTATAACGAGTCTGACTCTCTAGCCACGCAAGTAACTCCGCAGGAGCGTGGCGCAGAGATTACGTATCGTGCGACCGCTCCCTTAGATAACTCTCTTGGCTCGGTTGTTCGTGACGGTGGCGCACCCTTTGAAGTTGGCGAGTTTACTCCGCAGCAAATAAAAACGGATGACGTACCTGGCACGGATCCCCTCGGGGCGCTCGGACTTTATTCTTCAAATCGCCTGATGCAGGGAAGCGAACGGATTGACCACCTCCGCTCAGGACTCGGTGTTGCGCTGAATCCACCATCGGCAGTGGTTTCTTACGGAAGCGCTGAGCCTCTTTCGGAGGAACTCCCGATCAACGCTATTAGAGTACGAGTCGCGAATCTTGAGGGCCTAACTCGGGAGGATGCGCTAGTAGCTATCGGGAAAGTGGCTGATCGTATCCGGTCCTTAGGTGTAGATGCCAGGGTAGTGGCAGGCTCATCACTCGGAACTGCGAAGATTTGGATACCGCAAACTGCGGGCCAAACCGATAGCGAGACCGGTCGTCAAGAAGTGGAAGCGCTTGGCTGGGTCGATCATCGCTATGTTGTGCTAGGCGCGGCGGATTTCATGGCGAGCCTCCTCACCACTCTGGTGCACTCAATTGCGCAGGCTGGCGGTATCCTCATCATCGGCGTGATTGCGGTGGTGGGAGCGGTGGAATTTGCCGCGAGACGAACAAGATTCAATGTTCTCAAAAATCAAGGATGGTCCTCATCCTCATGTCTTGCAACCGTTCTTCGGGAAGAAGCTTGGGGGCTGATTCTTCTCGCATGTGCCCTTGTAACGACGGCATTGTTTTCAGTGGCGGAACAACCTCGATTACTAGCAGGCATTCCGCTTGTTTGCGGGGCTGTTATCTATGCGCTCCTTCTTATCCTTCCGCTTCGTTACGCCAGTCGAAGGAGCGGCTCGAATCTTCCGCGAATCTCTCTTCTAGGCTGGTTAACCGTTGCTGAGGGACTGTTTATCGGAGTGTTCTGCGCGCTACTTGGTGAAGTAGTAACAATGATCGTGTGGTTCCGGAAAGGCGCCCGCGGACTAGATATTGGTGAAGCCCTTGTTGAAGTATTACTACCTGTGCTTGTAGTCCTGGCGGCAGCGGCGGGCCTGGCAGTGAGCGTATTGCTTCTCCTGGCGCGCAGGAAACAAACCGCTGTGCGGGACCTCAAAGATTTTATGTACTGGAACTTGGGCTGGAGTACAAGGAAGATCCGTACCGCGCAGGTAGGTGTCTCATTCATCGTCGCTATGTGCTGTGCCTTAGTTGGTTGGATCGTCTCCGTGACATTGATCGGAGCCGGAATGGACCGCGGCCTGTATTGGGTTGTTTTTTCTTCAGCGGCTGTCGTCCTGGTTCTCATCAACGGTCTCGGTGTGAACCCATCTACTCTCCCGCGCCGTTTTCGCGCGAGTCTACGTTTGCAGCGTTGAGAGGCGGGAAGGGACTTTCGTAACTTTGGGAATCGCGCCTCCCTCCGGGCCGTGCTTCGAGAGCGCTAGTCATCCGGGTACACTGCATCTGTGGTCGCCAATCATATTGCTCAACAGGATTCGCCCGGTAACAGCTCGCCCGGGAACACGCAGCCCGGCAGCACACCGCTCGGTAGTGAACCGGCCGGTGATACCCCGGCTGGAACTGCCCTCCTCACCCCGGTGGACGTGCGCGCGCTGTGCACGGCCCTGAATATCCGCCCCACCAAAACCCTGGGGCAAAACTTCGTGCATGACGGCGGCACCGTGCGCAAAATCGTGCGGGAAGCCGGGGTGGGCCCGGGGGATAAGGTCCTCGAAATCGGCCCGGGCCTGGGCTCCCTCACCCTGGCGCTCCTGGAAAGCGGTGCCTACGTATCCGCGGTGGAGATCGACGCCGCCCTGGCTGCCGCGCTCCCTGATACCGTGGCACGCCGCCACAGCACTCCGGAGAATTTCGCGCTGCTGCACGCGGATGCCCTGAGTATCACCGGGCCCGAACAGCTCGCTTGCCCGCCCGCGCTCCGTACCGGCCACACCGAGGTCGCGGCCACCTCCACCGTAACTGCGAGCACCGGCGATCTCGGCAGCACGCAGAGCTTCGCGCCCACCGCCCTGGTGGCCAACCTTCCCTATAACGTGGCGGTGCCGGTGCTCCTCACCCTCATGGAAGCCCTGCCCAGCCTGGAAACCATCACCGTGATGGTGCAGCTCGAAGTCGCCGACCGCCTGGCCGCCGCCCCCGGTTCGCGCACCTACGGCGTGCCCTCCGTGAAAGCCGCCTGGTACGGCAGTGCCACCCGCGGCGCGAAAATCTCCCGCCACGTTTTCTACCCGGAGCCGAATGTGGATTCCGCCCTCGTCCACCTGCGCTTGCGGCCCGCGCCCGGTACCGATGACCTGCGCGAACGCGTTTTCGCGGTGGTCGACGCCGCTTTCGCTCAGCGGCGTAAAACTCTGCGCAGTGCCCTGGGTTCCTGGGCCGGCAGCCCGGTCGCCGCCGAAACGATCCTCCAGCGGGCCGGGGTATCACCCCAGGCCCGCGGGGAAACCCTCACCATTGACGATTATGTGCGGATCGCGCAGGCCCGCGAACTCCCCAACTAAAACCCATTCCAAGGACCACCAGCTATGGCACATTTACTTTCGGTACATGACGTGGGCGTCAGTCTGGGAAGCCGCGATATTCTCAGCAACGTTTCCCTGAGTCTAGAGGACGGTAGCCGCATAGGCGTCGTCGGCCCGAACGGGGGAGGGAAAACCACGCTGCTGCGCCTCATCACCGGGGCGCTCGCGCCCACCAGCGGTGAGGTGATTCCCACCAATACCGCAAAATTTGCCACGCTCACCCAGGCCGATGAGCTGCCCGATACCACGGTGCTCGAGGCGATTCACGCCGGAACCGCTCGCCACGAATGGGCCAGCGACGCACGGGTGCGGGACCTGCATGCCGGGCTGCTGCCCGATATTCCCCTTGAGGCGCGGGTGCGTGAGCTATCCGGCGGGCAGCGCCGGCGGGTGGCCCTGGCCCATACCCTCACGCGGGACGCGAATATTATTATTCTCGACGAGCCGACCAACCATTTAGACGTGGAGGGTATTACTTTCCTGGCGCATTATATTAAGGAGCGTTTCGGCGGGCCGCGCCCGCGCGGGGCGCTGGTGGCCGTCACCCACGACCGCTGGTTCCTGGATGCGGTGGCAACTCGCCTGTGGGAAGTGGTGCCCGGGGTGGAGGGCCCGCGCGGGCAGATTCCCGGCCGGGTGGAAACCTACGAGGGCGGGTATTCGGATTATATTTTCCAGCGCGCCGAGCGGGAACGCCAGGCCGCGCTCGCCGAAGAAAAACGCAATAACTTATTGCGGAAGGAGCTGGCGTGGCTGCGGCGCGGTGCCCCGGCCCGCACCTCCAAGCCGCGTTTCCGTATCGAAGCGGCAGAAAATCTTATTGCGGATGTCCCGGCCCCGCGCGATACCGTGGAAATGACGCGCATGGCCGCCGCTCGCTTAGGTAAAGAAGTAGTCAATCTTGAGGACGTCAGCCTGCGCTACGGCGGCGGCCCGGAAATTTTACGCGGGGTGACCTGGCGGATTGCCCCGGGCGAACGCGTGGGGATCCTGGGCGCGAACGGCGCCGGGAAATCCTCGCTGCTCGCGCTCATCGCCGGGCGGCTCCAGCCCACAACCGGGCACGTCAAACGCGGCGCCACCGTGAAACTCGCGGAGCTTTCCCAGCACACTCGCGAACTCGATGAGGTTGCGGATTTACGGGTGGTGGAGGCCGTGAACGACGTCGCAGCTCGCGTGCAGGTGGGGAAGAAAGAACTCACCGCGAGCCAGGTGACCGAGCGGATGGGATTCACCCGCGAACGTGCCTGGACGCGAGTCAGTGAACTTTCGGGCGGGGAGCGGCGCCGCTTGCAATTCATGCGCCTGCTCATGGCCGAACCTAATGTGCTGCTCCTGGACGAGCCGACGAATGACCTGGATACCGATACCCTCGCCGCGATGGAAGATGTGCTGGACGGGTGGCCCGGCACTCTCATTGTGGTCTCCCACGACCGCTACCTGCTCGAACGCATGACCGACCGCCAGATCGCGGTGCTCGATGGCCACGTACGGGATCTACCGGGCGGCGTGGATCAATATTTGCGGCTGCGTGAAGAGGAGCGGGACGAGCGCGAAGGCGCCAAGGGCGCGGCTGGAGCGCGCGGAGGTGCTGGAGCTCGTGCTGGGACTGGAGCTGGGGCTCGTGCTGGCACCGGCGGTGCAGGCGGCTCGGGCAACTCCGGGGCTGCGGCAGCCATGTCTGGCGCATCGGGTGAGCGGGCTGAGAAAAGTGCGAGTGCCCTCCAGCGCGAAGCCCGCAAAGAAGTGCAACGCATTGAGAAACGCATGAACCGGCTGCGCGAACAGATCACCAAGCTGGAGGAGCGCAGCACCGCCTGCGCGGTCAGCGGGGACTATGAGGAACTCGCGCGGATTGGCAAAGAGCTGAGTGAAGCAACTGGCCAGCTTGACGAGCTGGAAGAACAGTGGCTAGAGGCAGCTGAAGTAGCCGAGGGCTAAGGCCGGCGCACTCACCCAGCCAGAATGGCCATTCCGCCAGGCGGACACACACGCGGGGCCCGGGAGAAACCCGGGCCCCGCGTGCGTCGTCGTACTACATCAGAATTTAGGCGGCCTTACGGAAAATCTGCGTGAGCTTGACGCGCTCACCCATCCGCAAAATCGAGCGTTCGTAAATCTTGCCGGCCAGGACCGCCAGCAGGAAGACCCCGAGGGCGTTGATGCCGACCGCCGCCAGTTCTTCCACGAGCGGGACCTCGCCGATGGCCGCGCGCATGGGCATCATGAACGGGCCGAAGAAGGGCAGCACGGAGAGAATCTTCGTGACCGCGGCCTCGGGCAGCGCCGGAATGAGGTAGAGCGCGGTGTAGAACGGGATGAACTGGAGGAACATGACCGGGGTGTTGATGCCGGCCAGGTCTTCCTGGCGGGAGACCGTGGCCGCCAGCCCACCCACCAGCGCGGTGGCGGTGAAGTAGCCGAGCACCATCCATACGACCGTGCGCGCCACCATCCCGGCCAGCCCGAATTCCTGGAGGAAACTGAGGTCGGGAACCAGCCCGGAAATGGCCACGCCCGTAATAATCGCGCCGATATAACCGAAGAGGATCACCACCCAGCCGGCACCCAGGCCCAGTACTTTGCCGAGCAGGAGCGTGCGCGGGCGGACCGTGGTCAAAATAATTTCCACCACGCGGGAGGATTTTTCTTCGACGACGCCGGCGCCTACCGCGCCGATGCCGCCCATCACCATGAAGAAAATCAGCATGGCACTCACCGAACCGATAAGGAAACCAATGGGATTCGCTTCGAAACCGGAGGGAGTGTAATTCACCGTCTGAACCCGGAGATTATTAATAGTATCCAGGTGGGCGAGGACCGTGGCATCCACCCCGGATTCCTCCAGCACATAGGTGCTGAGGACCTTCTTGAGAGCGGGCAGCTCCTTCGGATCCGGGGAAGTGGCCACGATCTGCGGATCGAGGGCCGTGCCGGAAATGCCGATCTCCGCTTCCGGTTCTTCGGTGGCCAGCTCGGCGGCGATATTGGAAGTGGGGAGCGCGGCGAAACCGGCACTCTCCAGGTAGGGCTGGAGCTGCGCGGCGCTGGCCTCCAGGTAAATACCCTGGGCTTGCGGGGCCGGGGCGGCGCCGTTAGCTTCATCGTCCCCGCCCAGGAAGACGCGGCCCGCGAAGCCGGCCACAATAGCGATCACCCACATAACCGCGAGGGAAATCATGGTGGCGCGGGAAGCGAAAACGTTCTTGAACTCGCGTGCGAAAACAATGCGTACCATTACTTAGCCTTCTTTCCGAACAGCGAGCCGAGCAGGCCGCGCTTTTTCTTGGGGGTGGCCGCATCATCTTCGTTTGCGGAGGGCACCTGAACAACATCGCGGAACAATTCCGTGAGGTGGGGGCGGCGCTGGGCGAATTCCACCACGGTGCCGGCCTGCTGAGCCGCCGCGAGAAGCGCGGCGGTGGGGTCTGCGGTGGGGGTGGGGTCTGCGCTTTGGGCGGGGTTGGCGGGCGCGGTCTCCACGAGCGCCCGCGCAATTCCCACGCTCAGCGGCGCTTCCGAGGTGCCGGCTAGTGGATCGGGGTGGACGGTGAATCCGGCTTGGCTGAGGGCCGTGCGCAGCGCGGTTTCCTCCGCGCGCACCGCCAGTGCGTAGGGCGGGTTACCGGAATTACGCAGCTCATCTACGGTGCCGCGGGCCACGATATTTCCACCCGCGAGGATTCCCACGCTATCGCAGAGGCGTTCGACCAGGTCAAGCTGGTGGGAGGAGAAAATAACCGGAACGCCCTCATCGGCCTTCTGGCGCAGCGTATCGCTCATGGTGCGCACCGCCACCGGGTCCAAACCGGAGAAAGGTTCGTCAAGGATGAGGAGTTCGGGATCGTGAATGAGAGCGGCGGCCAGCTGCACGCGCTGCTGGTTACCGAGGGAAAGCTTCTGGACGGCATCCTCCCGGCGCGAGCCCACCCCGAGGCGATCCGTCCAGCGTTCCATGGCGGCCTGCGCCGCATCCGGGCTCATCCCGTGCAGGCGCGCAAAATACATCAGCTGCTTATCGACCTGCATCTTCGGGTAGAGGCCGCGTTCTTCTGGCATATAGCCGATGCGCTGGCGTGCCGCGAAATCAATGGGCTGGTCATTCCAGGTCACCTGCCCGGAATCCTTACTCAGGAGGCCGAGCATAATGCGCATCGCAGTGGTTTTCCCGGCCCCGTTCGAGCCGACGAAACCGAAGATTTCACCGGGGCGAACCGCGAAGCTAAGATCCTGCAACACTTTGCGCGACCCGAAACTCTTGGAGATGTTCTCAACGGAGAGCATAAAGGGTACGTCCTTGCTATCGTGCGATTGATGAATATTCTAGGGTAGCGCGCCACCCGCCCAGACACGGGCAACCGCCGCGCGCAAGACCGGTGACGTCACCCAGAGCGCCATCGTTCTATTGCGTGTCGCCGTCTATCCTATGTCAGAGTCCCGGTGAAACCTAGAACTGAATTTCCGCACGCCCGAACGGTTAGCGCCTTTCCACGCGCCGGCTCAGTGCCCGCTTAGTGCCGGCTTAGCGCGTTTCCACGCACGCTCAGCTCCCGCTCAGTGCCCGCCGCGGGTGAGGAGACGCGGCTGCGATTCCAGCCCGCGCAAACCGTTCCACATAAAATTGACCACGTGCTCGGCCACCGTTTCTTTATCTGGTTGGCGCACATCCACCCACCACTGGCCCACCTGGCCGAGCGCCCCGGCTAGCGTCTGCCCGTAAATGCGGGCGTATTGCGGAGAAATACCATTGCGGCCGAGCATGGGAGCCAGCAAATCCGAGGCGTAATCAGCCACATCAGCGATGACGGTGGAGAAAGAATCGCCGCCCAGTGTGGCCGGCGAACGCTGCACGAGAAGGCGAAAACCGTCGTCGTTATGCTCAATATAATCCAGCACGGCGACGACGATGGACTCGAGCACCTCGCGCTCGGGCAGGCCAATGTTCATGCGCGCGGAAAGTAATTCCGTGAGCGTGACGAGCTCGCGATCCACTACCACGTTGTAAATGCCTTCTTTGGAGCCGAAATGTTCGTACACGACCGGCTTGGAGACCTGGGCGGCCGCGGCGATTTCTTCGATGGAGACCCCGTCGAAACCCTGGGCCGCGAAAAGTTCGCGGGCCACGCCCACCAATTGTTTACGCCGGTCCGCTCGCGACATGCGCACCCGCTTCTTTTCCGGGGCGGGGGCAGGTGCGGGGGGCTGTGTCGTGGTCGGAGTGGAGGCATCCGCGGTGGTGGCAGCGGTGTTCTGTTCGATGTTCTGATCGGTGTGAGCGAGCGTATTATCGGCGGCGCGGGCGGCATCAATGCCGTTCGTGCCCTCAGGCGAGGTCTGTTTCATACTTAGTATTATGCCAGGAGCGCTTCGGTCGGTTAGACTATATCGGTGCCGGCCTGCGCGTCGGCAGTTTTCCGCCATGGTGTAACGGCAACACAGCGGTCTTTGGAACCGTTATTCTAGGTTCGAATCCTAGTGGCGGAACGTTTTCGGGCGCAGCGTCAGCGCCCGTGGCGAAATATAGGGCGCATTGCCGCCAGAAAAGGGAAGGCATGGATCTCTCCGCTGTCGTCATCCTGGCTGCTGGCCAGGGAACTCGCATGAAATCAGCCACCCCGAAACTTTTGCATGAGGTGTGCGGCCGCACGCTGCTCGGGCACGCCATCACCGCCGCGCGCAGCCTCAATCCCCGCCATATTGTTGTGGTGGTGCGCCACGAACGGGATCGAGTGGCTGCCCACGCGCTTGAGCTGGACGATTCGGTCATGATCGCCGACCAAGATGACATCAAGGGCACCGGCCGCGCGGTGTGGTGCGGGATGGAAGCCCTGGGTGCGGGGGTGAGTGGCCCGGTTCTTGTGATGGCCGGGGACACCCCGCTTTTGGGTAGGGAGATTCTCGGGGAGCTCGCGCGCGCCCACGGGAACAGTGTTCACGGCAGCAGTCCGTGCGGGAACACTGTTTACATGAACGACGACGCCGCTACCGCTCCGGCTGCCCCCGCCAACCCCGCTGTCACCGTGCTGAGTGCCCGGGTGCCTGATCCGGCTGGCTACGGGCGAATTGTGCGTGATAGCCAGGGTACCATCTGCGCCGTCGTAGAAGATAAAGACGCAAGTGCGCAGCAGCGTGCCATCAACGAAATCAATACCTCCACCTATATTTTCGATGCCGCGTTTTTGCGCGAGGCGCTGGCGACCCTGGGCACCGATAACGCACAGGGGGAAATGTACCTGACCGATGTGGTGGCGCGGGCGTACCAGCTCGGCGCCGGGGTCGGTTCCTATGTAAGCAGTGATTACCTGGCTGTGGAGGGTGCGAATGACCTGGTCCAGCTGGCGGCGCTGCGCCGCGAAATGAATCGGCGCATCGGGGAGAAGTGGATGCGCAGCGGGGTGAGCATTATTGATCCGGCCACGGCGTGGATTGATGTCCAGGTGGAGCTGGAGCCGGATTGCGTCGTCGAACCTAATACAATTTTGCGCGGAACCACGCGGGTAGCGCGGTTCGGGCACGTGGGACCCGGGGAACTGAGCAATGTCATCGTGGAGGAAGGCGCGCGGGCGCGGCATGTGCACCTGCGCGATTGCCTCATTCCGGCCGGTAAATGCGCCCGGCACGCGATTGCGCTCGGGGAAGCCGCCCAGCACCGCTGCGGCGGGTAAACACTGTTCCGGCGGTAAGCACCGTTTACCGGGTAGCGGGTAGCGCCGCGATCACATAAGCTGACAACGTCGAAAAACCCAAGCAGGCGAAACACATCGGGGGAGCACAATGAGCACGGGAATGCGGGTATCGAACGATAAGCGGCTGGTCCTAGCCACGGGCCGCGCCTATCCGGAGTTGGCGGAGGAGGTTGCGCGCTGCCTGCATATCAGCATGCTGCCCACCACCATCTACGATTTCGCAAATTCAGAAATTTACATCCGCTATGAGGAGTCGATCCGCGGGGCGGATGTTTTTATTATGCAGGCTTTCAGCAGCCCCATTAATAAATGGCTGATGGAGACGCTCCTCATGGTGGATGCCGCCAAGCGCGCCTCCGCCAAGCGCATCACCGTGGTGGCGCCGTACTACCCCTACGCCCGCCAGGACAAGAAGCACAAGGGCCGCGAACCGATTTCGGCGCGGCTGGTGGCCGATCTGCTCAAGACGGCCGGCGCGAACCGCATTATGAGCGTGGATCTGCACGCCGCGCAGAGCCAGGGTTTCTTCGACGGGCCGGTGGACCACCTGTGGGCGATGCCTACGCTGGTGGAATACGTCCGCTCCATTATTACCGGCGACGACGCCGTGATGGTCTCACCCGATGCCGGCCGTATTAAGGTGGCCGAGCAGTGGTCCTCGCGCCTGGGCGGAATTCCGCTGGCTTTCGTGCACAAGACCCGCAATATTGAGAAGGCTAATACCGCGAAGGCTAACCGAGTGGTCGGTGATGTGGCCGGTAAGACCGCCATTATTGTTGATGACATGATCGATACCGCCGGCACGCTGGTCGGCGCGATTCGGGTAGTCAAGGATGCCGGTGCGAAGGACGTTATCGTGGCGGCTACCCACGCGCTGCTGTCTGGGGAAGCGGTCGAGCGGCTCTCCAATGCGCCGATTCGCGAACTCGTGGTGACTGACACCGTGCCGATTCCCGATGAGAAGCGTTTCAAGGGCTTGACGGTGCTTTCCATTGCCCCCACCCTGGCGCGCGCCATCGATGAAGTCTTCGAGGATGGCTCGGTGACCTCGCTATTTGACGGCGCGTACTAAAGGTGAGGTAGCCTCACGAGGAGGCGCTGGTGCGATGAGCGCACCGGCGCCTTTCTTGTTGTGGTGGTAGCCGGGTGCTTTTTGCGGTCGGGGAGCCGGTAATGGTCGCGGCTCGGGAGCCGGTAATGGTTTCGGCTCGGGAGCCGGTATTTTGCGCGGTCGGGGGCCGGTACTATTTGCGGCTGGGAAGGAGATAACGCACGTGGTGGTCACATCGAGCTGGGCGCTGTCCGTACTTGTCTTCGCTACCGGGTTGGTGGGCGGCATTGTGGGGTACCTGACCGGGGTGGCTTCGCTGGTCACCTACCCGGCTCTCCTGGCCCTCGGCTTCCCGCCGATTACCGCCAATGTGACGAATGCGATCAATAATTTCGGGAGCAGCCTGGGTTCGGTGCTGACCGGCTGGCGCTCCATGCGGGCGGTGCAGGCCTATCCATTGTGGCCGCAAATGTTTATCAGCGCGGTGGGAGGAGCTATCGGCGCGGTGCTGCTGCTGGCTTTCGACCCGAAAGTGTTCGAGTTTGTGGTGCCCTGGCTGGTTCTCATCGCCACCCTTTCGACGCTGGTCGGCCCCTACCTGGAACGCCGTGGCATCCACGCGAATGTCCCGGTTCCTACCTTCCTGGTGTTGGTGGGCGTGCTGGGGGTGTACGGAGGTTATTTCGGGGCGGCCTCGGCGGTTGTGTATCTTGGCATCGCCGCGATCCTCACCCCGATGACCACCCACGAGGCACTGCTGCTCAAATCCCCGGTGCTCGGCTGCGCCAATCTCACCGCGCTGCTGTTCTTCATCTGGTCCGGGGAAGTGGATTACGCGGCGGCGCTGACCATGATGCTCGGCGGGCTGCTGGGCGGGATGGTCGGCCCGCACCTCCAGCGCTTCCTCCCCGGTGGTGTGGTGCGCTGGCTGGTCGGCATCTTCGGGACAGCGCTCGCCGTTTGGTTGTTGCTGCGGGCGTTGGGGTAGGGCGGCGCGTTGATGCAGACGGCATCGAGCAAGCCTCGCGAGCATGCGTGCGGCTGCCCTTAGTTCCTCATCCGCCAGTTTCTCAGTTCCTCACTCGCCGCCGCTCAGTTCTTCACCCGCCACCCGCGCTGGCGGAATGCCTCGGCCAGGCGAGCGGTTGCGGGAACTTCGCGGCTCGAAATACGCGGAAGCGCGGGTCTGCCCGGGTTGAACATCATGCGGACGAGCCGCCGAGGGAGGTGGAGATCCGGGTGGAAAACCTGCAGTTCGATCCAGCCGTAGCTGGTGCGGAGCTCGCGCCGCTGGCGATCCTTGACCTGCTGGGAGGCGTCTCGGTGAGGTGCGCCGTCGTACTCCACAATGATGCGCTGCTCCTCGAAAAGCATATCCGGTTGGCCGAGCGGGCAGCCGTCCGGGGCGAGAAGCCGCTGGTTGAGGCGCGGTTCCGGGAATCCCGCCATGGCGATAAGGAGCCGCAGCAGGGTTTCCATCGGCGAATCCGCGCCCATCCTCGCCCAGGCCAGCGCCGAGCGGAAGTGCGCCACAAAATTCCAGCTTGGGTGTTCGGCCAGGAAAGCCTCCAGTCCCTCGCGGGTGGCGTAGGGCGCCGACCTCCCCTCGAAGCGCCGGCGAGGAATGCGCAGGAGCGCGTCAATTGCCGCGATGAGCTGGTAAAACGATAGGTCCGGCACGCTCGCCAGCACAGCGCGGGGGCGGGAGGCGATGCGCAGATCCCCGCCGGGCGTGCGGATCGTTTCGATGTCGCTGTCCAGCAGTTGCGTGCGATCCCAGCGGATGAGGGGGTGTGCATGTGGGTAGTTTTTTGAAGGGGATGAGAGGGCTACGGGTTTAGAGCTGTCCCATGTCACTAGACGAGGTGGCAGTGGCAATCCCCAAAGGCGCATTGCGGAGATCCCTGTTACCACGCTTGTAGGAAATTTATGAAGGAGAGCAATAAGCACGTCGACTTCCGTTATGTCACGTTTGGAATCCCGATAAATTCCGGGTGCTAGCCGCTCAAAACACCGATGTCGGGTGAAGGACCGAGGTAGCCCAAGCTTATCGAGCTGCGGGAGGCTAAAGATGGGAGGATGTGGTGGAAGATCTCGTAGTCGTTTGCTCATGGGGCGAGTATCGAGCCTCGCGGCCATTTGGGCAAGCCTCTATCCACAGGAACAAGCGGTTATCCACAAGTGAAAGTTGACTGGGAATCGCTGGAAGGTGCCGCTAGCGTGCCTCCGCAGGTGCGCCAAAACAAAATGTACGTGGGTGACAGTTTTTCGGCGTTTTAATGTCCAGGATGTACATTCTGTGGGCCTTAAGGTTCAAAATGCACGTTTTGCGTGTGGGGGAGGGGGTGGTACGACGACGGCGCCAGCTGGCTAGGCGGATTCTGGCGGAGTTGGTGGTGTGGCAGCGGGGGTGTTCCGGGTTCGGGCCGTGGAGTGCCTCGGAATGTGAGGCGTTGGTGGGGCAGGAAGGGCGCGGGTGTGTGAGGAGCGGCAAAAAACTTTGTTTTTTGCCGCCGTCGCCCTAAAATTGACGGCGTTGCTTCGGCGAGGGAGGGAGCTCGAAGCGCGGAATCACCCGGTCGTTGAATTGGGGAATCGCCCGGTCTACGGGATGGCGATTCTGGTAAGCCTGCGGGGCAGGGGAGCTGGGAATCGGGATTCGCGCTCGCGGACTCTTCCGTTATCGACGCGGCAGGCGCTCCTTCGGGTGGCCTGCTTTAACGAGGCCACCACCCGGCGCGGCGTGCGCGGCGCGGGTGTTCATATCGACAATATCGAGGTCAGCCCGCCATGTGGGTGACCGCTAATCTGACGAAGGAGAATCATGGCTATTGATGCTGCGAAGCTGACTGCCGAAACCCGTGATGAATTTGGCAAGGGCGCGGCCCGCCGCCTGCGCCGCGATGGGCGCGTTCCCGCCGTGCTTTACGGGCACGGAATCGAGCCGGTGCACGTGCACCTGGATGCTCACGATCTGTTCCTCGCGGTCAAGGGCAATCCGAATGCCCTGGTCAGCCTCACCATCGACGGTGAACTGACCCTCGCGCTGGTCAAGGACATTCAGCGTAACCCGCTCTCCCGCTCCATCGAGCATGTGGACTTCCTGCGCGTCAAGCGCGACGAAAAGGTCGAGGTTGAAATTCCGGTGGTCGTTGTGGGCGAACCGGCTCCCGGCCTTATCAACACCCTGGAACTCCTCAATATCCTGGTCTCCGCCCCGGCGATCGATATTCCGGAATCCATCGAGGTCAATGTGGAAGGTCTCGAAGATGGCGCCCGCGTGACCGTGGCCGACCTCAAGCTTCCCGAGGATGTGGAAGCCCTGGTCGATGGCGAAGAAATCGTGTCCCTGGTCATGGAGCCCCAGGTTGATAAGGCTCTGGAAGAAGCCGACGCCGCCATGGCCGAAGCTCAGGCAGAAGAAGCAGCCGAAGAAGCGGCAGCTTCCGAAGGTGCCGGCGAGTAATTCGGCGATGCACCTCACTCGCCACGAGTGACTCTTACGCGGCCGCGGACGCAATGTCCGCGGCCGCGTGCCGTGTCGGCGTCGTCGTAAAAAATATGAAGTACGCAGAGGCGGAACAATCCCGGGCAAGCGGGTACGGTTGAATATGCACAGGAGGAACGCATGTACGCTGTTGTTGGATTAGGCAATCCCGGTGCTACCTATGCCGGAACTCGCCACAATTGTGGGCATATGGTGGTGGCGGAGCTCGCCGCGCGTTGCGGGGGGCAGTTGCGCTCGCACGGCGCCACCCAGACGAACCAGCTTTCGGCGCGGGTCGGGGTGGCGCCCGGGCAGGCCGGTGAGCAGGTCATTCTTGCCACGTGCCAGTGCTATATGAATACGTCGGGCGGGCCGGTCAGCGCGCTGCTGCGCTATTACGACTGCCCGGTGGAGAATCTTATTGTGGTTCACGATGAGCTTGATCTCCCCTTCGGGACTCTGCGCCTCAAGCGCGGCGGGGGCGAAGGCGGGCATAACGGGCTCAAGTCGATTTCGCAGTCCACGGGCTCGAAGGATTATATTCGGCTGCGTTTCGGTATCGGCCGGCCGCCCGGGCGCCAGGACCCTTCCGATTTTGTGCTGCGGCCCTTTAGCTCGACGGAGCGCAAGGAGCTTGATGTGCTTATCGCGCAGGCCGCGGATGCCGTGGAGGATGTGCTGCGCAACGGGCTGGAAAGCGCCACGATGCGTTTGCATACGAAGCATTAACCTGCGGCGTGGAGCGGCGGCGCCGCGGCATACGGCGCGGATCCGCGCGAATACGGCACCGAACCGCCCGCGCTGCGCGCTAAATCGCCGGCACCGCGCCCGCGCGGCGCCGAGCGAGAACCGAAACCCCAGAAGGACGAGGAAGGAAACGAGCGTCCCGTGCAATTAGAATCCTTGCTGCCGCTCATCGGCGCCGATCCCGCCCTGAGTGGCGCCGCCGCCTCGACCGCCACCCGCCTGGATATTCCGATGCCGCGCGGGGTGGTGCCGCCGGCCCTGGCGTACCTCGCGCGCGCGAATGCCTCGGAAAGCGCGGCTCGGCAAACCGGCACGGCCGCCGCACCAGAAACCGCCGCACCGAAAAACCCCACCGCGGAAACCACCACCCCCGCGCCCCTCCACGTGGCCATCACCGCCTCGGGGCGGGAGGCTGAAATCCTTGAGGGCGCGATGCGCGCCTACCTTCCGGCCGAGCAGATCGCGGTGTTCCCCTCCTGGGAAACGCTCCCGCACGAGCGCCTGTCCCCGCGTTCGGATACGGTGGCTCGCCGCCTCCTCACTCTGCGCCGCCTGGCCCATCCGGAGGAATTCGAGCCGCTGCGCCTGCTCATTATGCCGGTGCGCGCGCTGCTTCAGCCCATTACCCGCGGTCTGGGCGATCTGGCGCCGGTGCGCATTCGCCTCAACGAGGACGCCCCCATGGAGGAGGTGGAAAATGCGCTGGTAAACGCTGCTTACACCCGGGTTGATATGGTGGAACGCCGCGGCCAATTCGCGGTGCGCGGCGGAATTCTGGACGTTTTCCCGCCCACGGAACGCCACCCGATCCGCGTGGAATTCTTCGGCGATACCGTGGACGAAATCCGCACCTTCTCCGTGGGCGACCAGCGTTCCATGGAGGAGCGCGAAGAACTCTACGCCCCGCCCTGCCGCGAAATTCTCCTCACTGAATCGGTGCGCACCCGCGCCCGCTCGCTCATCAGCGAGCTGCCCGGCGCCACCGATATGCTCGACAAAATCGCCGCCGGCATCGCCCCGGAGGGCATGGAATCCCTCACGCCGGTGCTCGTGGACGGCATGGACGCCGTCGTGGACGTGCTTCCCGCCACCGCCCGCCTTCTCATTATCGAGCCGGAGCGCGTGGACCAGCGCGCCGAATCGCTCATCGCCACCACGGAGGAATTCCTGGCGGCGGCCTGGAGCGCGGCAGCGGCCGGTGGTACGCCTCCGGTGCAGGCCAATGCGGCGAGTTTCGCGACTGTCGCGGCGACCCGGGCGGAAGCGCTGAAACGCGGCCAGGCCTGGTGGACGCTCGGCGGCTTTTCCGGCAACGTCACTTCCACCGGGGGCACCACCAAGAACGACGACGCCGGCGCCGCTGTCGCGGCGCGCGAACCGCGCAAATTCCTCGGGAAAGTTGATGAGGCTCTCGCCGCTATCGGGGAGCAGGCACGGCGCGGGGTGCGTCAGGTGCTCGTGGTGGACGGGCCGGGCTTGGCGCGCCGCTACGCCGAACAGCTCGGTGAGCTGGGCGTTCCCGCCAGCGCGGTAGCGGAGCTCCCCGCGCACTTCGAACCCGGGGTGGTTTACGTGGTGGCCGCCCCCATCGCCGAGGGTTTCGTTATGGAAGGTCAGCAGCTCGGGGTGTACGCGGGTGCGGATCTGACCGGGCGGGGCGGTTCCTCCACGCGGGATATGCGCACGCTGCCCAAGCGGCGCCGCAAGAATGCCGTTGATCCGCTCTCGCTAACTCCCGGGGATTTTGTGGTGCATGATCGCCACGGGGTGGGCCGTTTCGTGCGGATGGAAAAACGCGCGATTGGTGGTAAAGGCGGGCAGCGCGAATATATTGTTCTCGAGTATGCGCCGTCGCGGCGCGGCGGGCCGCCCGATCAGCTCTGGGTGCCCACCGATCAGCTTGACCAGGTCTCGAAGTATTCGGGCGGGGAATCCCCGAGCCTCAATAAAATGGGCGGGGCCGATTGGGAGAAAACCAAGTCGAAGGCCCGCGCTGCCACCCGCAAAATTGCTTCGGAGCTTATTCGCCTCTACGCGCAGCGCATGGCCACCCCGGGTATCGCATTTTCGCCGGATACGCCCTGGCAGCGCGAGCTGGAGGACGCTTTCGCCTACGTGGAAACCCCCGATCAGCTGCACACTATCGACGAAGTGAAAGCAGATATGGAAAAACCGGTCCCCATGGATCGCCTTATTTCCGGGGATGTGGGCTACGGCAAAACGGAGATCGCGGTGCGGGCGGCTTTCAAGGCGGTGCAGGATGGCCGCCAGGTGGCGGTTCTGGTGCCCACCACCCTGCTGGTGGAGCAGCATCGCGAGACTTTCGAGGAACGCTACGCCGGCTTCCCGGTGCGGGTGGCGGCGCTTTCGCGTTTCCAGAGCGCGCGCGAATCGGATGAGGTCATCGCGGGGCTGGCCGACGGCAGTATCGATGTGGTGATCGGTACCCACCGCCTACTCACGGGAAATGTGCGTTTCAAAGCCCTCGGCCTGGTGGTGATTGACGAGGAGCAGCGTTTCGGCGTCGAACATAAAGAGACCCTCAAGCAGATGTACCCGAATATCGATGTGCTCTCGATGTCGGCCACCCCGATTCCGCGCACGCTGGAAATGGCGGTCACGGGGGTGCGGGAAATGTCCACCCTGGCCACCCCGCCCGAGGAGCGCCACCCGATTCTCACCTATGTGGGCGCGCGGGAAAATCGCCAGATCAGCGCCGCGATTCGCCGCGAGTTGCTGCGCGACGGCCAGGTTTTTTACGTGCATAACCGGGTGGGGGATATGGGCCGGGTGGCCGCGCAGCTCGGCGAGCTGGTGCCCGAGGCGCGCATCGCCGTCGCCCACGGAAAAATGAGCGAACGCGATCTGGAAAATGTTATTCAGAATTTCTGGAACCACGAGATCGACGTCCTCATCTGCACCACCATCGTGGAAACGGGCCTCGATATTTCCAATGCGAATACGCTTATTGTGGATAATGCCGATAAGCTCGGGCTTTCCCAGCTCCACCAGCTGCGCGGGCGCGTGGGCCGCGGGCGCGAGCGCGCCTACGCGTATTTCCTGTACGACCCGGACCGCGCGCTCACGGAAACGTCCCTGGAACGCCTGCGCACCATCGCCGCGAATACCGACCTCGGGGCCGGCACGCAGGTCGCCATGAAAGACCTCGAAATCCGCGGGGCCGGCAATATGCTCGGCGGCGAACAATCCGGCCACATCGAGGGCGTCGGTTTCGATTTGTACGTGCGCATGGTCTCCGAAGCGGTCGCGAAAATGCGCGGGGAGATTCCGGGCGACGACGACGCCAGTAGCGATGTGCGCATCGAGCTGCCGGTGGAAGCCTACCTACCCGAGGATTACGTGCCTTCCGAACGGTTGCGGCTGGAAATTTACACCAAGTTGGCGGCATCGCGCGGGGAGGCCCAGCGCGAGGAAATTCGCGCGGAATTGCGCGACCGCTACGGGGAGATTCCCGAGGTGGCAGCGCGGCTCTTCCGGATCGCGCAGCTGCGTGACCTGGCGCGCAGTGCCGGGCTGGAGGAAATTACCCAGATGGGGCGCAATGTGCGTTTCACGCCGGTGGCGCTGCCCGATTCCCGGCAGGCGCGCCTCAAGCGCCTGTATCCGGGGGCGATGCTCAAGCCCGCGGTTCGAGTCCTCATGGTGCCTGTCCCGCCGGCGCCCGCCGCGGGAAGCGGCGGGGGCGCTGCCGGGGGAAGCACGCGCGCTGGAGCGGGCGGCCTTCGCCCCGGAACGCTCGGGGTGGCGCAGACCTCCGCGCGCCTCGGGAGCGGTGCGCCCATGGAAGGTGATGACCTGCTTGACTGGGTGTCCCATCTCATTACCGCGGTATTTATTTCCTCGGTGGGGTAGCGGCGGGGCCGCCGCGGGTTATTCCGGACGTGTGGCCGAGGTTCCGGGGTTGTACTATAGGGCCCGTTTCGGGATGCCCCAGCGGGCTTCGTCACGCGGTGTAGCCGGTGTTCCCGGCTCGCTGGCCTACCCGCATGCTTACCTTTGTGACGATTGTGATTTTGAAGTACCTTTATCAATCCTGTCGTGATTTGATAAATTAAATCGTACGTTGTGGCGGTGGAATAGATGGGATGAGCTGCGGGTACCCGCGTGGAAAGCTGGCGTGCTCGTGTGTTTATGTTCGTTAAGGGCGCCTAAATCCAAGATACGGGATGACGCAACGGCACCGATGGTGGTGGCCCTGTGGAGTGGCTGCTCTTAGCGTAAGGAAGAATATGAAGAAAGTACTCAGAGGTGTCGTGGCTGCCGCGACCGCCTGCACGGTGATGCTGGGCGGCGCGGGCGCGGCTTTCGCGGATTCGACGAGCCCGAACGGAGCCACCGCGCCGGTTGCTTCAGATGCCTCTTCGGGTGCCGGAGCTGCGGGCGCTGGCGGTGCGGGCGCGCCGGCAGATGCCGCCGCTGCTGATACCAGCACCGCCGACTACGCCGCGGGCAAGATTAACGAAGCCCTGGGGGCTACCCCGGCCGAGCAGGCCGATGCCTGGATGGTCAGTGCGCTGCAGAATCAGGCCTCTCACTATTCCAAGGCCTATGTGGATCAGCGCTTCGTTGCGGCTGCGCAAGCCTATGTGAATGCCTACTCCAACGGGGTATCTGACCTGGACAAGGCGATTGTTGAAGTGACCAAGACGGCCAAGACCGTTGCGGAAATGGATCGCCGGGTCAACGAAGAATTCCAGAAGTCCGCGGCCGGAAATAAGAGCGAAGTCGTTCAGAAGATTCGTTCCTGCATCGACCTCGCCAAGCAGGGCAAGAGTAAGGAATTCAACCAGTGCCTCAACGGCATTATTGTGCTGCAGAACCTCGAAGCTTACGAGAAGATGATTATCGCCGGTGACGCGGTGCTCAACGGGGATGTTTCCTATATTGATGCGGAGACCCTCGCCCAGCTCAAGAAGGACGTTGCTTACCTGCGTGAAGCTACCGCGTACCGCCCCGAAGCTGAGAAGCTGACCGGTAAGACGTGGTGGAAGGATATTGATCCCGCCACCATTACCCCGCTTGGGGATGCCGATTATGCTCGCCTGGAACAGCTGCGCTGGATTATCTCCGGTGAAAAAGAATTCAACGGCGTGAAAACCACCTACGGGCAGAGCTCGGATCGGGTGCGTGACCTGGTCCGCAAGGCCGGCTCCCTCAAGGCCAAGGCTGATACCGCTGCTCTCATCGCGGGCTTGCAGAACCCGGTGGTGCGCAATGCGGCCCAGCAGCTTTTCGATGCTGCCCCGGATAACTATGCTGCCGATACCTTCTCCCATGTGCTTCCGCTCCTTGATGCTTGGGCTACCAAGCTGAGTGAAGCAAAAGCCGCTATTGAAGCCGAACAGGCCGCCCAGCTCAAGGCCCTAGCCGCGCTGGATTGCGCTCCGCAAGCCGCGCGTACCCAGGCCGAAGCCGATATTCAGGCAGCCACCGCTGCGGCACTCGAGAAGCTCAAGCCGGTTGTGGACGAAGGCGTGCTCACTGAGATCACTGCCGAACACGCGGCAACCGTGCGTGGCATCGTGCAGAAGGTTTCCGCCCTCAAGGAATGCACGCCGGCCGACCCGGCCCCGACCCAGCCGGCCGAACCGACGCAGCCTGCACAGCCGACCGAACCGACGCAGCCTGCGCAGCCGACCGAACCGACGCAGCCGGCCCAGCCGACCGCTCCGGCTCAGCCCGCGGATCCGACCGCGCCCGCGCAACCTACTGCGCCGGCACCCGCGGACCCGGCCCCGGCAGGATCCGCCAAACCGGCCACTCCTGCTAAGCCCGGCAAGACCGTGGTGAAGAAGTCGGCGAAGAAGCTCCCGAATACCGGTGCGGAAGCCGCTTCCTTGGCGCTCCTCTCCGGTGCCCTGCTCGCCGGTGGGGCGCTCGCGGTGCGGCGTCGTCGTGCTGCCTAAACGCGGCCATTAAATGAGCTGATGCTCGGGCGGGCCCGGCACGTGCGATATACCAGCGCGTGCCGGGCCCGCTTTTTTGAAAAACTAGTGACGTTTCATTTTTTTGCTCTAGGATGATAGGAAGCACAACAAAGGAGTTGTTATGACGATGAACGTGAGTCCGAATCTTCTCAAGAATTTTGCGCGGCGCACGTACGGCGTCGCGGGGGCGCTGCTGGTCATCGCGATTTTCCTCCAGATTGCGGGGCCCTTCGCCATGCTGGAGCTCAATGAGCTTCCCGCTGGCACCGCGGATCCGGTCAAGGTTGGCTTGGCCTATGTGGTCAAGGTGCTCATGGATATCTTTACCTTCCAGCTGGCCGGGGTTGCCGCGCTCATTGCTTTCTTGGCTCACCCCGTGCTGACCTCGGTGGTGAAAGAGGAAGAAAGCGGGGCGGGCGGCGTCGTCGTACCTAACGGCGCAGCGGAAGAAAGCCCAGCGCACTAAAACTCTCCCCGCGCGTTCGTGAGCTAGTTAGCACCCGGGCGGTTCGCGCGCGGTGCCAAAGTCCCGAGTGGGCGAAAATCTTCGCGGCTCAGGGCGAAAACGCCGAGTTAATCACGGCCTGAGCATGACGCGCGCGGGTGTTTTGAGAGACAATAGAAACAGCGGATATTCCGCGCAGGTAGCCACAACTATGTGGCACGGTCTATATGAAGGAGTACCTGTGGCATTCATTGAGGCAGTTAACGCCCGCGAAATTCTCGACTCCCGTGGCAACCCCACCGTTGAGGTTGAAGTTGTCCTGGATGATGGCACCTACAAGCGCGCATCGGTTCCCTCCGGCGCGTCCACCGGCGCCTTTGAAGCCGTGGAAAAGCGTGACGGTGATAAGGGTCGTTACCTCGGTAAGGGTGTCGAGCAGGCAGTGGAAGCGGTGAATGAAATCATCGCTCCGGAAATCATTGGCATGGACGCCAACGATCAGCGCGCTCTTGACGCGCTGCTCATTGACCTGGACGGCACGGATAACAAGGGCAAGCTCGGCGCGAACGCCATCCTGGGCGTGTCCCTCGCCGTGGCGCACGCCGCCGCCGAATCGGCCGGCCTGCCGCTCTACCACTACATTGGCGGCCCGAACGCCCACATCCTGCCCGTTCCCATGATGAACATCCTCAACGGTGGCTCGCACGCCGATTCCAACGTTGATATCCAGGAATTCATGATCGCCCCGATCGGCGCCGAAACCTTCAAGGAAGCGCTGCGCTGGGGTGCTGAGGTGTACCACACCCTCAAGAGCGTTCTCAAGGAACGCGGCCTGGCCACCGGCCTGGGCGATGAGGGCGGCTTCGCCCCCAACCTGGATTCCAACGCCGAAGCTCTGGACCTCATCGTCGAAGCTATCGAGCGCGCTGGCTACACCCCGGGCAAGGACTTCGGTCTCGCCCTGGACGTTGCCGCCACCGAATTCTTCGAGAACGGTGTTTACAAGTTTGAGGGCGGCACCAAGTCCTCGGACGAAATGATCGCCTACTACGAAGAGCTCGTGGAGAAGTACCCGCTCGTGTCCATCGAGGATCCGCTCTCGGAAGACGAATGGGATGCCTGGAAGAAGCTCACCTCCGAAATCGGTGATCGCGTCCAGATCGTTGGCGACGACCTCTTCGTCACCAACCCCACCCGTCTCCAGAAGGGCATCGAAACCAAGGCCGCGAACGCGCTCCTGGTGAAGGTGAACCAGATCGGTTCGCTGACCGAAACCCTCGAAGCCGTGGAGCTTGCGCACCGCAACGGCTTCCGCACGATGACCTCGCACCGCTCCGGCGAAACCGAGGACACCACGATTGCGGATCTCGCGGTGGCCACCAACTCCGGCCAGCTCAAGACCGGTGCTCCGGCCCGTGGCGAGCGCATCAACAAGTACAACCAGCTGCTGCGCATCGAAGATGAACTCGGTGAAGACGCAGTCTACGCCGGTCGCGCTGCTTTCCCGCGCTTTTCAAGGCCTAAGGCTCTGGAAGCTCTGGGCTGGCTAGCTGGGTAATCAGGTAGCCGGTGGCGAGTAGCCGGGTGGCCGGTTTTCCGGTTCGCTTATAGTGTGCTGCTTGCTGATAGGGCTGCTGGTCTGCCCGTAGCGCTGCTGGCTTGCATATATAGAGCTGAGTGCCGCTCCTTCTCTTCGGGGAAGGGGCGGCGCTTTGTTATGGGGCGGGTGTGCGGCCAGTCATTTGGGGGTGCGGACGGTTTCCTAGAGATTTTTAAGGAGAACGTTCAATGAGTAAGCGTACGTACACGAGAGAGCAGATCCGTAAAGCCCTCACCACCTACCAACGCACGCAATCGGTAACCGCCACAGTCCGTAAACTGGGCTACCCAGGCCGAGACACGCTCTACAAATGGATCCGGAATAGCAACGAGAAACCAGAGCAGAGAAAACCGAAGAAACACGCCCCTAACCAGAAAATATCAACGGACGTGAAAGTAACTGCCTGCAAGCGATTCCGCAGCGGGGAAAACGCCTACACTATCGCCCAGGATCTAGGAATCGTGAACTGCACAAACATCTATGCTTGGGTTAAAAAGTGGGATGCGGAAGGCAGTCTAGGACTCATGAACGAGAAAGAATGCGACCAGATCAAAGCGAAAACCCGCCACCAACTGGAAGCCCAGCTACCCCAAGACCCGGAAGAATTACGTGCTCTTGTAGCCGATTTAATCGTGCAGAAACGCGTCTTGAAAGCCCAGCTCGAGCTAGCAAAAAAAGGAAAAGCCCGCACAGGCGGGCGCAGTGAAGCGGTAGAGAAAACACGGGTAGCTAACCAGCTACGCTCTACCACGCCGCTAGCCATGGTCTTAGATACCTTGGATTTGCCGGCAAGCTCGTACTATTACACCGCTAAACAGCTAGAGCGGCCTGACAAGCATGCTCGCTTGCGTGAGTTGATCGCTCAGATCGCGCGCGAGGGCTTGTATACGTATGGGTATCGGCGTATCCGTTTAGCGCTTAGAAAGCTTGGGTATGTGGTCTCGGAGAAAGTCATCCAGCGCTTGATGCGGGAAGAGGAAATCCCGGTCAGGTATGCCAAAGCACGCCGGAAGTACTCTAGTTACGGCGGGGAGATCAGCCCGGCACCGGAAAACCTAGTCGAGCGTGACTTCCACGCTGATGAGCCCGGACGGCTTTGGCTCACGGATATCAGCGAGTTCCACGCAGCTAACGGGAAGGTTTATCTCTCCCCGATTATTGACTGTTATGACGGGAAAGTCGTGGCGTATACGAGGGGATTACACCCAACCTCAGTGTTGGCTGATTCCTCCCTTGAAAACGCCCTGGCAACCCTCCCGCACCAGCGTCTAAACGAGCTACAAGCCGGCCAGAGTGAGCATCCACTCGTGATCCATTCGGATCGGGGAGTCCACTACCGGTCTGTGTCCTGGATTGAGCTTACGCGGCGTTACGGGTTGACGCGGTCGATGTCGAAGAAGGGGTGTAGTCCGGATAATTCTGCTTGTGAGGGGTTTTTCGGGCGGATGAAAACCGAGATTTATCACGGGAAGAAGTGGGCTACAACCGATGAGTTATGCGAGGCGATAGACGAGTATATGTTCTTCTATAACCAGAAGCGTATTACCTTGAAGTTCGATGGTTTAACGATTGTGGAGCATCGTCAAGCGGTTTTAAGCGATAATGTCCAATAAACAGTCCGCAGCCCCTTTTTGTCCTATAAGCCTGAACGGCAGAACTGACCGCCTATCATCGGGGCGGTTCACAAAGTGGTACTGGAGCTACAGCCAACACCCGATTTTCTGTCGTGCAGTACCACTCTGTTCGTTCCGCTGTCGTGGAGTACCACTTTGTTGGGTAGCGGCGGGTGTCAGCGGGTTAGCCCCGGCGGCCCCGAAATGAAGTGCGCTTAAGAGCACCGTTTTGGGGCGATTTCCTGTCTCTAACGCGCTGTGAGACTTGTGTGTAGCTGATCTGGGATCGGCTGGCAGGATAGATCATAGCCACGGTGGCGTGCCCCGCTTACGCGCTGACCTGCCCGCACCAGGCCTAAACAGCCTGGAAAACACGCGGGAGTGTCTTGGAAGTGACATGGCCGCCACCATGGCTATGGCCTGTCCCGGCCGGTTCATACTGGCCTGATTAGAAGCACGTCCACCAAGAGTGTGACTCTCCACAGTGATGCCGATGAACCAACCCTGAAAAGGAAAACGAACTCCCGCCAGGGCGCCGGGACAGACACCCGATAGACACAACCAAGAAAGGGCTGTATCCACATGGCAATTGTCGCACACCACTACACATACGTCATCGGGGTGGACACCCACGCGAAAAAACACGTGTTCTCCATCCTGGAATGCCCCACCGGCATCGAGGTCATCAACCAGGCCTTCGCGAACACCACGCCCGGGCATACCCGAGCCGCCACCTGGATCACGAAACACGCCACTAAGGACACCGCTAATGTGCTTATCGTGGTGGAAGGCACTGCCTCGTATGGGGCCACCCTCACCCGTTTCCTTCAAGGCAAGGGCTATACCGTGGTGGAAGCACCCCGCCCGGACGGGAAGGGCCGCTACCAACCTAAAACCGATAAGATCGATGCCTACCACATCGCCTGGCGGGCCTTGAAACTCGAGGAAAACGCCCTGACCATCCCCAGGCAAGGCACAGAGCGTGAAGCCTTACGTATCCTCATGGCAAGCCGGCGCCAACTCACACGCACGAAAACCGCGCAAATAAACGCCCTAACCGCACTCGTGCGGACAATCGATGTGGGGGTGGATGCCCGCCGGCCTCTCACTACCGCCCAGATTAGCGGCCTGGCTAGGTTAGAGAATGTTCCTGGTGAGGATATCCAGATGGTGATCGCTAAGCAAGAAGCCCGGCGTTGGGCTCAAAGTATCCTCGACCTTGGAAAGTGTCTGGAGGAGAATTTGGGGCAGATCAAGATGATTGTCCAGCTAGTGGCCCCGCTTTTACTTGATTTACCGGGAATAGGGCCTTTTGCTGCCGGGCAGATCATTGTCTCGTTTTCCCATGCTGGGCGTGTTCGTAGTGAGGCGGCTTTCGCTTCCCTAGCGGGTGTGTGTCCGATTCCGGCGTGTTCGGGTAACACGGTACGTTATCGGCTTAGTCGGGGTGGGGATCGGGCGTTGAATTATGCTTTACATATGGCGGTGTTAGTGCGTATGAGGTCGGATGAGGAAACCCGGGCGTATGTGGAAAAGCGCCTTGGTGAGGGGAAAACGAAACGCGAGGTTATACGTGTGCTTAAACGCTACCTGGCCCGGCGGGTGTATCGCCTCTTGACCAGGCATATGCGTGCCGAGGAAACCGTACTTGCCTCTTGACAACATATAGAAGCGTCACTTGACGGGGGCACGGTTCGAAATGCGCACTTTGGCTCCCGCCGGTTCACCGCCCCGGCGGGAGGCGGGGGTGTTTTTCCGAGGTGTACTTCGCATGTACGACATATGCACTACAGCGCGGACAACACATGCCCCCTCCCCAGGTGCTGGTGTGACTATTGAGGTTTCGTGAGGCTCGTGAGATTCGCGCGGGCTGGTCGCTGAGGCTTGTCGAAATCAAAGTGCAACGGCAGCTACGTTAAGAAATTGTTTTGATGTCGCCAGGTTGAATCCTGTGGGGCTCGCTGCCGTGAGGTTGCATCCTGTGAGGGACTTGATCACCCGGATGCATTGTGTGAGCTTGGCGGGGGCGCGCCCTATTCGCGGGCGGTGATGCCAGGCGCCTAGACTGGTAGTCATGAGTGTTCGCCGTCCACCCTCGCGCCCTGAGCGCAACCGCCGCATCTCCGCGCGCGGAGTTCAGGGGAATCAAGGATCTGAAGCGAACCAAGGAAATCAGGCGAAGCGCCGCGGCGCGGCGCTGAAACGCAGGGATGCTGCGCTGCGCCCCCGAGATGCGGCGCTGAATCCCCGGGAAGCCGGGGCGAACCCCCACTCAAGTGGTACCCCGCGAAAAGCATCCGACCTCATGCCGCGCGGTAAAGCAGGTAGTCGGAAACCGAAGCGACCCGGTAGGGGAGCGGGCGGCGATGCGCAGGCACGCTCAGCCCGCACAGCTCGATCACCTCACTCAGCTGCTCGTTCAGCCAGCTCCCCGGCGCGGGCCGGGGCCGCTTACCGCAGTGAAACGTCATCACGCCCGGGGGCTGCCCCGCGGCCCGGAACCAAGCCCCGCACCGGAGGGAAGCCGTGGCAGGGCGGCAATCAGCGCCAAGCCACCATTAACCGCTCGGATAAAACCAGCCATTCCGGGCCGGGCGGTTCGCGGGGGAAGAAAGCCGGGCAAAAAGGCCAGCGCCGCGCCATAAAAGTGGAATCCGGTCAGCGCCAGCACACCGTGAGCCTGCGTGCGGTGGCCATCGCGCTTTTCGCGATCCTCGCCATTATTATTGTGACCCCCACGGTTTCGCGTTTCTCAGAACAGCAGCACGAATTGCGGGCGGTGCGCGCGGAGCTGGAAAATGTGCAGCAGCACACCCGGGAGCTCGAAGTGGAAAAAGCCCTGTGGAACGACCCGGATTACGTGCGGGCCCAGGCTCGGGTGCGGCTCGGTTACGTTGTTCCCGGCCAGCGGCTCTTCGTGGGCGCGGATCCGAATGAGGGCACCGCCCAGGAGCAGCTGGAAGAACGCGTGGCCACCGTCAATCGGGAACGCCGCGCGAATACCCCGTGGTACATTACCGGCTGGGATTCCATCACCATCGCGGGTAATTCTGTGGACGGGCAGATTGATAACCCGGACGAAGCCCCGATGTACACGCCGCCCACGCCGCAACCGGATAACGCCACGCAGCCGGCAGGTGAAACACCGGCGGACAGCTCGGCTCCCGCCCCGGCAGAACAACCCGCAGAACTGCCCGCAGAAGAACCCGCGCCGGAAGACGCCGCAAACCAGGACCCTAATACCGCGCCTGCCCAAGATACCGCGCCCGCCCCCGAAGGAGAATAAGCATGACCGATGTCCTCACCGAGCGCGACGTCACCCCCGAGCTTCTCACCCGCATCGCCGCGAACGCCACCCCGCTGCGCCCCACCGACCGCGCCGAGGTAGCCGCCCAGCTCGGGCGCGTCCCGCGCGGCCTCGTCGGCATCGGGGCACGCTGCGCCTGCGGCCGCCCCGCGGTCACCATCACCCTGCCGCGCCTCGGCCACGGCGAACCTTTCCCGACCCTCTTCTACCTGTGCCTGCCCTACCTGGTCAAAGAAATTTCTCGCTTGGAAGCGCGCGGGGAAATGGCCACCATGACCGCTGCTCTATCCGACGACGCCGCACTGCGGGCCGCCCACCAGGCAGCCCACGAATCCTATATAGCGCGCCGCTCCCTGCTCGGTGAGGTCCCGGAAATTGCCGGGGTATCCGCCGGGGGTATGCCCGAGCGGGTAAAATGCTTGCACGCGCTGGCCGGCTACGCGCTGAGCGCGGGGCGGGGAGTATGCCCGCTGGGGGATCGCGCCCTTGACCTCGTCGGTTGGGATGGCACCACCTGCCACTGCGAGGACGTGCCTAATTCCCGCGATGATGAAACTAGCGCGGCAGCACACTAGAAAGGACATAGAACCGACCATGGCGGTTTCAGTTACCTCCACGCCTACCACGCCTGCGCAGCGGGTTGCCGGCATCGATTGCGGCACCAATTCCATCCGCCTCCTCATCGCCGACGTTCCTGGAAAAGACGGCAGTTCCCTGAGCGATATAACCCGCCAGATGGAAATTGTGTACCTGGGCCAGGGCGTGGATGCCACCGGGCACTTCGCCCCCGAAGCCCTTGAGCGTACCCTCAACCAGGTTGATATATACGCGCGCCTGTGCCGGGAAGCGGGAGTGACCTCCATTCGTTTCGCCGCCACCTCCGCCACCCGCGATGCCTCCAACCGGGCGGATTTCCTCGATGGGGTCGTGGCCCGGATCGGGGTGCGCCCCCAGGTGCTCACCGGTACCCAAGAAGCCCAGACCTCTTTCTCCGGCGCAATTTCGGCGTTGAGCTCGCCGACCTCCCCGGTGCTCCTCATTGACCTGGGCGGTGGCTCCACCGAACTCGTACTCGGGCGCGCGGACGGCAGCGTGATCGCCAGCCACTCCATGGATATTGGCTCGGTGCGGATGCGCGAACGCCACCTGCGCCACGATCCGCCCACCCCGGCCGAACTAGAAAGCGCCCGCGCCGATATTCGCGCGGCCTTGGACGAAGCAGAAAAGCATGTTCCCCTCGGGCAGGCCGAAGAGGTGGTCGGGGTGGCCGGTACCGTCACCTCGGTAACCGCCACCTGGCTCGGGCTCGATACCTACGATTCGGCGGCCGTGCACGGCACCGCGATGCCACTCGCCGATATTGAGAAGGTCACCGACTGGTTTATTCACGCGCCCCTGGAGGAACGCGCCGCGCTCGGCTTTATGCACCCGGGGCGTGCCCCCGTGATCGGAGCCGGGGCGCTGGTCTGGCAAGAAGTGGTGCGCCGCATCGCCCAGCGCCGCAGCGCCGCCGGCCGCCCGCTCTCCACCATCACCACCTCGGAACACGACATCCTTGACGGCCTGGCCCTCTGGGCAGCTCGGGAACCCCAGCCTCCCGCCCGGCCGGTCGTTTAGGCGGCCGGGTCCGCGCTGCCGCGGGCGGCGTCGTCGTGCAAGGTACCGGAAGCGCGGTGATGCCGCACCCGTATCCGAGTAGCGAGCGCCCCGAGAATTACAGAAAGTAACGTGCCGAGGAGTACGCCCACGCGCGCGTGGGCTTCGTGCGGGTCGGTGGGCGCGAAGGAGAGCTGCGCGATAAGCAGCGAGACCGTGAAGCCGATGCCGGCCAGGATCGACATGGGGAAAATATCGCCCAGGTGCAGGCCCTCACCCAATTTGAGGCGGAAGACTTTCACGAAAAGCCAGGTGCCGCAGAAAATGCCGATGCATTTGCCCAGCGGGAGGCCCAGGTAGATGCCGATAGCGACCGGGTCGGCGAGCAGCGCGGTGATCCCGCCGGCCTCGGTAATATTCACGCCCGCGGCGAAGAACGCGAAAATCGGCAGCGCAATCCCGGCCGACCAGAAAATCAGCCGTTCGCTATAGCGTTCCGTGAGCGGGGTGTCGTCCGCGTCGGTGGTGGAGGTGGGGATCATGAAACCGAGGACCACCGCAGAAATCGTGGCGTGCACGCCGGCGCGGAAGAAGCAGTACCAGCACACCAACGCCAGCGGCCACAGCAGCCACCAGCGGTTCCAACCTTTCCAGCACAGTAGGCCGAAAAGCGCCGCCACCAGCAGACCGCCGCCCAGGAAGAGGAAATTGACGCCGTCGGAGAAGAAAATCGCGATGACGATAATTCCGCCCAGATCGTCGGCCACCGCGAGCGTCATAAGGAAAATTCCGGCGGCTTTCGGCAGCCCTTTACCCACCAGCGCCAGCACCCCGAGCGCGAAAGCAATATCGGTGGCCACCGGAATGGCCCAGCCATCATAAATATGTGCGCCGGAAATCGCCTGGGTGGCGCAATACACCCCGATGGGGCCGAGCATGCCGGTGAGCGCGGCCAGCACCGGCAGGGCCGCTTTGCGCGGGTCGTTGAGGGAGCCGATGGTGAATTCCTGCTTGAGTTCCATACCCACCACGAAGAAGAAAAGCGCGAGCACGAAATCCGCGGCCCAGTGCGCCAGATCCAGGTGGAGCCCCAAGCTTTCCGGCCCGATTTTTGTGGCTGCCAGCGCGAAATAGGTATCGCGGCCCGGGGAATTTGCCCAGATGAGCGCCACGAGCGCGGAAATCACCAGCACCAGCCCGGCAAAAGATTCATTGCGCAGCGCCTGGCTGTAACGCGTGACCGGTGCGGCGAGTTTCCCCACCCGGCGCAGCCCCGTGCGGAGCTTGCGCTGCCCGGTTTGCGCGGTGGTTTCCGGAGTTTCGGCGCTTTCGGCGGTGGCGGATTCGTGCGCGGTGGTGTCGCGGTTCTCGCGCTGTGTCATTCCCTCTCGATTCTGTCTGCCCAGGTTTTGGTGGTACGACGGCGCAGCTACCGGCGGGCGGCCCTCGACGCAGGTAAAGCCGGTGAAGCGACGCGCTTAGGATCCCTCCTACTCTACAGGGTGGCGCAACAAGGTAGTATTCTAGGGATGTTCATACGCGCCCGTTGGGCTCGCATGTTCAGCCCCCGTAGCCCAATTGGCAGAGGCACCCGACTTAAAATCGGTTCAGTGTCGGTTCGAGTCCGTCCGGGGGTACTGATGGAGGAAACCGAGAAGTCTTTCAGGAAAAATTCAGGCAGGGGCTTGAGAATAACCCTGGAGACGATATTGGACGAGTTATAACCAAGTTTGTACATGACCTGGATGCTAACCGGACGATGGTCGCGTCTGACAGTAGGCGGGCCGCCTATCCGGCGGTCCACCACAATACAGGAGGGTATTTTGTCGAATCCCGTGATGAGTAACAACCCGTATTTCCGCAAGGGTGCTGCCACACCGAACCAGCAGTTCCGCGGTGGCAATATTGCAACGGAACCGCGCCAGGGTTACCAGGCCGGCCCGGGTGTTTATGAACAGCCGAGCGGCTACGGTACGGAGCAGCCCGGCTGGTACAACCAGTACGGCTTCGATCAGCAGGGCTCTGGCCAGGCGTATCCGCAGCAGGGCTATGACCAGTACGCGGGCGGCTCCGGCCAGCCCGGTACTTTCGGGGCTCCGGCAACTGCCACCATGACCTACGACGATGCCATGGTGAAAACCGCGATTCTGCTGGCGGTCTCCATTGTTGCCGGCGCGGCTACCATGCTCTTCGTACCGCTGGATTCGGCGATGATGCTCGCGATTCCGGCTTCCCTCATCGCTTTCGCGGTGGGCATGTTCGGGGCCTGGCGCCCGATGGTCGGCCCGGGTATCTCCATTGCCTATTCCCTGTTCCAGGGCGTGGCCCTCGGCGCGATCACCAATGCTTTTGACACTCTCTACCCGGGGGTGGCCTTCCAGGCGATTCTGGGTACCGCGATTGTGGTGGGTGTGGCGGTATTCCTCCACATGTCCGGGAAGGTCCGCACCACGGCCAAGGGCCGGCGGGTGGTCCTCACCATTATGATCGCCTACATTATCTTCGGCTTCGTCAATCTCATCCTGATGCTGACCGGCGTGACCAACTCGCTGCGCAATATTACGGTGGGTGGCTTCCACCTGGGGATCATCCTCGGGCTGGTCATGATCGCGGTGGCCGGTTACGTGCTCATCTCCGATTTGGAAACCGCCAAGCTCGCGGTGGAACGCCACGCCCCGAAGGAATTCGCGTGGACGGCAGCTTTCGGCATCGTCATGACGGTGCTGTGGATCTACCTCGAAGTGCTGCGCATCGTGGCCTACCTGGCCGCCTCCTCGAGGAACTAAGAGAATCGCGGAACTAGCCAGTACCGCGGGCAGGATTAGCGCCGGGGAACTGGCAGTACTGCGGAACTAAGGCTGATAGCGATAACGAAGGCCGGGACGGATGTTTCTCCGTCCCGGCCTTCGTGGTTCCGTGTGGCGTTATTCGGGGGATGGCCCGACCCGGTAGCGCTATGGCCCGCCGGGGCATGTAGGCCGGCGCTAGCCGAGCTACAGGCGCAGGGCTGCTAGCCGAGCGGGCCCGCGCCCGGGAGCGGGCAGGCGATCCCGGTGCGCGCATGGCATTGGTAGCCGTGGGGCACCTTATGGAGATACCCCTGGTGTTCCTCTTCGGCCAGGTAGAAAGGCCCGGCGGCCAGCGCCGGCACCACCTCCGTCACAATAGCGCCGCGCCCGGCCTGGCGAAGCACATCTTCATAGCCGGCAATCATGGCCCGGGCGGTGCGCTCCTGGGTGTCCGTCGTCGTAAAAATAGCGCTGCGATACTGGGTGCCCACGTCGTTTCCCTGGCGGTTCAGCGAGGTGGGGTCATGGGACTCGAAGAAAAGCTGAAGCAACTTCTCCAGCGGAAGCTCGCGCGGATCAAAAACCACCCGCACCGTTTCCGCGTGCCCGGTGCGGCCCGTGCACACCTCCGCGTAGGTGGGATTCGGCGTGGTGCCGCCCATATAGCCAACCGCGGTGCTCAGCGCGCCCGCCTCCCAGGCCAGCTTTTCCGCGCCCCAAAAACACCCCGAGGCCAGGTAGATGAGCTCCTCGCCCGGGCCGGGTTCGGCAAGGACGGGCGTACCCAGAACAACATGCGGCGCCGGATTCGGATTAATCGGATCGGGCCGGCCTGGCAGTGCGGGGGTAGCAGATAGATTCACGATCAGCTCCTTAGCTCTCTGGTGGCACCCTAGCGCTCTGGCGCGCTAGCTTCCTAGCCTTCGTAGGGCTTGATATCGAGGATTTCCACCTTGACGGGGCGGCCCAGGCGGTTCTTGAAGGTGGTTTTCTCCCCCTTCTTCAGGCCCAGGATGGCCTGCCCGAGCGGCGCGCTTTCCGGATACACTTCCATTCCCACAATATCCGCGGCTTCGCGCGAACCGAGGAGGAAGGTTTCTTCCATGCCGCCAATCGTGGCCGTCACAACCGTGCCGGAAGCCACCTCATCACCCGAGGGCGGCTCGGATACGTGGGCGTTTTCCAGCAGCGCGGTCAGCTCCACGATCCGCCCCTCCAGCTTCGACTGCTCTTCGCGAGCCGCTTGGTAGCCGCCGTTCTCCCGCAGGTCGCCCTCCGAGCGCGCCGCTTCGATCTTCTTGGCGATTTCCGCGCGCTGCACGGTAATCATGTCATTGAGTTCGGCCTTGAGGTGCTCGTACGTTTCGGGGGAGAGCCAAGCCCCCTTGGTGTTTTCAGACATCTCTTCTCTTTCTCGTCACGGCGGGCGGGTGCTCCGCGCACCTGCCCGGTTGGTCATTCTGTTATGAGCCCGCGCTCGCGCGGCGCAGCTCGGCACGCCTTCGTGCGGCGATGCGGTTGCGGGGGCCCGAGCGCTGGGCGCGGGTGGGACGCCCCACTCGGATAAAAAAATTCATGCCCTGATAGGCATGTTTCTCCGGCTAAGCATACCAGCCTTCCGGGCGATGCAACATTCCCCTGGATTTTCTGCTGGCTGGAGGCCCGCGTTCCACTCCGCTACCACCGCGGGGCAGCGCGCGGGCCTCCTTGGTAGAGTAGCGCGGTGAATCGGGCTGGTGGCGCTGTGCCGCGAGCCCGCATCGATTGCCAGAAAGCCCGCGCGATAAGCGCCAGCGCCAGCACCAGCTGCGGAAGAGCACCAGCTGCGGAAGGAGAAGGATGATGGACGAACGCCGCCTCCTCTGCGTCCACGCCCACCCGGATGACGAATCGTCGAAAGGCGCGGCAACCATGGCGAAATACGCGCGCCTCGGCCGGGTACGGGTGGTCACCTGCACGGGCGGCGAACGCGGGGATATCCTCAATCCTTTATTCGACGACGCAGTTCTGGCCGGGCGCACCATGGCGCAGCTACGCCGGGAAGAAATGGCCGCCGCTGCCCGCATCCTCGGCATTGAGCACGTTTTCCTCGGCTTTGTGGATTCCGGACTACCCGAGGGCTACCCGGATGCGGAGCTCCCCGCCGATAGTTTCGCCCGGGCCGCGGACGCGGATGTGCATCGCGCCCTCGTGGCTCAGATCCGCGAGTTCCGCCCCCAGGTGGTGACCACCTATGACGAAAACGGTGGCTACCCGCATCCCGATCACCTGCGCACCCATACCGCCACCCTCGCGGCGGTGCGGCTGGCGGGGGAGCCGTGCTGGCCGGAGCTGGGCGAGCCCTGGCAGGTTTCCAAGCTGTATTACGACGCCAATCTTTCTTTCACCCGGCTCACCACCTTGCACGAAGCGATTCTTGCCGCCGGCCGCACCAGCCCTTTTACCGAGTGGCTGAAAGAGGCCGCGCAATTCCCGCGCCCGCAGCATGCCGCAAGCACGCGGGTCGGCGTCGTCGCATATTTCCCGCAGCGCGACGCGGCCATGCGCGCGCACGCCTCCCAAATTGACCCGAACGGGCTGTTCTTCGCGGCGCCGCGGGACCTGGAGGCGCAGGTGTGGCCGCATGAGGACTTCTACCTAGCGGCTTCCACCGTGGGCCCGGCGCCCGCGGAGGGGGAGACGGATCTATTCGCGCGGGTGCCCGGGCTGGAAAGCGAAGAGCAGGCGGCGGCGCGGTACCGTTAACCACCCCGCGCAACCAGGCCTGAGCCCGCAACCGCTATTTACTGCCCGTTCCCGACCCGCTCCCCGGCATCCTTGCGGGAATCCCGGGTGATGAGCATTTCCACGCCGTTTCGGTAGTCCTCAGATTCGGCGGCAACTTCCTCCGCTTCCTGGCGCAGTTCGTCCGCGGAGAGTTGCGCGGTGTGCCGCGGCATGGTGGCCAGCACCTGCTCGGCCTGGGCGCGCGGATCCCAACGGACCTCCGGCCAGCGCGGGGCCAGCCGGGCGAGCGCCTGGGCAAGGAGCTCGGTCACCGCGAGCCGCGCGAACCATTTGCGATCCGCCGGTACCGCATACCACGGCGCGTACTCCGTGGAGGTGCGCTCGAACATGGCCTGGTAGGCATCCATATAGGCAGGCCACTGGGCACGCGCCTCCACATCGGAGGGCGAATACTTCCAGTGCTTATCTCGGCGCGCCAGCCGGCGCAGCAGCCGCAGCCCCTGCTCCTCGTAGCCGATAAGCAGGGCGACCTTGACGAGCGTATAGCCCGCGTCCACCAGCTCCCGCTCGAACTCATTGATTTTTTCGTAGCGCGCTTCAATTTCCGCGGGCGTGGCGAGCTCATCGACCTTTCCAACCAGCACATCTTCGTAATGCGAGCGGTCAAAAACCCCGATCATGCCGGCCGGCGGCAGCGCGCGCCGGATCCGCCACAGAAAATCGTGGGAGAGTTCCTCCGCGGTGGGCACCCCGAAAGAGCGCAGATGTACGCCCTGCGGATCAACCATCCCGAGCACATGCCGGCAAATCCCGCCCTTCCCGGCCGTGTCCATACCCTGCACCACGAGCAGCACCCGCCGCTCGCCTCCCTGGCGCGCTTCGGCATAGAGACGTTCTTGCAGCTCAGCCAGGAGCTTCCCACGCTCTTTCATGGCGGCTTTCCCAGCCTTTTTATCCCCGTGCCAGCCCGGCGTGGAACCGGTAGCAACGGGCGCTATCTGAAAACCGTCCCGAACGTGCAGCGCAATCCCGGGCGCTGTGGTCCAGGTTCCTGCGTGCTCGCGCGCCTCCGTGTTCTTTTTGCTCATCTTCGCTCCTGTGCATTGCCGTTTTCGTGTGGTGCTGGGTATCAGTCTAAAGGAGGGGTACGACGCCGCCGCGGCCCTCCGGGCCGCGGGATCGGCCAACCGGGCTCGCTAGGCACGCAGGTTGAGGAGCGCTCAGCGCGTTGAGCTCTGAGCTGACCGTGTGCGGCGCGCGCTCACTAGGCGACGGCGAAGAGAGTGAGCCAGACCGCCACCGCATGGCAGGCGTAGCCGGCGACTGTTCCCGAATGGAAGAATTCGTGGAATCCCCAGGTACGCGGCCACGGATTGGGCCAGCGGAAAGCGTAGGCGAGCGCGCCTACCGTGTAGCAGATTCCGCCGGCAATAATGAGCCAAACGATGCCCGGGCCGCCGGCCTCCCACATATCCGGGAGGAACCAGATCGCCACCCAGCCGAGAGCAATATAGAGGGGAACATACAGCCAGCGCGGGGCGGCCGGCCAGAAATTGGAAAGCGCGATCCCGCCGAGCGCCCCGCCCCACACAATGGCGAGCACTAGGGCGGCGGTGCTGCCCGGCAGCAGGGCGAGGGAGAGCGGGGTGTAGGTTCCGGCAATGAGCAAGAAAATATTCGAGTGATCCAGGCGGCGCAGAATCGCGTGGACTTTCGGCCCCCAGGATCCCAGGTGATACACCGCGGAATGCCCGAAGAGCACCACGGCGCTCAGCCCGAACACAATGACTCCGATGGTGAGTGCTGCGTTGGGGGCAAAAACAATCTGGACGATCATATTCGCCAGTGCGAGCGGGGCAATAATGGCGTGCTGCCAGCCGCGCAATACCGGCTTCGGTAGCGCCGATGCGGGCAGGCGCCGCCGGGCGCTGCGTGCGCTGGACCGCGCTACCGCGGGCTGTGCCGCCCCGGCCTTCGATGCGCCGTTTTTCTTCTCACCGCGAGTCGCACCGCGAGGCGCAGGGGAATCACTACCGCGGTGGCGTTCGCTAGTGGCGTGACAAAGACGGGTCATGGTGCTCCCCACGTAATCGGTGATGCCTCCGGGGTCTCCGCAGGCCAGCAAGACGCGGCGGTGGGCGAAGCGGGACGTGTGGCTCCGGTTCCCCGCACCGGTCTGAGCCGCTGGCGTAAGTGTACGCTGCTTGCCTGAGTATTTTCCGGGTATCTTTTCCTGTTTGCTCAGGATGGGCGGGCTACAGTTAAACGGTTAGGCATCTAGCCGCGGCGCGTGACCGGCGCGGCCCTGGCACTGCGTGGCTCGGGTGGCCGCGGCCCTGGCAAGGCATGTTTCGGGTGGCCGCGGCCCTGGCACGGCGCGGTTCAGACCGGCGCGGCTCGGGCCGGCGCGGCTAGAACGAGGGAGGGAGACAGCGTGGGGATGTCAGCATGGCTCTACGCCGCATATGAACGCCGCTTGGTGCGGGAGCTGGCCGGCAAACGCATGCCCCAGCACGTGGCCATTATGTTGGATGGCAATCGGCGTTGGGCGCGTGAGCTGGGTGAATCTGCCACGTTCGGGCATCGGGCCGGGGCCGAGCGCATCGCCGAGGTGCTCGGTTGGTGCGAAGATGCCGGCATTGAGGTGGTTACTTTGTGGCTGCTCTCCACTGATAATCTCTCCCGGGCGGCTGAAGAAGTAGGCCCGCTGCTCACCATCATTTGTGAAACTGTTGAGAATTTGGCGCGCTCGGGTCGTTTCCGGTTGGTCGCGGTGGGTAATCTTGATCTTCTTCCTGAGGAGTACGCCCAGCGCCTGCGTGCCGCCGCGGCGAGCACTGAATCTTGCCGCGGTTTACACGTGAATATCGCGGTGGGCTACGGCGGGCGCCAGGAGATTACCGACGCGGTGCGTTCTTATCTGCGCGATGAGGCGGCAGCCGGGCGCAGCCTCGCGGAGGTCGCGGAAGATTTTTCCCTCGCGGATATTACCGATCATCTCTATACCCGCGGCCAGCCTGATCCGGATTTGGTGATTCGCACGAGCGGGGAGCAGCGCATGAGCGGCTTTATGCTCTGGCAGTCCGTCCATACCGAGCTGTATTTCTGCGAAACTTACTGGCCGGATTTCCGGCGCGTGGATTTTTTGCGCGCGCTGCGTGACTATACGCAACGTGACCGGCGCCGCGGCCGCTAAGCTGCAGGCATTCGGATGCGTCCGGAGCCGGAATGGGAGTTCACACCGAAAAGGTGCGCTAAATCAGCCCTTCGCGGCTTTGGTATTCGAAGAATCCTTCGCTCAGTTCGTTGCGGGTCAGTGGCTCCCAGCCGGCATGCGCGGTCATGAGGCTGCGCGCGGTGGTGGCGAAAGCACCCACGGTATACAGGTGCGACATGGACATGGTGGCCAGGCCGGGGCTTGCTTCCCGCCCGAGCAGACTCACCCGGTCCAGAGTGTCAATGGTGGTGGCTATAAAAGCGCTGCGGGCCCCGGCCACGTCCACGAAGGGGCGCGGGAGGGATGCCACGTGGAGGCGGTCACCCGAAGCGGTGATCATGAGCGCGGCACCGTCCTCAAGGAGAATGGCGACGAGCCGCGGCCCGAAACTAAACCAGTGTTCGGCCACCGCGGCGAATTCGTTTTCGGGGCCGCTAATACCGTAAAGCAGCCGGATGTCTTTTGAGGTTGCGACGACGACGTCACTTAGCTGCAAGAAACTTTCGGCTTGAATACGGACTCGGTCCAGGTTGCGGGCCCGGGGGTGGCGCAGTGCCGGCGAGTAAATGATCGTGGAGGTGGAGCGGCATACCCGCAGCCATTCGCGCACGGTGTGGGCCGCGGGCATGGCATGGCAGGCATCTCCACCGAAAATAGTGGCGGAGGGGCTGAAAAGATCAAAATCGAGTTTGCGGGCGCCGCGTTCCGGAGCCGGCAAAATATCCCAGCTTTCTTCAGGGTCTGCGTGTGCGTCCCCGTAATGAGCGTCGGTGAAAGCGGCCGGGGGCGGGGTGGGTAGCCCGGAGGTGAGAGCTGCGCTGACCGAGTTTGAGGCAGCGCCGACCGGGGATGAAGCCGCGCTGACTGGGGATGAAGCCGCGCTGAGCGGATTTGAGGCAGCGCTGACCGGGCTTGTGGCGGGGCGCAAGAGGAGCTCGACACCGTGGGCAGCGGCGTAATCGCGTACGACTTGCGGGTCGGAAGCCTCGGAAATATTGGTGACCATCCGAACTTCGCGAGCCAGGTGGGCCAGATTGACAGCCACCTTAAACATGGTGCCGGCGCGAAATGGGGTCTCCGCTTCACGCTGGTTGGCGATGGCATCGCCAATTACGAGAATCGTCATGCGAAATCCTCGGGGTGGCGAGTGAGCGGGGTAGTATCTAGGCCTGTTCCGTCTGCGAATTCTTCCGGATCGAAATCATCGTCATCTTCGCCGGCCGCGGGTTCCTCAGCGGAGGGCGGTGCGGTGGCGGGGCCACCAGCGGGTGTACCGGCAGGCCCACCCGCGGGAACGGAGGCGCCGCGCGGGGCAGCGGGGGCAGGAGTAGCTTCCGCCATGGCTTCCGGAGCTGGCTGAATAGCCGGTACATCCTCAGCGCGTACTTCGCGCACCGCTTCCCGCAGGGCTGCCACTCGGTCCTCCTTGGAGGCCTGCGGCGAGATCGCGGGAGCGGGCGCCTGATAGCCACCCGTGTGCGCTGCGGCCGGCGCGGGCTGGTTCGCTGGCGCGCCCTGATTAGCGGGAGCAGTCGCCGGGGCGGGAGCGGTAGTGGCGGCTGCCGGCTGCGGGGCTGCCATCGGAGCAGCCACGAGGCTTTCCCCGCGTTCGGCGGCATCGATCCGGGCCGCTGCGCCATCTAGCCAGCTTTGGCAGTGGCGGGCCAGGGATTCGCCAACTTCCCACAAGCGTAGGGATTCTTCGAGGGGAATGGAGCCCTGTTCTAAGCGGGAGACGATATCAACCAGCCGCGCTCGGGCATCTTCGTAGCTGAGGGTGGCAACGCGCGCCTCAATATCTTCGCGCGGGTGGGGCGCGGAGACGCCAGGTACCTGAGGTCCGGGTGAGCCGGGTACCTGGGACGCGGAGGCGCCCGCTGTGTGGGGCTGGGAGGAGCCCGGCGCTGGCGCCGGGGGTGTGAACCCCTCAGGAGTGGTTCCCTTAGCTGCCATGCGCGCTCCCTTTCACTTCGAGATGGAGGGTTCCCGCGGCCAAAATGGCACGCAGGTGCTCCCCGATTCGGACATCGTTTTCTTGTGAGACTACTCTGTCATCCCCGCTTAGGATAACCGAATACCCGCGCTGCAGTGTCGCCTGGGGGGAGAGGGCCCGCAGCTGGGAAAGAAGCGAGGAAATATCTTGGGAATTGGAAGCCATATCGCGCCGAATATGGGCCCGCAGCCAGGAGCGCAGCGAATGAATATCTTGTTCGCGTACCTCCACCATGGTGCGGGGGCGGGCCAGTACCGGCCGGGCGCGTAATGCTTCGAGTTCCTTAGTGGCACGGTCCACCCGGTGGCGCATGCCCTGGCGCAAGCGGCGCACCGCCGCCTGCACACCTTCACGTTCCGCTTCCCGATCCGGGACGATGCGTTTGGCGGCATCCGTGGGGGTGGAGGCCCGTAGATCAGCCACATAATCGCTGATGGGATTATCTCCTTCATGCCCGATAGCGGAGACCACCGGAGTGCGGGTGGCTGCAATAGCACGAACAAGGTGCTCATCGGAGAAAGGAAGGAGATCTTCCACGGAACCGCCCCCGCGGGCCAGCACAATAACATCCACCCCGGGATGGGCATCGAGTTCACGCAGGGCCGGAATCATCTGGGCCACGGCATCCCGGCCCTGGACCGCTACTTCGCGTACCTCGAAACGAACCCCGGGCCAGCGCAGCGAGGCATTAATAATGACATCCTCTTTGGCTTTAGTATTGCGCCCCACAATAAGCCCCACCGCGCGCGGTAAGAAGGGGAGCGGTTTTTTACGTTCGGGTGCGAACAGACCTTCGGCAGCAAGTTTGGCTTTCAGGGCTTCCAAACGGGCCAGAATATCGCCCACGCCCACCGGGCGGATTTCCTGTGCCCACAGGGAGAGCGAGCCATTACCGGTATAAAAATCCGGGACTGCCCACACCACCACCCGGCTTCCGGAGGTGACGGTTGCGGGAAGCAAATGGCTGAGTATTTTCACCGTCATGGAGACGTTTTCTTCCAGATCCCGCAAGGTGAGGAACTGGACTTTGGCTCCGGGGCGGCGCTGGAGGGTAATGACTTCACCTTCCACCCAGAGGCGTGACATTTTCGCCACGTATTCCCGGATTTTTACCGAGAGGAGGCGCAGCGGCCACGGGTGATCCGGTGTTGTCTGCGCAGCCCGTTGCGGCAGGTTGGCGGGTACCGGAGTTGTTGAAGCCATATCAGTTATCGTGCCATGTTTTGCCCCGCACTGCTACGGGACAATCCGAGTTTCATGATCTTCTTCGCCGTCCAGTGCTTCCCGCAAAGCAGCATCGTGGAAACGTTTAACCTGCCCTTCTTCCGCGGCAATGGCCGGCGGGGTAGCAAAATCAGCATCAAGGCTTTCTAGGCGCCGCGCGGTGACCAGCACGCGCGTATCGAAAGAGGAGAGCGCCGAGTTGTAGTTCTTCACCGCTGAGGTGAGGGAATTCCCGAGCTTTTCCAGGTGACCAGCCACCACCCGCAGCCGGTCCGTCATTTCCCGACCCAGTGCAATAATATGCCCGGCTTCTTCGCTGACTTTACTGGAGGCCCACAGCGTTGCCACGGTGCGCAGCAGCGCCAGCAACGAGGCGGGAGAAGCGGGAACCACCCCGAGATTCAGAGCATCCTCCAGGAGCGGCGGATCTTCCCGCAGCGCTTCCGCGAGGAGGGATTCACCCGGGAGGAACATAATGGTGATCCGGGGTGAACCCGGGAAAAGCGCGGGGTAATCCCGTTTGGCTAGCGCATTCACGTGAGCACGCACCGCCTTGGCGTGCTGTTTGCGAAGATCCTGGCGCCGCGCGATTTCCTCCGCCGTGGTGGCCGGGGCGGCCTGCGCCTGGAGCATCGCGGTGAGGGGAACCTTGGCATCGAGGGGGAGATGAGCGCCGCCGGGCAGGTGGATAACCATATCCGGGCGCGCTCCCGCCGCGCGCCCACCACCCGCGGGCGCGGAAACCTGCTCCGAAAAATCAACGTGGGGGAGCATTCCGGCGGCCTCCACCACCCGGCGCAATTCCACTTCACCCCACATGCCGCGCGCCGAGGTAGAACTGAGCGCCCCGCGCAGTGCCTGGGTGGCCCGCGCCAGATCTTCCTGGGTGCGCGCCGCCGCGCTCAGCTGGGTGCGGATTTCGGTGCGCTGCTCACCTTGGAGAACCTGCACATCCCGAACCCGCTGCTCCATCACCTCAAGCTGCTGGGTAATAGGAGCCAGGGAACGCAAAATATCGTTATCGGTTTTAGCCCGGGCGATGAGCCCGTTATTTTCCTCCTCTAACCGATCCGAACGAGCCTGGGCGGCCGCCAGCTGCGCCCGCACCACTCCGGCATCGCGCTGCGCCTCCTCCAGTTGCTGGCGCACCAGTGCCAGCTCACGGGCCGAAACTGCCCCGCCCGAGCGCACCCGCGCGCTCAAGAACCCCAGGGCGAAACACGCGCATCCCACCGCGATAAGAGCACCTAGAACAATCGAAATATCCATAGCGATATTCAAACATCCACCTACGACAGAAAAATGGGAGGGAAGCGGGCTGGCGGCGTCGTCGCCCCCTTGTTCCCCGCAAAAAACTCTGATAGCTTTCAAAAAGCGGGGTATAACGCAACTCACACAACAGTTGGGACGTACGGCCCCGCGGGCGGTGCCGCGAGGAAGCGGCGCCGGGGAGAAAGGAACACCATGTCTACTATCGTCGTGACCGGAATGGGCTCGGGTATTGGCGCTGCTTGCGGGCAGATTCTGGAAGAACGCGGGCATACGCCCGTCGGTGTTGATTTGCGCGGGGCAGAATTTGAAGCGGATCTGTCCACCCCGGAGGGGATTGCGGATGCCGTCGCTCGGGTGGTGGAAAAGTATCCGCAGATTGACGGGGTCATCGCGAATGCGGGCACCCAGAGCAATTCGCCTCTCGATCTCAAGGTGAATTACTTCGGCGCGCGCGATACCGTGCGCGCTTTCCTTCCCTACCTGGAAAAGGCGGAAAATGGGCGCGCGGTCATTACCGCCTCGTGTGCAAGTTTGCAGCCCAGCGATCCTAAGCTCGTGCAGCTGCTCCTCGATGATCAACGCGAAGAAGCCCTCGCTTACGGCAAGGAGCTAGCTGATCAGGGCCCGATGCAGGGCTACGCCAATTACGCCTCCTCCAAGCGCGCTATTGCCACGTGGGTGCGCCGCGCGGCCGTGAGCGAAGAATTCGCCGGGCGCGGCGTGGGGCTCAACGCGGTGGGCCCGGGCGTGGTCGCCACCCCGATGACGAAGGAACTTCTCTCCACCGAAGAGGGGCGCAAGCAGGCTTTCGGTGCGCTGCCCGCCCCGTATCACGGCGCTTCGGAAGCTCGCGATATTGCCGATGCGCTCGTTTTCTTCGTGACCGGACTCTCACGGACCATCACCGGGCAGATTCTCTATATCGACGGCGGCGCGGATGCGATTTTGCGCGGCGAAGATATTTGGCACGCCCCGAAGTCCATGGACGCGCCCGCGCGGTAGCATCAACGGCCCGGTAACGCGGTAGCGCAACGCCGCAGCCCGGTAGCGCCGCGCCCGGATTGCGAGTCCGGGGAATAGCAGCCCGCCCTCCTTTCTCTTAGCTAGAATGGAGGGCGTGGCTTTAACAATTGGTATTGCAGGACTTCCCAACGTCGGAAAATCGACCCTTTTTAATGCGCTCACGCGCGCAACGGTGCTCGCGGCGAACTACCCCTTCGCGACGATTGAGCCGAATGTGGGCGTGGTGCCGCTCCCGGATGCGCGGCTGACCAAGCTCGCCGAAATTTTCGGGTCTCAGAAGATTCTGCCGGCGACGGTCGATTTTGTGGACATCGCCGGGATTGTGCGCGGGGCCTCCAAGGGGGAGGGCCTGGGCAACCAATTCCTCGCCAATATTCGCGAAGCGGATGCGATTTGCCTGGTCACCCGTGCTTTTGCGGATCCGGACGTGGTCCACGTGGAAGGCCGCGTGGACCCGAAGGATGATATCGAAACGGTCACCACCGAACTCATCCTCGCCGATATGCAAACCCTGGAAAAGGCCATTCCGCGCCTGACCAAGGAAGTGACGGGGAAGAAAACCCCGAAGGAAACGCTCGATGCGGCGCAGCGGGCCTACGCGCTCCTTGAGGCGGGCGAAGTGCTCTCCAACCACGCCGCCGAATTTGACGCGGATATCCTGCGTTCCTTCCAACTCATGACCTCGAAGCCCTTCATCTACGTTTTTAATACCGACGACGACGGCCTCGCTGACACCGCCATGCAGCAGGAACTACGTGACTTTGTGAAACCTGCCCAAGCCATTTTCCTCGATGCCAAATTCGAAGCGGAACTGGTGGAACTCAGCGAAGAAGAAGCCCGGGAAATGCTGGAGGCCACCGGTCAAGAAGAATCCGGCCTGGACCAGCTGGCTCGGGTGGGCTTCGATACCCTCGGCCTGCAAACCTACCTCACGGCCGGCCCCAAAGAGGCCCGCGCCTGGACCATCCACAAGGGCGATACCGCCCCGCAGGCCGCCGGTGTCATCCATACCGATTTCCAGCGCGGCTTTATTAAAGCCGAGGTGGTGTCTTTCGATGACCTGGTGGAATACGGCTCTGTGGCCGCCGCTCGTGAACACGGGAAGCTGCGCCAAGAAGGCAAAGACTACGTGATGCAAGACGGCGACGTGGTGGAGTTTCGTTTCAATGTAACCTGAGGCGCGCTAGTGTTAGCGGCATGACAACACGTGCTGCTATTTACCTCCGTATCTCGCTCGATGCTGCCATGGACGGCCTCGCCATCGACCGGCAGCGCCAGGACTGCGAAGCCCTTGCCGAGCAACGCGGCTGGGACGTCGTGCATACCTACGTCGATCAGTCGATCTCCGCGTCGAAGAAGGACGTGGACCGCCCCGACTACGACGCGATGGTGGCGTCCTTTGATCGCGGCGAGATCGACGCGATCATTTGCTGGGACCTCGACCGCCTCACACGGCAGCCCTGGCAGCTCGAAGAGTGGATCGACAGGGCAGAGGAGCAGGGGCTGAAACTCGTCACTGCGAACGGTGATGCTGACCTTGCCACCGACGGCGGCAGAATGTACGCGCGCATCAAAGCAGCCGTGGCGCGCGGCGAGATCGAACGTAAAAGCATGCGCCAATCCCGTGCGCAACAGCAGCGCGCCGAGCAGGGACGCTGGTACTCCGGCGGTGTGCGCCCAATCGGCTACACCTCGACCGGCGAGATCATCCCACCCGAAGCCGCCGCCGTGCTCGGGATGTTCCGGGCTGTCGAGCGGGGCAACTCCATGCGCGACATTGCACGCGCCCTATCTGGGGTCGATCAACCGGGCTTGCCGGATATCCCGACCACGCCGCGCCATATGCACACCGTGGTCACAGAGCGCAACGCTCGACGCCGCGCTGAAGGCCAGGAAGAAAAGCCAGTTCCCGACGCGCAGCCGTGGGCCTATACGTCGTTGCACTCGATTCTGCGCAACCCCGTGTATGCCGGCTATTCCACCTACAAGAAGGCCAAACGCAAAGGCGTGAAGAACAAATACCGCCGTGTAACGCACATTGTCCGCGACCCCGATACCGGCGAGCCGGTAAAAGGGCAGTGGGAGCCGATCGTCACACCCGATCTGTGGTGGCGTGTGCAGAACGTGCTCGATGATCCCGACCGGCTGACAAACAAGGAGCGCCGGAACACTCGCCGCCATCTCGGCTCGGGTCTGTATGTCTGCGACGAGTGTGGCAATCCCGTGCGCACGCATGCCGACCGCTACCGCTGCGCCGCCTGTGGCTTAGTGCGCACGCATAGCGTCGATGATTTTGTGCTCGCCGTGATCCGCGCCCGCCTTGGTCGTGACGACCTAGCAGACCTGTTGCCGACTGCGGATGACGACGAGGTCGACGCCATCGACGACGAACTCGCTGAGCTTCGCGCAAAGCTCGCCCGCGTCCAGGCTGACTACGACGAGGAGCTTATCGAGGCCCGTGACCTCAAGCGCGCGCGAAACCGTTATGAGCCGCAGATCGAGAAACTCGAAACGCGCCGTGCCCGCCTTGCTGGCGCATCGGCGCTGCTCGACACAACCGGCTACGCCTCGCCCGTGGACGCCTTCGACAGCGCAGAGCTTGCCGTGCAGCGTCGAGTCATCAACACCCTGTGCCAGGTGCGCCTGCGCCGTGGCGTGCGCGGCACCAAGACCTTCAACCCTGAATCGGTGCAGATCGTGTGGAACTAGGTTGCAGTGTGTGGCACATCAACAATCGCGCGCATGTGCTGCGCCTTAGGGGCGGCCTAAGCAAGCGCACGACACCGTGCGCTTGCGGCGTGCGAAACTAGGCAGGAGTTTCGCGCAGCTGACGTTGGCGAGGATGACGTCAGAAGAGAGCAAGGACGAAAGGGCGTGTTGCGGGCAACCCCACTCCGTACGGGGTGAATCCAAGACATAGCGGACCAAGGACAACCACCGCCCTCCCGAGCCTAAGGCCTGTGAAAAGTACCAATATAATTAGAAAACTGGTTCTATTCCCATTTGTATTCACTCAGGGTAGTTTCCCTTTTGAGGCAATCCCGCCTCATTTCCTCTCTCAAAGGAGACTGTTATGACCCCCAAAAAGCGCACTCGGCAGTTTGCAGCGCTGCTGATTGCCTCTGCTCTGAGCGTTTCCGTATCTAACTCAGCCGTTGCTTCCGCAGAAGAATTCCAAGACCACGGCGCCAAGGGAGGCTTTGCTTCCGGTGTGATGGCCGAGCTACTCGGCGAGGCAGCACCAGCCTTCACAACCTACTGGGCATCTGTCGGCCGGAAAGTTCGCTACCCTGCAGGTGGCGGTACCTGGGAGTACGGATTCTGGGACGCTAAGGCGCGTTCTTATTTCACCGTGAATCGGTGCCATACTTCGACTGTGATCGTCAACGACAGAACGCAACGAAGCATCGACACCCGCGGCGGCCAGAAGTCGGTCGCCGAGCTTTGGGCAACGAATTTGCCGGGCACTAAGGACAGCTACTACTACGACTTCTGCTAGAACTCATGCGTATTCGACCCCTAGTACTTGGGCTTTTGAGCCTACTTCTTGCTGCAGTCATCGCGACTACTGGGTGGCTGCTGACAGCCCTGGTTGACTCCACCAAGCCCTTGTCCTTAGGGGTCGAATCAACCTTTAGTCTTGACTACGTCGAGCCTAAGACTTCACTCGCGGAGGAACTTGAGTCAGACTACGCACCGACGGTAATCCGTAACTCACTGGTTTCATTGGCCGAGCAGAACGGCTACTCCATCTACCGGCTGACTGGCACCGATGACGCAAGCGGGACTTCCCACGAGGTTTTCATCCCGCTGGAGGAAAATTATCCAGCACCGGAACGCATTCCCCGGCTCAACCGGCCGGATGCCTTGAGCCAAGCGGCCAGTGAGCTTGGGTCGCTGGATTACCACGGTGACTACGTCTTGGTTCCCAAAGCAACGGGTGGCAATGCGAACCACTTCTACGAATCGGCCAGGAATGACGGGCTCAGGCTAAGCGAAAAGACGCAGTTCCTTCACCTCATCCAATCGGTCGTATTCCGCCTGCCCGCGTTGGTGGCGATCCTGTTTCTATTTGTCGTTTCCCTTTTTGCCCTGGTATTTGTTCTTCGGGTTTCCGGTCTTAGATTGGCAGCGCTGCGCACAATAAATGGAGGGCACCGCAGTCAAAAAGGCAATTGGCGGCAATGGACCTTTGTCATCCTCCCGCACCTAGTTCTCATTGGCCTTGCGAGTACATTCCTCGCCCGCCAAGGGAGCTATTCTTTTGCCCTCCTGTTCCTCAGGTTCTACGCCGCCGGGATAGGCTTGGCCCTGGCTACCACCGGTTTGGCCGTAGCCGTCACCGCCCCATTGTTGCGCCGCGCAGTAGCGCTGCTGGGGCAGCGTGCCCCCGCAGAGAAGGCGGCGGGAAAAGCGCTGAAAGTAATTTCGGTCTTTACCTGCGTGACCTTTGTAGCAGCGGGTCTTAGCTCAGCGGCTGCGCTCCGCTCCTACCAGCAGGAATCCGAGGCCCAGCAGACCTGGAAATCTCTCGCGGAGTTTGGAGCCTTGCATTTTTCAGCCAACTTCGACGGCCCTGCTGGCCGCGTGGAAGGAGGCGAGCTCTTGCCGCCCAGTCTGCAGCAGAACTTCCGCGACTTCGCGCTCAGCTGGGAACGGGAGCACGGGGCTGTCCTCAGCCATACTTTGCCGAAAGAAGGTACCGGTGTGCCGGACTCCTGCCCCGTGGCACTTGCCAACCGCCAATGGCACGATCTGCAGGATTATCAGTTCCGTCCCGGAGACGACAACCACTCGGTCGACTATTCCGCAGCCCAAGAGCATTTCGCAGCTTCCGTGGATCTGTGGGCTCAGGAATCCGGCGACCTGCTCCTTAAATCTGCGCAAATTGGTCCGGTCAGTGCCGATCATGCGGTCGGATTCATTAGTGGAACAATGTCGGGGGAACTGGTTCCCGGCGATTGTTTTTACGTGCTTGAAACGGACGATCTATCCGGCTTCGACGCAGACTTCCTAAGCTCCACAGCTTCGAGTGAAAATTTGCTCTTCGCGGATTTCTCGGAACTGGGTCCAGAACTTACCGCTGCCGGCCTCGAAGGCTACGTCTACCCGGTACGCGCCGCCGATCGCGGTCTGGCCGAACTAGTAGCCAGCACGGCGCTGTTCTGGCTGAGTATCCTGAGCGCCCTCGGAGCTTTGCTCGCCACGCTTGCGGCCTTGATAGTCCAGGCGCGCATCCAGCTCCGAGTTCACCGTCGCCTCCTGGTACTCCTCCACAGCGCTGGGCAATCACCGGACAAAACAATGTGGCGACTATTCAAAAGCCAACTGGTCAGCCTGACAGTTGTCGTCATATTGTCCGTCCTGGCTCCGCTACTGCTTCCCAACCCGTTCCTCTACACCTTCACCGCGCTAAGCTGCCTTGTCTTAATCGTCTACCTCGGTTTTGTCCGTCTCAGTATTTCTCAGCACATGTCCGCCTCCCCTAGGAGTCACAATGTCATTGGCTAGCCCCAATCAGTCCCCCACTCTGCCGCCGGAGATTTCCACCTCTCATCTCTGTCTCGCCGCGGAGTCGACTTTTTCTGTGGGGCGCAGCACGCGGATGGTGAAGAAGTCCCTCGTGGAAAATGCAACGTTTTCCCTACCCGGGCCAGGCTTTGTCGCCATCTGTGGAGCCAGCGGTTCCGGAAAGACTTTGCTGCTCAACACCTTGGCCGGGCTCCTGCCGCCGGCGGACGGCCTCCTCCGGATAGACGGTGAGAATGCCTCCGCGTGGAGGATGAAGCGGAGGCGGAGGTTCTGGCGAGAACGCGCAGCGATAATCCACCAAGACCACGGAATCATTCCCGAACTAAGCTGCGAAGATAACCTCACCCTCGGGCTATCCAGGAAGCAATACTCCAAAGAAGAATTGCTGCACTCCCTCGGCGAAGTCGGTCTTGATGTCCCCTTCGACGGGCCGGCAGCTATTCTCAGCGGAGGCGAGCAGCAGCGGCTGGCGATCGCCCGAGCCCTGCTCCGCGGCGCGGCTTATGTGTTCGCTGACGAGCCGACCGCCTCCCTCGACCCCACTAACCGCGACCAAGTTATCGCGCTCCTGCGGCGAGCTGCGGACGGGGGCGCACTCGTTCTGGCCGCCACGCACGATGCCGCAGTTATTGCTGCCGCTGACAGCACCTTGCGCATCAATGATCGCCAGGTCACAGTCTCCGGCTCTGCGCGGGATTAAATCGCGATGCCCGCGGCCTTGGCCACCTTCCGGTACCCGGCCGCATGGTCCGCGACGCTGGCGTGGGCGTTGAGTCCGCTGGGGTTGTCGAGCACGGGCCTGACCCCCGGAAAGTAGACACGTCGGAGGTTAGCTATGCTGCTTGGGTCAGCGTAGCTGATGTGAGTGCTTCGAAGTCATTGGGGGCTAGAACGTTGCACCAGGAGTGCCGTCTGCGGGTGTTGTAGCGCATGCACCACCGGAAGACTTCTTGGCGACTGATGTCGAAGTGGTCGAATTTCGTGCGCGGTGAACCCGCCCGCCAGGAGGTGCTTGAAGTCGCTCTCGACTGGATCGCTCAGCGTGACGGCGTGAGCATCGATAACTACATGGCCAAGCACCGCGATGACGAGGACTGCAAGGAGCTGCAGACGTACTTCACCACCGTCATCGACTGGGCCGCAAGCGTGTTCAAGATGACGGACAGTTCCATGCGTGGAATCGCGTGGAACAAGCTCTATGAGCAGTACGGCGACAAGGGCTACGACGCAGCAAAGATGACCGCCGAAGCACGCGAGCTGCTTTCCGACTCGCAGGTCCAGTCGAAGAAGGGTATCTACGAGTACCTGCTCGGCGGCAAGAAAGAGACGCGGCTGCTTAACGTGCGTGTCTTCACTGAGGCTGTCAAAAAGCGCGTGTACAAGCGCCAGACAGACGCCGCCGAGAAGAACGGTGTGTCCAACTGCTCCTACTGCGCTATCGGCCACGACGAGAAGAAGGAGAAGATCTGGCCGCTCAAGGATATGGACGCTGATCACGTCACCGCATGGTCGAAGGGCGGCAAGACCGAGGAAAGCAACTGCGAGCTGCTCTGCAAGTCCCACAATCGCGCCAAAGGTAACGCTTAACCAGCGGCGACGCGGGGATCTAACAATGCTGCGTCGCTAGCGCTCGCACCCGGTAAGCCGAGCATCAGGCTGCGCTAGCGACGCCCGGCGCACATGAGTGCTGCGCTGCTGGGATACGCCTGCGACCGGCAGAGCCGGACCGAATACGGGATTGACCGTGTACACCCCGTATTCGTGCAAAGGAGCACTGCCATGTCCACTCATTCCCACACGCTTGCATCCCACGGCGAGATCCTCGCGAACCTCCCCGGCATCCTCGGATTCTACCCGAACAACTCGCTGATCCTCGCGTTCTTCGTCGACGACGAGGGCGTCGACACCATCCGCCTCGGCCCGGTCGCGCGGTTCGACCTGGACGAAGCTGTTGCAAAGCTCACCGAGAGCCGCGAGCGGTTCGCAGCGTGGGTCCACCACCTCGAACTCGACGCTGTTATCGCGTACATGATCAGCGACGACATTGCGCAGCCGGTCTTTGACGAGACGGCAACGTATCTCACTAGTGGGGCAGTGCACCTACCGCCGCTGCTCGGGGTGGTGCAGGTGCCCGAGATCGTCACCGGGGCTGCGTGGTGGTCTGTGTATCAGCATCCGCTCATCGATGAGCCGCGCCACGGTGTTGTCGGCGAGGTCGCCGCATCGGCGGCGCTGCGCCAGATGCTAGAGCACACCGGCGAGCTGCCGGAACCGAGCAAAGACGACATCGAAGCACGGTTGAACAGCACCGATCACGGCATCGACGCTGCCGAGCACGCCGACATCATCGAAGACGCGCTGGCGTATATCCCGCCCATGTTCGCGGACGTGCTGCAGCGTGAATACGAGCAGGCGGCGGCAGGGATCACCCAGCCGAGCACTCGTGCTGTTCGGTCTGCGCTGAAATGCTTCACCACGCCGCGCTTGCGAGACACGCTGCTCGCAGCGCTGCTCGATGAGCCGCAGGCTGGCCTTGCGTTCATAGAGCAGGTTATGCGCGCTGTCCCGACCAGCTGGCCGGGGATGCGGGCGCAGCTCACCGCCACTGTTGCCGTGCTCGCTCACGCCACAGGCCAGCCGGGACTAGCTGGCGTGGCTGCGCAGCGAGCCACCGAGATCGGACCAGACGAGAATTTCCCGTCTCTGGTGGCCAAGCTGACCGACATTGGCCAGGGCGAGCGGATGGTCGAACTCGTCCGCGAGGGCGCTGAGAAGACCCGCACGATCTTGTTCACCGAGTAACACCACACACCCCGTTGCAGCGATGCAACGGGGTTTCTTTTTCTCGCGGGGCCGTGGCCAGCAGAGATGCACACCTAGCGGGGCGGGGGAGAACCCCCTAGACAGCAGAGCTGTCTCCAACAGACGGATTGACCATCCATCCGAACAAGGAGGCACCTGATGCGCGACATCACCCACACCGACCTGGAACTGCTCTACCAGCTCGCCGACGGCATCGACGGCGAGGACGCCGATCCGGGCGCAGCACAAGAACTGCGCGACCTAGAGGCGGCAGGCACACCGCTGCCCTGGGCAGTGCTGTAACGACAGCTCAACCCCCGCAGCGGCAAAGCCGCTGCTTAAGTACCCAAATTGCACGGCAAATCACACCCACTCACGTAAGGAGAACCATCATGTCCAACCCCTTCAACAACGGCACCATCGTCGGCAACGCAGCTCGCGCACCCAAGCTGTTCGAGCACGCAAACGGCGGCGCGACGGTGAAGCTCAGCGTCTATGCGCGCAACACCTTCAAGAACAAGTCCACCGGCAAGGTGGAAAGCGAGATCGTGGAGCTGACCGGCTACGTCCAGGACGCCGCGAACCCCGGTGTGTTCGGCTGCATCGGCTCCGGCGATCGCGTTGCGGTGAGCTACTCGCTCAAGACCGACGTCTACACCGACAAGGACGGTGTGAAGCAGTACCCGCTGGTGGCGCGCATCGACACGGTGCAGCTGATCGATTCCAAGAAGGAGTCCGCTGCTCGCGCTGCCCGTCGCGGAGGCGAGGCGGCGACCGCCGCCCTGGCTGGCGCTGAGGGCGAAGAAGTACCGTTCTAACTACGAAACCCCGCAGGGAAACCTGCGGGGTTATTTTTTCAACCATTTCACACGCCAATTTGCTGCGAATCACTTGTGCAGTTTTACGGTGCAGTGGTGCGGTGCTTTTACTGGCGTTTCTGCTGCGCAACTCACTGCACTATGTAGTGTCTGTGACATTTCATTAACACGTAGGTTGCACTGTGTATTGGGCACCCATTTCATCGACACGTTTACTGCGCAATCAAATGCCCTGTCACTTTAATGACATGTGAATTGGGCAGTGAAGTGGTTTGTCATCCTATTGACACCTTTACTACGCAACAGAATGACAACGACATTCTGTCGGCCCTTCTACGGACATCTCTTCTGCGCAGCACATGCCCCGTCGTACACACCGACGTGCTGCGCACTATCTCCGCCACTCAACAGGCCAATTCACTGCGCAACGTAGTGACACCGGCCCCGCCTAGCCGAGATTTCTTCGATTTTCGCTGAATATCAGCCGTTTACCCGCCGCCAATGACCTACGACGCCGACGGCCCCCTGTTAGGCCCGCAGAAGGCCGTACAGGGCAGGGGAGAGCAGTGCTACAACTCCATACCGCCATCACGATCACGCTGCTGTTGCTGCTGGCGGCGCTTCTCGATGCGCTCGCGTGCACGCTGCTGCGCCCCGCCCTTCTTGCCTGAGGTCTGCGACTGCCTGAACAGCGTGTAACGCTCAAGCAACTCTGGGCTGCGATGCAGTTCTTGCACCAGGAACTTCTTATCCAAGTGCTCCAACTGTTGTCCTGACTTCACCGCTTCTTCGATGATGATGGCGGCTTCATCTTCGGCGTCCGTGTGCGCGTTGCGGCGGATCTGATCAGCCTCATCGCGGGCATCCTTGCGCGTTACTGCAGCGTCGCGTGTGGCCTCGTCGCGGATGCTCGTGGCCTCATCTCGTGCTTTGCTGCGGATCGTCTCGGCGTCGCGCTCAGCCTGCTTACGGGCCTCGTCGGTCTTGCGAGTGATCGTCTCTGCTTCGCTGCGAGCTGCGGCTGTAATATCGCCCGCCTTGGCCCGCGCAGTCTCTTCGGCTCGTTCGAGCAGCTCGTCTGCTTGCGCTTCGGCCAGGCCCAACTCCTGCTCAGCATCCTTGCGTGCTTCGCTGCGGATCTCTTCGGCTTCTTGCTCGGCCTTCTCGCGTGCTTCCTTGAGCACACGCTCGGCAACCTCGCGAGCCTGTGCTTCAGCATTCTCCTGTACGCGCTGGGCTGCTTCGCGGGCTTCTTGCGCCTGTTCAAGTTCCTTAGCAGCCTGCTCGCGGTCACGATCAATTGCGTCCATGTCGCGCTGCACGGATCGCTTCTTGACTTCCACATCATCCTCGCGCTTGGCGAGATCGCGCTCCCGGTCTTGTTGCTCGGTGTAGCGGTCGAGGTTGAGTGACTCGTCATGACGTTCGGAGACTTCTAGTTCCACCGGATAGCCGAGCGAGTGCATGTGTTCGCGCAGGCCCCGTTGCGCGTCGATGAACTTCTGGTTACCCGGGATCTGCTTGCCCTTCTTCGGGCCGGATGTGTACCGCACTGAGGTGTCAGTGTTGTACGCGATGCCGGGGCGGCAACGGAGCTTGTCGGGATCTTCGGGCTTCGGTGAGAACGTATCCGCCTGGAACTGGATGTGTGGCGTTGATTCGTCAAAGTTCATATCACCGCCAGCGACTGCGTCGATACCGCCGGGGATGAAGTTTTCTGCAAGCCAGCGCATTGACTCTTCGAGGTACTGCTTTGCTTCCTCGTAGTCGCGGGCGACATAGCGCGGACGTTTCACTTCGCGCCCGTCCACCTCACTGGTGTAGTAGTCGGGGATCTCCTTGCACATCGACTTCGGCAGATACACGACGAACAGCGACGTCTTGAAACTGTTCTTCTGCACGCGCACTCCGTCCATCCGAGGCGTCTACGGCCGCCACAGGGCCGTACAGCCGCTGCCACAAAGATGAACCAATCGAGTCGCGGCGCTACACATTTGCATCAACAGCTGCCGCTGGATCTGCTGCAGCGCGACGCGCTGCGAAACACACGTCGCTGGCGGTGCTCGTTACATGCGCTTGCGCGCATATGGCCGCCGCGAACGTGATGCGTCTGCACAGATACTGTGCTTATGGCACGGGCCGATATGGAGTGTGTTATTCGACCCGTGTTGTTATCACCCGCAGCAGCATCAACACCGCCTTGCGGCGGATGGCTCGCTGCGGGATTTGGAACACCCTGCAATAACCGCCTGGCGGCGGTGCCAGAGTGCAGGGTGTGGCTGTGCGCACCACGTAAACGATGTCGGTCTTGCCGTTCGGTTCGACGCCGTGGCACGTTCGCAAGCTCACGTTGCACACGGCGTGCGCGATGACGCGGGAAGACGCCGCAAGCGGCGTTTCCACCCGTCATCGGCCCTTACTTTAAGACCGACATACAACGACTGACGCCGTATGTGGTGCGCACAGCGTGGCGACCTGCAGATTTTGCGTAGGCACCATGTGCGCTTCGCGCATCAACGGGCCGTTTCGGGTAAGGGTCGAAGACCGCATAAAGACCCGAAACACGCAGGTCGCAGCCCCCTTCTGTGTCAAAACCCCTATGAGTTTGTCGTTATAGGGGTAGAAGGGGGAAAGGGCATAAGGGGGTGCGACGCCTCCGCTGCGCTCCGGCGCTCGGCATAGCCGAGGCACTGCACCGGGTATTACTACTCGCTGGCGCTCGCATAACCCGGTGCCCGGCGCTGGCGCGCCGCCCCTTATAGCCCCAGTCTCAGACCTCGCTCGCTCGGTCTGGCTGGTGCTGTCTTGCCCTCCGCTGCGCTCCGGTCAAGATGCCCAATAGTGCAGCTGGCGCTGCACCTTGTGTGATGACCCATGCTCTGTATTACGACACTGCTGGCAATCCGATATATCCCGTCGATATGTATTCGGATATGCCAGCATCGATGTGTCGTGTTTGGGTCATCACGAAACGCTCCATCACGGCAAGCGTGCCGTAATGGATATTGGCGTATCTCACGACGCGGCATTATGCGGCATGCGCCGCATATCACTTGCCGTCGCGGTTGCATCTTCAGCAGCACAGCTGCTGAAATCTGCTCTGTCCACGCTGCTGTCTTTGCTGCGCCCACGGCCCCGTCTTCGGCATAGCTGACGTCCACACAAGACTATGCCGGCCAGAACCGCGCATAACAGCAGCGCGACATACCGCCAGCCATGTGGCGGATGATCCAGGCGACGGGGCAGACGTGTATATGCCCCGTCGCCGATACCGGCGCAAGCATCGTGACAGTGTCACGTGTAGCGGTGCCGCAGCCACCCGCACACACGCGAAAACCCCGCCCTTGCGAGCGGGGTGTGTGGCGACATCAAACGTGACGGCTGTACGTCGTCACGCCGCGTGGCCGTACACACATGAGGTGATTGCGTGTACGGCTAAAGGGTTAGTCGGGTACAACTTCTAGATGCCGCTTCGGCTTACTGCCCTCGGTGCTCTCAGGCGTGTCGCCGTAACCGTTCTCAGGTGTATCGCTGTCCCCTTCGGTGCTGGCGGACTTGTCACCGTCGAGATTCACCTCGAACTCTTCGGCATACTTGCGCAACTGCGCAAGGCGCTCCTTTGTCGCTTTGTGTGCACGGCGCGCCTCGTTCACGGTATCTTTTGCTTGCTGCTCATCGCGCAGCGCTGCTGCGTAATCGTCTCTGAAAGACATGGTTTGTTCTCCTTGGTTGAATGAACTGTTTATTTGGACTCGGGGCACGACGGTGGAGCGCGCGTGTGTAGTAGCACGGCCATCACCCATCAGCCCTCGCACTCAGTTCAAGACCCAGCCTGACTAGCTGAGCTAAGCGGCGGGATCTCGTCGTAGGCGGGTTTGTCCGCATTAGTGCTTCACACCGCCCAGCACCGTGACGAGCTGCTGGCGCTGCTCATCTGTCAGTTGGGGCGCTGCATTCACGACGGCATCGACGAAGCCGTCGAATAGCTGCGGGGCAGGGCGGCGTGCGGCCGCGAGGTAGGCGTCGAGATCGTCTTGGCGAATCCGATAGGCGGTGCCGAAACGGTGGAATGAAAGACGGCCCTCTTTAATAGCTTTTCGCAACGTGGACTCGGAGCCGACGCCGAGATCGGCGAGTTCCTGCAGCGTGTAAAAGCGTGGCGCGACGGCGATAGTCGTGTCCTTTTCGGACATAGAAAAACGCTCCTGGGCAGATTGATCTGTCCCGGAGCGGGGTGCTTTACCGGCTTGCTATTCAGGCGGCTTGGAGTGCCGTGCTCAACTCGCTAGAACGGTGGTCTGCCGTCCCATCGCTTTACGGGAGCGCTTACTCCCTACCTGACCGCTTTTGTGGTTGGCAATGCCGTTGCCGACCGGTCTATCTCGTCGGAGGAACCGCGCCTATCACGGTCGAGAGGCTGTCTCTTTATGAATTATCCTCGGGGTTATCCCCCGTATGCGGCTGGCTAAACCAAAAACGAATTAAAACGCCACATACGGTCTGGGGGCCATCGTACGGAACTTATGCGTCGCGCACAATAGCCTGCGACCTAATCTTTACGAATCGAACCGAGCACGTTTCTACACGCCACGTGGCACGGCTGGGGTGTTGTGGTGGGGCAGCTGTTGTGTGGCGGCATGGTGACACGCAAGGGGCGCGCCTTTTTGTGACCTGTGACACGTCTATAGTGTGCTCGTTTCGTAGTTTTGACCTCGTTTCGTAATTTGCCGATCAAAATACGAAAAAATTACGAAACGCTCTACCTGCGGTTTCGTAGAACTACGAAAATCGGAAAACCAAATTACGAAACACGCGATAACGCTGTGACCTGCACAGACACGTCACATTTCGGGGATGTTTCGTAATTTTGCGGCATTTCGACCCAAACCTTTTAAGGGAGAGACACAGACACACATTACGGGCACATGTCTACGACATAGACCGTCCTCATTGAGGGCACGCTGCAGGGGTTGTAGCTATGTGACACGGCCGGGATGCTGCGTCACGGTGACACGCAAGGGGCGCGCCTTTTTATGACCTGTGACACGTCTGTAGCGCGCTCGTTTCGTAGTTTTGACCTCGTTTCGTAATTTGCCGATCAAAATACGAAAAAATTACGAAACGCTCTACCTGCGGTTTCGTGATTTCCGCAAACGAAAAGAACAAAACTACGAAACACGCGATAACGCTGTGACCTGCATAGACACGTCACATTTCGGCGGTGTTTCGTAATTTTGCGGTATTTCGACCCAAACCTTTTAAGAGAGAGACACAGACACGCATTGCAGGCGCATGTCTACGACACAGAGCGTCCTCGTTGAGGGCACGCTGCAGGGGTTGCAGCTATGTGACACGGGACACAATCGCAATCAAGGTGTCTCTTCTTATTTAGATTTTCTTCAAAAAGTGGAAAAATTACGAAACGAAAACCATTTACGCTGCTCAACGTATGTTTTTGTGTTTCGTAGTTTTGTTCTTTTCGTTTACGAGATTACGAAATGACCCGCAAATACCTACCGTGACCTGCGGTGATGTGTTTCGTATTTTTCTGCGTAATTTCACGTCGCCCGAAGCAGACACCCTGCCGTGTGCTTGCTGCAGGGCTGCGGCCGTCCCTCCATGTGGAGCGTCAGTGTCGATGCTGTAACTTAAACGTACATACATTTGTGGCGCTCTCGTTACGTGTCTGTGCATTGCCGAGCTCTTTACTGTTGTGTGTGGGCGCGCAGCCGTAGTGTCCGTGCCACTCCGAGTAGGGCGCGTCGTACCCCAAACCCATGTTCAATTAAATTCCAATCCAGAGAGGTCTTGCACTGTTGCGGTGCGGTTGTCTTCTTTCTCACCGTATTGGACCCTGCGAAATTAATTGGATACGATAGGCCCATGTTGATTTCAGGTTCCGTTTTCATGCGGCCGCTCACCAGCCGCTAAGGCGGTTTTCTCCCTCCCGCAGGTTAGAAACCGCTCCGGTCCTTTAGCCGGGCGGCCATTTGCCATGCCCGGCTCCGTTTCAACTCCACGGAGCACACCTGATGTCTACATACGGATACGGCCGTCACGAACATGGCCAAAATTTTCTCACAGACCACAAGATCATCAACTCCATCGTCGATCTTGTAAAACAAACCTCCGGCCCCATCATTGAGATCGGGCCAGGAAGCGGTGCCCTCACTCACCCGATATCCCACTTGGGGAGGGCAATAACGGCAGTTGAGGTAGACGCAAAACTAGCTGCCAAACTCACAAAAAAGACCGCCTCGGCGTCGGTCGAAGTGGTCCATGATGATTTCCTCAACTTCCCGTTACCCGCCACTCCCTGCGTCATTGTGGGAAACATTCCCTTTCACCTCACCACTGCCATTCTTCGAAAGTTGTTGCATGCGCCGGCATGGACTGCCGCTGTACTCCTCATGCAGTGGGAAGTCGCTCGCCGCCGGGCCGGGGTAGGTGCAAGCACGATGATGACAGCTCAGTGGTCCCCATGGTTCACGTTTCACCTTGGTTCCCGAGTACCAAGGTCTGCTTTCCGGCCACAGCCAAACGTTGACGGGGGGATCTTAGTGATCCGCCGGGTGGGTGACCCGAAGATCCCGATAGAGCAACGCAAAGCCTTTCAGGCGATGGTGCACACCGTTTTCACCGCCCGGGGACGCGGGATAGGGGAAATTCTCCGAAGGGCAGGGTTGTTTTCATCACGTTCAGAGACACAATCATGGTTGCGCTCGCGAGGAATCGACCCCGCAACCCTACCTCCCAGATTGCACACCAGCGACTGGATCGATCTCTTCCAGGTGACTGGTTCCTCTTCACCGCGCCATCGGCCCATTTCACAATCGGGAAGTAGTCAACGCCCTCCTCAACGGAAAAATCGAGGCCGGCGGCGGTAATCCCCCCACCACCAAAACCGAAATCCACCAGTAGTAGTGAACGACCCATGTTCGTCTACCGTGAGCCGCGTTATGGCAGTGACGTGTTCTCGTCGGGCACAGTCATAGTTCCCGGCGTTGCCAGCGACAGGGTTCTGCACCCAGCAGCGGGACCGATCAAAATCACCCGCACGGGGAACGACCCTGCTGGTGGTTTCGATTTTGATGAAAGCGAGGAGACATAGCCCCTCGCCAACTCCCCGTAGCTGGCGAACAGTAGCTCCTGGCGCTGGCGCTCGTTGGTGAGTTTGCGTGCCACATCGAAAGCCTTATCGACTTCCCGGTCCAAGTTGTTGTGAGCCTTGAGCAGAATTGGGTCCATCGATAACGGGTTGTAGTGCTCCGCGAGTGACCGCTGGGGGTGCCGCTCGCGTGCCCGCAGCACCAACTGTCCAGCGTCGATGATTCGCTGCTGCGCCTTCTCATCTAGTTCACACAGAGCTGGTCCGCAGTTGTAGCTCCCGATGTACTCCGAAAAACGGAAAAAATAAATAGTGGGGATACATCAACCTTCCACTTTCCATTCTTCCGGCTCAGAGTATTGAGGGGTCTGGGACCGGGTCCGTAAACCCTTTATGTTTTTCGCGCACAGCGGTTTTTAGCGACGCACCCTATAGGTTTTCCGCAGAACCTATATGTGTTTCTGTGCACCCCCATATGTTGTCTGTTTCTAGCGGTATTTCGGAGTGTGTCAAGTTGTTTGTGTGTGAGCATTGTTTATAAATACTTATTAAACCGGTCAGGGTAGGCCACGGACATCTGGTTAATAGCAGTTTTCCAGCCCTGGACCCGAGCACCCTCAACATAATGGCCTACATCCACACTCCCTTTCCTCGATTCCTTCGCAAGCTTGGCAGCCCGCCGATCCTCAATATGACAAATCATCAACCACAACGCCTTGATCGCCGCCTCGTCGTTCGGGAACTGACGCCGGTTACGCGTAGCCTTACGCAACTGGCTGTTAAACGACTCGATAGCATTCGTCGTGTAAATAACCTTGCGCGCTGCCGGCGGGAAGCCCAAGAAAGGCGTGAAACGCTCCCACGCGTCCCTCCAGACCTTCACTGATTGGGGATACTTCAACCCAAGGTCACTTACCGCGAACTCTTCTAAAGCACACCTAGCGGCTTCCTCGCTTGGTGCCGTATACACGGCACGCAACGCCGCCGATACGGCCTTACGGTCCTGGTAGTTCACCCACCGATTCGCTGCCCGAATCAAATGCACGATACAGGTCTGTACCATCGAGTCCGGCCAGGTAGCCTCCACCGCTTGAGGTAAGCCTTTCAGACCGTCACAACACACGATAAACACGTCTTTCACGCCCCGGTTAGCCAGTTGGGCACACACACTCGCCCAGAAAGAAGCGCCTTCCTCACGGGCGATCCACAAGCCCAAAACGTGTTTGACGCCGTCCATGTTCACGCCGATAGCCATATAGGCACTCTTGCCTACCACGCGTCCTCCATCGCGTACTTTGATCCGGATCGCGTCAAGGAAAATCACGGGATAAAACTCGTCTAACTGGCGGTTTTGCCAGGTGAGTACTTCGTCAAGGACCGCGTCAGTGATTGCGCTGATCGTCTCCGGGGATACCTCTAGGCGCAGGGAGGTGGCTAGGTGGTGGTGGATATCGCGTACGCTCATCCCGCCGGCATACAAGCTCACGATCATGTCATCCACGTCTGTCAGGCGCCGCGCGCCTTTAGGGACCATGGTCGGGCGGAACGTGCCGGCCCTGTCACGGGGAATATCCACGGTGATCATCCCGTAGTTCGTGGCCACGGTTTTCGGGTAGCTACCGTTACGGTAGTTCCCCATGCTCTCGGCGCCGGCTTCGGCTTTGGCTTTACGGTCTGAGTGTGCGTAGCCTAAATGGGCATCCATCTCGGCTTGAAGGCCACGCGTGATCGAGGCTTGGAGCATGCCGCGTACCAGGTCGTTAGCGTTAGTAGTAGACGTGGCTAGCTCGCCGATCAGCTCGGCCATTTGCGGGTTAGCCAGGAGTTTCTTCTCGATGGCATCGATACGCTGCTTGTCTTCAGGGTCTTGTTTCACGGTAGTCATTCTGGTTTATCTCCTAGGTGGTTTTCACCCTCACACACAAACCATTAGACACTCTCGTATTTCGTTGTACTTTGCGCATCGAATAGTTATTTATCGACGACACTCCGTCGAATTCCGTTTTAATGTATAGGTAGCTCTTGGTAACGAGCGTGGGAACGAAGGTTGATACTGTGCTGCGCGCGGTGCGTGAGGGCGACGCCGCAGCTATTGTGGCGGCCTTCGCCTCCCATCCCGATATGATCCGGCAGGGCAATATCACGGATATGGCCGGTGCTCGCCGCTATATCGCGCAGATCTTGGAAAATCCCGATTCGCAGCTGGCCTGGGTCATCGCCCGGGAAGATAGCGATGAACTCATCGGTATGGTTCGTATTCACGCGGATGGTGATGAGAAAAGCGGGTGGTTGTCCTACTGGTTGCACCGCGATTACTGGGGCCGTGGAATCATGTCTAGAGCGGCGGCAACCGTCGCGGATTGGGCGCTGTGCGAGCGCGGGCTGGAACGCTTGGAACTCGGACACCGGGTGAATAACCCGGCTTCGGGAGGGGTGGCCCGCGCGGCGGGATTCCTCAAGGAAGGAACCGAACGCGGGAAATTTCTGATTAATGGGTGGCGTATCGATGTTGATTTGTACGGAAGGTTGGCGAGCGATCCGCTGCCTCATTACCGCCCCGTTCCGTATCGTGGATAACCAGCTCAGAACCTCTTCCCCTAAAAGTGTTTTTCGTTACACTTAAAGAGTTATGGATATCACGACACCTGAAGAATTTTCGGTGACAACCACGCGGCTGCGATTGAGGCTGCACCGGCCCGATGATGCGCCGTGGCTGCATAGTATTTACAGCCGTGAAGATGTCACCAGATACCTCATGACCGATGCCTGGAATCCCGAACGGGCGGTCAACGAAGCTGCCCAGCGCGCCCAGGCGCGGGATTTGCGCGGCCCGCAGGCCGCGCTCGCCGTCGTCATCGAACTCGATGCGCAACCCATCGGGGACGTGCGCCTGTGGATGACCGATCCGCAGCACGGCGTCGCGGAGATTGCCACCGTGCTCCACCCGGATTTCCGCGGTCACGGCTACGCATCGGAGGCTATGCGGGCCATGATTCGCTACGCCTGCACCCGGTGCGGAGTGCATCGCGTTGCTGCACAAATGGATGCGCGGGATCGGGTCTGTGAGCTTATGCTCCAGCATGCGGGAATGCGTAAAGAAGCGCATATGCGCCAGGACTTCTGGCTCAAGGGGGAGTGGACCGACACCATCGTCTACGCGGTGCTCGCCAGTGATCTGCGTGAAGGTGGTGGCGATGCCGAAGCCGAAGCGGAGGGTGTTCGCACCGAGCTAAAAGGGGAGCACCCCACGTCCGATTGAATGGTAAATGAGAGATTGGTAATCTGGGTGTCGCTCACCTAAACGAAAGGACACGTTTATGAAGATCGCCATTATTTCCGGATCAATTCGCGAGGGCCAGGCCACCGAGGGTGTGGCCCGGTACGTCGCCCAGCTCGCAGCCCAGCGGGCGGGGGAGGTCGCTTACGAACTCGTCAATATCAAGGATTTCGATATTCCGCTCCTCACCAGCCCCGTGGTTCCGGCTGCGGCCAACGGTCGCTACGATAATCCGGCCATCCAGCGCTGGGCCGATAAAATCAGCGAATTCGACGCCTTTATTTTCGTGACCCCGGAATACAACCACGGGGTGCCCGGGGCCTTCAAGAACGCGGTGGACGCGCTGGGCGTTGAATGGATGAATAAGCCGGTTGCTTTCGTGGGGCACGGCTCCATCGGGGGCGTACGCGCTATCGAGCAATGGCGCCAGATTACGGCTAATTTCAATATGCCAGCTATCCGTTCCGAAGTGAATTTCATGATGTTTGAGGACTGGACGGACGGCGAATTCACTCCGCTGGAACGCCGTGCGAGTGAGGTGGAAGCCGTGCTGAGCGGCCTCGAACACCGCACCGCCCAGGTCGCGAAGTAAAGAAACCTCCCGTGACACGTGCCTGCGCCGCAGCGGTATGGCGGACGTGCGATTCCCCACTGGGGCAGTTCGCCGTTGCGGCGCAGGCGCATGCGGTGATCGCGGTGGTGCTTCCCGGGTGCCCGGGCCCGCAGGCGGTTATCGAGATTGAGAATGAGGCCGAGCGGCGCCGGGCGGAGGAGCTTGCCGCCCGGGCATGTGCCCAGCTCACCGAGTATTTCGCGGGCGAACGCACCCATTTCCGGCTCCCTACCGATCTGCTTCTCACCCGCGGCCCCTTCGCGGCCCGGGTGCAGCGTGCCCTCGAGGAAATTCCCTACGGGGAGACCCGCTCCTATGGCCAGCTTGCTGCAATGGTGGGCAACCCGCGGGCGGTTCGTGCGGTGGGATCGGCATGCGCGCGCAATCCGATACCCATTGTGCTGCCCTGTCACCGGGTTCTTGCCGCGCGTGGCGCCCCGGGCGGGTGCGCGGGTGGGCTTGATATGAAAAAAGCGTTGCTACGGCTAGAAAATTCTGTTGTGGCTGAAACTGGCCTTACGTCCTGACAAGTCTGGTTATGCCAGAAAAACTCCCGCGCCGGTACAAACTATCGGGTACAAACTATGCCGCTAGCTCATGAGCCGAGGAGCGGGAGAACCTCCGCAAGATCAGTGATGCGATAATCAGCATCCGCCTCCAGCTCAATACCGGGAGTTTCCAGGAGAGCACCGGCCACTCCAACTTTATGTGCGGTCGTGATATCAATCGGCCGATCCCCAATAGCGAGGGTGCGGGCCGGATCTAGGTGGTGCTTGCTGAGCATATGGGTGAACATCGCCGGGTCGGGTTTGCGTGGGAAACCGTCCTCGGGGCAAACCATATCGGTAACTTGGAGTCCCAAGCCCTCCAGGAGGGTGCGGGCGCTCGCGCGATCCCGGTGCGTGACCACCACATTGATCCCGGGAACCGCGGCAAGAACATCACGCACATGGGCCATCGCGGGCGGCGGTGTGATTTTCCACGAGTCTTTCAATTCCTGTTCGCGCGCCCGAAACTCGGCTTCCGGAATCCCGAAACGGCGTGAAAGCTCGGTGATGGCTAGGTTGGTGGAGTGCCGGGTCAGGCGGGCAACTTCCAGGAGGGAAACCTCCTGACCGGAATCAAGAACAACCGCCTGCAAGGTGGCATCCACATGCGGATAGGTATCCACCATGGTTCCGCCCATATCCCAAATGATGTTGTGGAACATAATCCTCCTCGCCCGGGCGCTGCCGCCGCGTGTACCGGCACCTTTTGGCTCCGCTTACCGGTACACCTCGCCTGCACACTCCCTCCAGCCTAGCCAGTCACCGCCCCGACCTGCCACGGACGTTCGGCGCGGCTGTCGATCCCGGCGCTAAAATAAACGAGGTGAGCGGACGCTTGCGCACTCTGCGCCACGGAGGCGCCCGCACCGCTAGCATCGGATGAGAGGGAACGCCGTGCAGTATCTTCCGGAGGAATTTCGCCTCAGCGCTTCGGACCGGGCCACCATGATCGGTGATTTCCAGTATTTCCACGCCAATCCCGAGCTCTCTTTCCAGGAAGTGGAGACCTCGCGGGCTCTCCGGGGACGCCTGGAAAACCTCGAACTTTCCGGTGCGATCACCCGTGAGATTATCCCCGTGACCGATACCGGTTTTGCCTGCGTGCTGCGCAACGGTTCCGGCCCGGTGGTGGGCTATCGCGCTGATATGGACGGCCTGCCCGTTGCCGAACGTACCGGCCTGAGCTATGCCTCGCGGGCCACCGGAATTGATGCGTCCGGGAAAAATGTTCCGGTTATGCACGCCTGCGGGCACGATTCCCACATGTCGATCGCGCTCGCCTTGGCCCGGGCCTTTGCGGCCCATGCGCAGCTGTGGCGCGGTACCATCGTTTTTGTTTTCCAGCCTTCGGAAGAAAACGGTCTGGGGGCACGCGCCCTGGTGGAGGCCGGTCTGTGGGAGAAAGCTCCGCGCCCGCAGGTCATGTACGGCGGGCACGTGGTGCCACGCCCGGCCGGCTGGGTCAATCTTCATCCGGGTGGAGTGCTGCCCGGCTCGGACGGTTTCGAAGTTATTGTGCACGGGGTGGGCGGGCACGGCTCGCAGCCCCATCGCGCCGTCGACCCTATTGTGATTGGTTCGGCCATTGTTACCCGCCTGCAAACAATCCGTTCCCGCATGACGGATCCGGACCGCAACGCGGTGGTGAGCGTCGGCGTTTTCCAGGCCGGCAGCCAGGACAATATCATTCCGGACACCGCGCGTCTGTGCATCAATACTCGGTTCCGGGATGAGGAAACCCGCGCAATAATCAATACCGGTATCGAGCGGATTATCCGGGCCGAAGCGCTCGCGGCCGGCGCCCCCGAACCTCTGATCCGCCAGATCCGCCAGGTAGATGCCACCGTGAACGACGACGCAGCTGTTGCGGCCTTGCGTGAGGTGATCGGTGCGGAACTGGGGGAGGAGAATGTGGCCAGCGAAACTTTCGGTTTCAGTGAGGATTTTGCGGTCCTCGGGCAGAGCGCCGGTGCGCCTTCGGTATTCTGGCTTTTCGGTGGTTTTTCGCCCGCGCAGCTCGACCCGGCGCACGGGGAGCCCGCCTCGAATCACTCCCCGGATTTCTACGCGGATCCGGAGCTTGCCCTGGAGCCTGCTTATCGGGTAGGTGCCTGCGCCCTCTATTCCCAGGTGCGTGTCGATTCCTGAACTGCCTCTACGGCAATATCCGGAGGTAGTTTCGGATGCGCGCTACTTCCAGCTGACCGCCTCGCCATCCCATTCCCCGAACTGTACCTCATCGGGGAAGCGGGTGCGCATCACCGCGATTGCTTCCGGATTGGCGTCAATGAGCAGGAACTGGCGGTCCAATTCATGCGCCGCGGCTCCGGTGGTACCTGATCCGGCAAAGAAATCAAGGACGCGGTCCCCCGGGCGAGAAGATGCGGTGATAATCCGGCGCAGAATCCCCAGTGGTTTTTGGGTGGGGTAGCCGGTTTTTTCTTTTCCGGTGGGGGAGACGATGGTATGCCACCACACGTCTGTAGGAAGTTTGCCGCGTGCTGCCTTTTCCTTGGTGACTAATCCGGGAGCCATATACGGTTCTCGATCTACATCTTCCGAATTGAAGTAGTAGCTGGCCGGGTTTTTCACGTACACCAAAATAGTGTCGTGTTTGGCGGGCCAGCGTTTTTTCGTGCGAGCGCCGTAATCGTAGGCCCAAATAATCTCGTTGAGGAAACATTCCCGCCCGAAAAGCGCATCGAGAAGCACTTTCGCGTAATGTGCCTCCCGGTAATCAAGATGGAGATAGAGCGTTCCCGAATCGGTGAGGAGCCGCCAGGCTTCTTCCAGGCGTGGTTCAAGAAAACCCCAATATTCGGCGAAGCTATCATCGTAGCCGAGTACCCGCTCCACGATCGTTTCGTAACGCTGGCCCTTGAAACCGATACGATTCCCGGTGCTGGAACGCCGGGTCACCACCGTGGAGCGGCGTTGGGTGCGGCCGGTATTAAAAGGCGGATCGAGGTAAATAAGCTGGAATGATTCAGCCGGTAAGCTCCGGAGAACCGGTAGGTTATCTCCGAACACCACAGCATCCGTATCCGCATTATTCCACATCTGCGTATCCTCACTTTCTTACCGCCGGCCGCCCGCGCGCGGGCCGGCCACTATTCCTGGAGCGCACGTCCCGCGCCCAGTTATCTGGAATTTCCGGACAACTGGGCACCGTGCGGGGTGTTCGGTTAGTGCAGCTCAGCACGCCCGGCTAACCCCGCCGCGGGGCGTTCCTGGCGCGCATAGTTAGCGCAGCCGCGTTCCATCCGCCAATTCAAAGAGCGTGCGCAGCACCGCCCCGTTACTGGAACGCAAACCGCTGTGCTCATGAGTGGAAGTTACGTACCGGTGGATCCCAGGAAGCAGTGCCCCCGTTTCCAACGAGAACTCCAGGGGCACATAGGCATCATTCACGTACACAGCAGCCGCACCGCGCGCGCCTGATTCCCGCAAAGCATCCGGGAAGTAGAGTTGAGGCCACTCCCAGGTGGCCAGCTTCTCAACTACATCCTTCCACGGTTGGAATGCCGGCACGGTATCCGCCCATTCCGCCCACACATGTTCACCGTAGAGAAGCGAAGTATCGGTGCGGAAATCCTCCGGTTGGGTACGCTCCGCGCTCCAATCGGTGACCACGCCGTCCGCGTAGGAGGATTCGTGCAGCACATAGTAGAGCGGGTTACGCCCATCAAACGGCATGGCCGCGGCCAGGTCATAACGGAAAGCGGTGGAAGCCGGATCCTTTTCCAGCAGGTAGTACAGTTCCCGCCACCCGTTATCCGAACCGAGAAGGTGCCCGAGGGAACGCAGCCGCGAAGGTGAGACAATTTCCCCGGTGGGTAATTCGATGGAGCCGCTACCGGCCAGATCCACCAGCTCCCGTACCCGATCCCGATGCGCGGGGAAGCGCCGGTAGTACTCTGCACTGTGCTCCCGCATCTTTTCCCACGTGAGGGAATAGACATCATCAGCGCTGTGGCGCACCGCGGTGAGCCCGCCGGTGAGGAAAGCCTGATCGATATGTTCGGGCGCGACCGAGAGGTAATGCACGGTAGTGAAACCACCGAAGGACTGCCCGAGCAGGTTGATTTTCTCCACGCCGAGCTCGCGGCGCAGCGCTTCGCAATCGCGCACAATGCCGTCAGCGCGCAGGTGGCTGAGATATTCGGCCACTTCCGCGGCGCTTCCCGTGCTCAGGATATCTTCCCCAACGGGTGTGGAGCGCCCTGTACCGCGTTCATCCACAAAAACAACCCGGTAGCGTTCCAGGGCCACATTTAGCCAGGAGGGTTCCAGCGGGGACAGGCTGGGCCGCCAGGCTTCATAACCGGGCCCGCCCTGCAGGTAGAAGAGATAAGGGAGGGATTCCCCGCCCGGGCGGGTGGCGATGCGAGCAAATATATCAATGGTGCGCGCATCTTCCCGATCCGCGGTGAGCGGCACCGTGAGGCTGAGTTCATCGAGGCGAAGCTGCTCGAGGTAGTGCGTTGTTGTCGTCATACTAGGAACGCTACCAGGCGCTTCGACATTAGTAGCTACACGATGACCTCGCGGGAAATCTCCACGGTGCGATCCGCCGGGAGACTCCTCACCCAGGCCGGCGATGCGGAATGGCGCGCGATCCGCGCAAAAAGCCAGGCTTGCCAGCGAGCCAATTGCGGAAAATCACCGGTGGCGGCAGAGCTCGTGGTGCCCGGAGCTGCGTCGTCGTTCTTCCCACGCGAGCGTACCCCCAGGTGGCTGAGCACCCACTGGGCCTCGCTCAGCTTCCAGGAACCCCACCCGTATTCGTGTTGCGCCCATTCCAGATCAGCCGGAATATTGCGGATATCCATGAAGCCGTAACGCATCGTGAGGTGTACAACGCCTTCCACGCGCGGGCTCACCTGCGTGCGGGTAATGCGTTCGGCGCGCTCGATATGGGCCTGCGGGGCCGTTTTAATGGAGAGAATAATAACGTGGTCGCGCAGACTGCGATGTAGCGCGGTGGTAGCCCGCAAAGCCGCCGGAACCGTGGTAGCGAGGGAATGCGGATAGATCACGGTACCCGGAACACGCCGCAGCGGATTTTTCTGCAGCTGCGCCGCGAACTCCGCGAGGGTACCTTCGGTTCGGGCCCGGGTAGCTGCTACCACTGCCTCCCCGCGCCGCCAGGTGAGCATAACGACCATAAGAACGAGGGCGATGAGCAGGGGGAGCCAGCCGCCGGTTACCAGCTTTGCGGCATTAGCGGCGAAAAGCGGAACTTCCACCACTCCGAGCACCACAGCCAGCGCAGCGCTTTGCCACCAGCGCCAGTGCCAGCCGATCACCGTGAGGGCTAAGAGCATGGCGGTGGTAAGAAGGAAATCGGTGGAGACCGCCAGCCCATAGGCGGATGAAAGCCGCTCCGAATCGCGGAAAATCACCACGACGGTCGCTACTGCGGCCACCAGCAGCCCGGTAATATCCGGCAGGTAAATCTGCCCCGCCCCACTCGCGGAGGTATAGCGAATCCGCAGGTGCGGCAGGTATCCCAACCGGGAAGCCTGGCGGGCAATGGAATAGGTCCCCGCGATCACCGATTGCGAGGCGATCACCGTGGCGCCGGTGGCCAGCAGCGTGAGTACCAGGGCCCACTGGGAAGAAACCAGATGGAAGAACGGATCGGCAATGGCCTCCGGATGCTCGAGCAGCAGTGCACCCTGCCCCAGGTAGTTACACACCAGTGCGGGCAGCACCACCGCGAACCACACCGCGGAAATGGGGCGCCTCCCGAAATGGGCGATATCGGCGTAGAGCGCTTCGGCACCCGTCACCGCAAGCACGACCGCGCCCATGGCGAAAAAACCGATGGCCGGGTGGCGAGCCACAAAAGTGAGGGCCTCATGCGGGGAAAGTGCCGCGAAAATTTCCGGATGCGCGGCAATATGCGGGAGGGCGATGAGAGCCAGGCCCGTGAACCACAGCAGCATGAAGGGCCCGAAAATAACGCCAACCCGCCCGGTACCGTAGCGCTGCATCCAACCCAGGGTGAGAAGAATCACCAGTGCGATGGGCACAATGAGGGTGGCGGGGAAGGTCGGGAGCGCCACCCGGATACCTTCGATAGCGGAAAGCACTGAAATGGCCGGGGTGATAACGGCGTCGCCGAAAAAGAGCGCCGCTCCGAACATGCCCGCTACCGTGAAGAGCGCGGCAGCCCGCGGCCGCCCACCGCTGAGAGTGCGCAGCAGGGTGGCGAGGGCAATAATGCCGCCTTCGCCGTCGTTATCCGCACGCAATACAAGAATGACGTACTTGAAGGACACGATAAGAAGGAGCATCCACACCACCAGGGAGATCACTCCGTAAATCGAGGCGTCCGTGAGCGGAACGGCGCCGCCATGCACGGTGAAAACCGCGCGCACAACGTAGAGCGGACTGGTCCCGATATCGCCGAAAACGACGCCGAGAGCGGCCAAACCAAGACCGGCCCGGGCCAGAGCCCCGCCACTGTCGGCACCGTGTTCTCCACCGTCACGCCGCAACGACGCAGCGCGAAAAATTTTTGTCATGAGCGGGAATCCTAGCTACCTTCGCTGACGAAAAAGCATGGAAAAGGTCCGGTGTGATGTTCTAGTCACCCGGTGTACCATCGTCCCAGGAAGCTAATCGTTGCGGTGAGGAGTTCAATAACAATGGAAACGGTGAACGGCGGCACCCAGCTCGCCACGAGCGGGGCGCAGGTCCTTGCCTGGGTGGTTATTAGCGTTTTGGTGCTGGCCCTGGGAATGCTTTTGCTTTTCTTGGCACGCCGCCACGCGGCGCGCGGCACCATGGAAGTCACGCCGGCAGAGGTTGCGGCCGGTGCCGTCGTGGAAAATGACGGTGCGGGGAACGACGGCGCAACTGAGGCCGCCGGCGGGCCTGGCACCACCGGAACCGATCCCGCGGGGGATTTCTGGGATTCCCCGGAGGGTAATTCGCGCCCCTAACCGCTGAAATAACGAGGCCGGGGTGCCCCGGCGGTCACTAGACTGGGAGGCCATGAGTATGTCTGAGTTTGCCGAGTCCACGCCTGATACCGCGCAGGCGGATACCGCGCCGGTGGATCCAATGCGGGTCCGGGAAGGTACCGCCGCTGATCACCACGCCCGCGGATACGCGCAGTTCATCGCGGAATCTCCGTCCTCCTACCACGCAGCTGCGCAGCTCGCGCGCATTCTGGAAGCACACGGTTTCACCGAGCAGCGCGAAACGGATGCCTGGGAGGCGCGCGGGGCGCGCTATGTGCGGCGCGGTGGGGCATTGATTGCCTGGGTGAGCCCGCGAGGTGCGGGTTCCGGTGAACTAGCGCCGTTCCGAATCCTGGGTGCACATACCGATTCACCCAGCCTCAAACTCAAGCCGGCCGGCATTTCTCGTCACGGGGGCTACACCCAGGTCGATATGGAAGTGTACGGCGGGCCACTACTCAATTCCTGGCTTAACCGTGACCTTGGCCTGGCCGGGCGTATCACGGATATGGACGGTCGGGAATACTTGGTTCGTACCCCCGCCTGCATGGTGATCCCGCAGCTCGCCCCGCACCTTATTTCGGGTAACCGCGATAGCCTCACCTTGGATCGCCAGCAGCATCTCCATCCGATTGTTACCGGGGCGTGCGGGGATGCCGGGGTGGAATCGGAGCTCGGCGCCGATACCGATAGCGATCTTTTTGAAACCCTGGCGCGCTATGCGGAGCCGGGCCCGGAGGGCCGGGAAACGCCCGGTGCCGAATGGATCGGCTGGCATGATATCTACGCATATGATGTTGAGCCGCCGCGGCGCAATGGGACGTACCTATCCGCCGGGCGTCAGGATAATTTATCCTCTGTATATGCCGGCCTTCGTGCGCTCCTCGATGGGGTGGCTGCGGGCGTGGGGAATGACGCGACTCTTCCCTACTTCCCAGTTTTCGCCGCTTTCGACCACGAAGAAGTCGGTTCGGGAACCACCAGCGGAGCCAGCGGGCCCTTCCTGGAAACCGTGCTGACCCGCATCGCGGAAAGCTTCGGGGTGCGCGGGGATAGCTGGTACCGGCTACTGGCGCGTTCGGCCTGCATGTCTGCCGATGCCGGGCACGCTCTCAACCCTAATTACGCGGAGTATTACGACCCGGATTCCGCCCCGCGCGCCGGTGCCGGCCCGCTTATCAAAATGAACGCCCAGCAGCGTTACGCCTCCGATGCCGAATCCGTCACGCTCGCTCTCCGGGCGGCTAGTGATGCCGGCGCTGCTTACCAGTTCTTCATTTCCCGGAATTCCATTCCCTGCGGCACCACCATCGGCCCGCTGACGGCTACTCGCCTGGGTATCACCACGGTGGATGTGGGCGTACCCCTCCTGTCCATGCACTCGGCGCGCGAGCTCTCCCACGTGGATGATCTCTACCAGCTGCGTCGCCTCATTCGCGGTTTCCTTTTCGGGGAGCACGCAGCTGATATGCCGGATGCGGATCTCGCGGATACCGGCGGGGGAGCGGGGTCGGGCTCAGAAAGTGAGAGCAATGAGTAGCGTCCCCGTCACGAACGTTGCCTATCTGCTTGATCGCACCGCTTTCGCCAACCCGGATCGCCCCTGTCTCTTCTATGACGCCACCGCCCTGACGGTCGGTGAGGCCCGCGATATCACCTCCCGCCTCGCCCAACTTTTCGTCCAGGCCGGTGTCTCACACGGGGACCGCGTTATGATCGTGGCCCATAATTCTCCCTATCACTATCTGGTTGCGGTGGCCTGCGCCCGCATCGGTGCGGTTTACGTTCCGGTGGACGCCCGCCTTCACCCGGTGGAGATTCAACGCCTCGTCGATTTTGCGGCCCCGCGCGTTCTTATCGCATGCGCGGAGATAGGCACCGCCGGCGCCTTCACCTCCACGGGAACTCTTATTCATTTTGTTATCGACGACGACGTCCTCGCCCCACCTTTCACTCCCGCCCTCACCAACGGCTATATTGCTCTGAGCGCGGCAACCGGGAGTTTCACCGCTGATTTCGTTGCCGATGGCACCGCCGGTCATCCCGCTTTTAATACCGAGGGATACCCGAGTGGGGTTGCCGTTATGATGTTCCGGCCCGCGCCCCCGGAAGCGCCCCGAGCCCTCGAACTTACCCATGACAATTTGTGGTGGGCGGATCGTATTTTCCATGATGCTCTGGGCTACGGGCGTGATGACATTTTCTTACACAGCGCTCGATGTTCCTCTATCGCCGGGTTCAACGGCGGCACGCTCTTCCACTTCGCGCGCGGGGGCCGCATTGTTATTGCGCGTACTCCCTCTCCGGCCGGCCTGCTGCACCTTATTGAAGAACGCCGGGTCACCACCATGTTCGGCACCCCCACCACCTATTCTTTTATGCTCGACGACGACACCTTCGTCGCCCGGGATCTTTCCAGTCTTCGCTACGCCTTCGTGGGCGGAGCAGCGGTACCGCCCGCTCTTATGGGGCGCCTGGATGCCGCGGGTCTACATCCGCTGAATATATGGGGGTCTGTGGAAACAGGCGGCGTCGGCCCGTATCTTCCCACCGCGCGCGTGGCGCACAAGGCTGAAACGGTGGGGCGTGCCATGCCCCACGTGGAGATTCGCTTGGTGGAGCCGGGTACCGATACCCCGGTGGCGCCCGGGGAAAGCGGAGAAATGCAATTACGCGGACCGAGCATTTCGGCCGGATACTGGCACGGGGAGAATTACCAGCGCTCCTCCTTCGCGGGGGAATGGTTCTGCTCTCAAGACCACGCGCGGGTAGATGCGGATGGATATATCACTCTGGTTGCCCGGGTCACCGATACCATCAAAACTGGGGGAGATACCGTTCACCCCGAAGAAATTGAGCGGGTACTCCACCAGTACCCGGGAGTGCGTTCCGCCCTGGTCACAGGTGTGCCAGATCCGGTGTGGGGCCAGGTGGTGGGCGCCGCCATTGTGATGGATTCCCACGAAGCCCGTCCCGAAGATTTCGCTACCCCGGATCCGGTAACCGGCGGTTTCGCGGTGGTGCCCCAGAGCCTACCCGTGCCCAGCCTCGATCAGCTCAGGGCTTTTGCTGCCCAGGCGCTCGCCTCCTTCAAACTCCCGCGCCTCCTGGTGGTGCTTGATGAGCTTCCGGTGGGCGATGACGGGAAGGTGTCCCGGGCGCGGCTGCGCGATCTCTTCGGGCACGGTACTGCCGCGCCCGCCCCCGCGGCGCCCTAAAACAGTGCTTATCTCATTGCTGGAATGATTTTGAGAAAAACTATCTCACCATATGAGATATACCTGGCGTGAGACGTGACTCCTTCCGGGGGTGGTTCTATCGGGATCCTCGCCCGTAAACGGCTCTATGCTGCGATTTTCTCCAATTTTTGCAAGCGTGAACATTTGCACATGAAAAAACACTGAGCCTAAACGTAAAGAAATCGTCAAGACTCGTGTAGGCTTTTTCCATGGTTAGAGCGGTGGCGCTGGCTATCCGCACAGGATGTCAATGCGTGTTCCATCCTGTGGAGATCGTCAACGCACCGGATTCCTGAGAATCCGGCACCGCTTTTGCATATTCCACGCGCTCACGGCGCGAACATGATCACTCCGTACCGGGGGACTGCCCCCGCGGCACGGAAACAGTCAATGAGGAGGTTCCTTCGTGAAGAAGACCGCTTATCCCTTGGTGGCCGGAGCAGCCGCGCTTGCTCTGGTCATGACTGGTTGTTCCTCCAACGGCAAGGGTGGCCCCACCCAGGTCGAAGGAAATGTCAACCGGACCGCTTCGGTTACCATCGGTGCCGATGAATTCCTGGGCTACAATGGCTTGACGCCCACTACCTACAGCTCGGCCAACTCGCTTGTTGTTGATCGCATGATGCCCGGATTCGGCTACTACTCCGCCAATGGCGAGTGGAAGCATGGCACCCCGCTCGGTGACTATGAAATGGTTTCCGAGAACCCGCTCACCGTGAAGTACACTTTCAACGATGATGCTAAGTACCAGGGCGGCGAACCCATCACCTGTGAAGATGCCTACATGGACTGGGTTAGCCAGAACCCGAAGTGGATTATGGATGGCCAGGCCGCTGCAGGCTCCGATGAACCGCTGTTCAACCACGTATCCAGCCCGGATACCTACGCGGACGGTGTTCCGGAAGGCCCCCAGTGCAATGCGGGTGACCGTTCCTTCACCATCACCTACGCCGCTCCGAATCCGGATTGGCAGCTGGTTGTTTCCGGTCCGCTTCCTTCGCACGTGGTAGCCAAGAAGATCGGTATCTCCAAGAAGGAGCTCTTCGAGGCCCTCAAGAACAAGGACTTCGCGACCGCCAAGAAGGCCGCTGAATTCTGGAATAACTGGAATTCGCCCACCCCGGGCCAGCTTCCCTCCGCGGAAGATGCCCCGTCCTTCGGCCCCTACACCCTCAAGGAAGGTGGCTGGGAAGCCGGTCAGTACATCACCATGGTTCCCAACCCGGATTGGTGGGGTGAGAAGCCCGGCCTCGATGAGCTCGTGATCCGCTTCATCCCGCCGGAAGGCCAGGTTCAGGCCCTCGCCAACCAGAACGTGAACGTCATTGAGCCGCAGGCCACCAAGGACACCCTTGATGCCCTCAACGGCACCCAGGGCGTGACCGTCCTCGAAGGTAACACCATGATTTGGGAGCACTTCGACTTCAACTTCAAGCCGGGCTCCATCTTCGCCAATGACAAGGGCGGCCTCGCGCTGCGCCAGGCCATGGCCTACTGCATCCCGCGCCAGCAGATCGTTGATTCGCTCATCAAGCCGCTCAACGCTAACGCTGAAGTCCTCAACTCCCGCGAATACTTCCCGGATAACCCCGAGTACAAGGAAGTTGTGGCCGCCTCCTACAACGGCGAATATGACAAGGTCGACATCGAAAAGGCCAAGGCCAAGGTTGCTGAATCCGGTATCGCCAACCCGGTGGTCCGCATTGGTTACAACCAGCCCAACCAGCGCCGTTCCGATGAGGTTGCCCTCGTGACCTCCTCCTGCGCCCAGGCCGGCATCACCGTCCAGGACGTCGGGGCCCAGGGCTTCATGGCTCCGGGTGGCGGCTATGAGAGCGGCGACTTCGATATGGTGCTCTTCGCCTGGTCCGGCTCCGGCCAGATCGTTTCCGGCGCGAATATCTACAAGTCCAACGGTGGCCAGAACCAGACCGGTTACAACAACGCCACTGTTGATACCGAATGGGACAAGGTTTCCTCCAGCCTGGATCCGAAGGTCCAGAAGGAAGCCAAGAAGGTGATTGAGAAGGAACTGTGGAATGACCTCTTCGGTATCCCGCTCTTCACCCACCCGGGCATCGCGGCGTACACCACCGGTATGGAGAACGTTGAGCGCAACGTCACCCAGTCCGGTATCGCCTGGAACGCCGAAAAGTGGAGCTGGGGCTCCGCACCCGCCAAGGCTGAGTAATTAGCCTTATGCACAGGAAGTAATAGTTATTTTCTAGCTGCACCGGAGGGGCCGCGCTTGCGGCCCCTCCGGGCGTGCAGTTTTATCACCCTTCCTGTGTCACATCCCACGTCCCATTTCGTCTGGAAATGCTTATGTACTATAGTCACCGAGTAAAATTGTCCGAACCGGCGCCCATCGGCACACAGAACGGAAAGAAGTCTCGCGGTGTATAAATTCATCGCCAAACGAATTGGCATCTCAGTACTTATCCTCTGGGCCGCGTCGCTCCTTATCTTCGTTCTTACGATTAATTCGGGCGACCCCCTCGAGGACCTTCGCGAATCCAATAACCCGAATCGCGAAAACCTCATGCAGCAGCGCTCCTCCTTCATGGGCCTCGACCTGCCCTGGTACGAGCGCTATTGGACTTGGCTGACCGGAGCAGCGAAATGCTTCATCGGCCAGTGCGACCTGGGCGTCAATCGTTCCGGACAGTCTGTTAATGACATGCTCGGTCAGGCCGCTTCCGCCACCTTGCGCCTCGTGCTGGCGGCCACCTTCCTCGCGATCTTCTTCGGAATCTTCTTCGGTGTTATGAGCGCTATCCGCCGCTACACCGGTTTCGATTACGTCGTGACCTTCCTCGCCTTCACCTTCTACTCACTGCCCGCTTTCGTCTTCGCGGTGCTCCTGAAGGAATACGGCGCTATTCGCTTTAATGACTGGCTGGCAGATCCAACAATCTCACTGGTTACCATCGTCATATTTGCCGGTATCTTCGCACTCTTTGTGCAGGCCCTCGTGGCCGGCGGCCCGAAGCGGCGCGCCATGGCCGCGGGCATCAGCTTCGCTATCGCCTTCGGCGTCATGGAATACATTTCCGTAACCCGCGCCTTCCTGGAACCCACCGGCGGGCTGTGGATCGAAGCCCTCATGGGCCTGGCCGGCACAGTGCTCTTCACCGGCCTCTTCCTCGGCTTCTCCAATAAGCGCGGCTTTGCTGTGGTGGGCGCCAATGCCGCGATTATGTTCGTTATCGTGGCGGCCTGCTCGAATATGCTCTGGGAGCCCACGTGGGGCTTCCTCTTCCTGATTCTGGCTCTCGGGATTGCCGCCTCCGTGGGCGTGTCCTACTTCTTCGGTGGCTACGCCCGCCGCTCGGTCACCTGGGCCTCGATCTGGGCCGTGTTCTCGGTGTGGATCGCGATTATCTTCGATTTCGCCGCCCGCTACTGGTCCACCTACCTGCCGCTCACCCAGAACCGTCCGATTTCCACCATCGGTTCGATGACCCCGAATTTCCAGGGCAGCCACGTCTTCTGGCTCAGCTTCCTGGATTCCTTCACCCACCTCCTGCTGCCGACGATCTCGCTGACGCTCATGTCCATCGCGTCCTATACGCGCTATACGCGCTCGTCCATGCTGGAAGTGCTCGGTCAGGATTACATCCGTACCGCGCGCGCCAAGGGCCTGCCCGAACATACGGTTATCACCCGGCACGCGTTCCGCAACGCCATGTTGCCGCTGCTCACCATCATCGCTTTCGATTTCGCGGGCCTCATCGGCGGCGCAGTTATTACCGAAACGGTCTTCGGCTGGAAGGGCATGGGTGAACTCTTCCGAACCGGCCTGGCCCAGGTAGACCCGGCCCCCGTCATGGCCTTCTTCCTGGTCACCGGCGGAGCCGCGGTGCTCATGAATATGGTCGCGGACATCATGTACGCCTACGTCGATCCTCGGATTAGGCGGTAAGCATGAGCCTGACTACCCCCATGAATCGTCACCAAGCCCGAGGAGAATCCGATGAGTGAGAATCGCTCGAAAACAACCGTCGCGTCGCTCGACCCGGAACACGTTGTTGAGGTCGACGACGCTCAGCTCGCTTCCTCCAGCCCTTCCTATTCCCAGGGGCGCCTGGTGCTGCGCCGCTTCCTGCGGCATAAGCCCGCGATGGTATCCGCTGTCGTTCTTATTCTTGTGACGCTGGTGGCCTTCCTGTCCATTGGCTGGAATATGAGCTTCTTTGGGCTGCACTGGCACTTCTCCGGTTTGTGGCGCCACAATTACACGGATGTCCTGGAAGTCGTCAATAACGGCAAACCGACCTTGACCTGGACCTCGCTGGGCGAACACCCCTTCGGGCAGGACAATATCGGTAAGGACTACTTCGCCCTCACCATGAAGGGCACCCAGATTTCTATTATTATCGCTTTCGTCGTCGGGCTGGTTTCCACCATTATTGGAACGGTTATCGGCGCGGCCGCCGGTTATTTCCGCGGCTGGACCGAAGCGATCCTCATGCGCATCACCGACCTCTTCATCGTGATCCCGCTGCTCATCCTCGCCGCGGTTATCGGCAAGATGGTGGGAAGCCAGGGCATTTTGTTCCTCGCGGTTATGCTGGGTGTGCTTTCCTGGACGGGCCTGGCGCGCCTGGTGCGCGGCGAAGTGCTCTCCTTGCGCGAACGCGAATTCGTGGCCTCGGCCCGCGCGCTGGGAGCCTCCCCGTGGCGTATTATTTTCCGCCACATCCTCCCGAACTGCCTGGGCACGATTATTGTTTCGGCAACCCTGTCGATTTCTTCGGCAATTCTGCTGGAAACGTCGCTGTCCTTCCTCGGTTTCGGGGTGCGCCCGCCGGCAACTTCGCTCGGCCTGCTTATTTCTACCTACCAGACCACGTTCTCGACCCGCCCCTGGCTCTTCTTCGCCCCGGCCGGTCTGATCCTCATCATCGCGCTGTCCATTAACTTCATCGGTGACGGCCTGCGTGATGCTTTCGATCCGCGCCAGCGTTCTGCGGTCTCGCGCCGCAAGATGAAGGCCCTTGCCGAAGGACATATTGAGAACGACGTCGAAGCTGATCTCATGCCGGTGACCACCGCGGCCACCACCGCGACGGGTGGCGAGCACGCCGCTCCCGCATCGGACGCCACCGAAAGGAAGGGCGAATAAATGCGTCTCGGAAAACGCGCTGCAACAACGCACGATAAAGCTGCCTCCGCGGCCACGGCCACGCTGAAGGCTGACCAGCCCGTCGTCACCCCGCACCCGAAAACCGATAAGCCGGTGCTCGGCTTCGGTGAACTGGACGTCAAATTCGCTACCGAATTCGGTGCGGTTCACGCCGTGCGCGGCGTGAGTATTGATGTGCGCCCGGGTGAAGTGGTGGGCCTGGTGGGCGAATCCGGTTCCGGCAAGTCCGTTACCTCCACCACGGCCCTCGGCCTGCTCCCTTCCAACGCTGTTATTAGCGGAAGTGTGCAGGTGGCCGGGCGGGAAGTGCGCGGGATGACCTCGCGGGGCATGCGCGCCCTGCGCGGCGCCGAAGTGGGCATGGTGTTCCAGGAACCCATGACCGCCCTCAACCCGGTGCTTACCATTGGCCGCCAGATGACGGAAGGTCTGGAAACCCACGGGCTCGCCTTCGGGGAAGACGCCCGTAATCGCGCGGTTGCCATGCTCAAGGCTGTCGGGCTGCCCGATGCCGAAGAGCGCATGAACCAGTACCCGCACCAGCTTTCCGGCGGGCAGCGCCAGCGCGTGGTCATCGCGATTGCGCTCATCGCCAACCCCTCCGTCATTATTGCGGACGAACCGACCACCGCCCTGGACGTGACGGTCCAGGCCGATATCCTCGACCTGCTGCGCTCCCTCAAGGACCAGCTGAATACCGGCATCCTCCTCATCACCCACTCCATGGGTGTTATCGCGGATATGGCCGACCGGGTCCATGTGATGTTCAAGGGTGAGATTGTGGAATCGGGCGACGTCGTTCAGGTTCTGAACCACCCCAAGCACCCGTATACGCGCCGTCTGCTGGAAGCCGTGCCGCATCTGGGCCAGGGCCGCGAGCAATTCGGTTTCTCCCTGGAAAAGGAAGCTTCTATTGACCTCAATAAGAAGGTGCTGGAAGCTAAGGATCTCGTTATCGAATACGAGATTCCCGGCAAGGAGCCCTTCCGCGCGGTTGACCATGTGTCCTTGGACGTTGCCGAGCGTGAAATCGTGGGCCTCGTGGGTGAATCCGGTTCCGGTAAATCCACCATCGGCAAGTGCGTGCTCGGGCTCATCCCGGCGGCCTCCGGTGAGGTGAAGATCTTCGGTGAGGACCTCGTGGGCGCTTCGCGTAAGCACGCCCAGGAACTGCGCCAGCACGTGGGTGTGGTCTTCCAGGATCCGGCCGCCTCGCTCGACCCGCGTTTCCCGGTGGGCGATTGCATTATGGAACCGCTCGATGTTCATAAGGTCGGCACCAAGGCGGAACGCCGCCAGCGGGTGTACGACCTGCTCGATGCGGTGCGCCTGCCGCGTTCCTCCTTCAACCGCTACCCGCATGAGCTTTCCGGCGGGCAGCGCCAGCGCGTGTGCATCGCCCGTGCCCTGGCCCTGCGCCCCAAGCTCCTCATCGCGGATGAACCGACCTCCGCGCTGGACGTGTCCGTCCAGGCCCAGGTTCTCACCATGCTCTCCGAACTTCAGGACGACATGGGCTTCGCCTGTCTCTTCATTTCGCACGATCTCGCGGTGGTCGATATGCTCTCGCACCGCGTGGTGGTGCTGCAAAACGGCAAGGTCGTGGAAGCGGGCCAGCGCGAGGATGTTCTCCACAACCCGCAGGAAGCCTACACTCAGCGCCTCCTGGCTGCCGCTCCGGTTCCGGAACCGATTGAGCAGCGCCGCCGCCGCGAAGAACGCCACGCGCTGCTGCGTAAGCAGGGCCGTGAAGTCTCGCGTTTGCGTTTGAATGAGAACGACGACGCCGCCAACTAGGCGAGAGTTACTTTGGCGCTCAGGTGAATGCCAGGCCGCAGGCCGCGGCTAGGCAAGCCACCCACGCCACACACAGAACCGCTCGGTTACGATCCACGGATCGTACCGGGCGGTTTGTGCTATCCGGGTGGTCCGCAGTCTCAAGGGCACGGGAGTGGGCGGCGCGCAGCTGTTCCGCGGCCCGGGCGAGGGTGACCCAGCGGGTGCGGGTAGTAGCGCCGCGCCCGGGCAGCGCGGGAAGATCAGCGTGGCGAGCGGCAGCCGGATGCCGGGCGGGAAGAAGCCGGCGCCCGGCCGCCAACGCACCGCCGGCCGGGAACGCCGCCGCATCCCACTGCTGCCCGCCCCGAGCATGGGTGGTGAGATAGAAGCGGGTTGTGAAGCGCGCAACCGCGCCCCAGGGCAGGTAGATGGTACGCAACGGGTTAATAATGGTCAGGCCCGCTGCGCTATAGCGCAACTCGGGGAGGAAGAAAAAAGAATAGGCGGCCCCGGCCACCCCGGCCCCCAGGAAGCCGGCAGCAAGAGCGGAGAGCGGCATGGGAACCCCGGCCGCGATGAGAATCAGGGGCGCGATGCCAAGGGCACTGAGGAGGCCGCCTTTAACGATCTGGCCGCGCGAACGCAGGGTCACCTCACCGGGTTGGGCACTCATAGCGCCACCGACCAGGCAATACCGCCGAGCACCCCGAGCACTCCAGCTACCGCGAAAGCGAGCCGATCCCAGGCCCAGTGCCGCTCCACCCGTGGATGCTCGCTCGGGGCCCCCGCGGGAACATAACGGGAGGCCACCGACTCAATGAACTTCCGCACCGGCAGCGTTGCCGTGGTGACCGTATGATCCCCGGAATCGTGGACCGGGACGGCGCGGCGGGTATCCGGGGTGGGGCGCCCGACGGAGCCGAAGGCGCGGGCGTGGATGGCCGCTCCGTCCGTCGTCGTGATAACAAGACCGTACCCGGATTCGACCCCGCGCAGCCGCGGGAACGGAACCCGCAGGTCGCGGAAGGTATTGCGTATCGTCACTCCGGAACCGTCTACGTCTACGCTGGGCAAGTAGAAGAGCGCGTACCCGGCCAGGCACATGCCGGCGGCGAACACGGCCGCGGGCGGCAAATAACCCCATCCGCCCTGCCACACCTGCATGACCAGCGCGATGATTCCGATGGCGCCGCACAGCCCGGCGGCGGGGGCGGCCGAGGCGCCGCGAAGACGATAACGTGCAGACATAAGCATATTTTCCCACGTTCGCGCCCCGATTGCCGATTCCCGCAGCCGGTCGTGGTGATTCTTGACATGGTGGCATATACAGTGCGGGCCAGGCGAGTAACATTGCCAGGGGTTTGCGCTCGCGCAGCCCGTATGTCACAACGCCGGCGCGGGCCGGCAGGGAAGTAGGTTATGGATAGTCGCAACGATCTTCGCAACGTTGCCATTGTGGCGCATGTTGATCACGGGAAAACCACTCTCGTGGACGCGCTCATGTGGCAGGCCGGGGCTTTCGGGGAGCGCGCCACCGTGGAGAAAACCGGGGAGCGCGTCATGGATTCCGGAGAACTGGAACGCGAAAAAGGCATCACCATCCTCGCGAAGAACACCGCGATCCATTACCGCGGGCCGGCCGCGGCCGCAGCCGGCGCACCTGAGGGCATCACCATTAACGTGATCGATACCCCCGGCCACGCCGATTTCGGCGGGGAAGTCGAACGCGGCCTGTCCATGGTGGACGGCGTTATTTTGCTCGTGGACGCCTCCGAGGGCCCGCTTCCGCAAACTCGTTTCGTGCTGCGCAAGGCCCTGGAAGCCTCGCTGCCCGTCATTATTGTTATTAATAAGGTGGATCGCCCGGACGCGCGCATCGCCGAGGTGGAATCCGAAACCCAGGATCTCCTCCTTTCCCTCGCCTCCGACCTGGATCATCCCGATCCGGATATGCTCGATTCGCTCCTGGAAACCCCGGTGATTTACGCTTCCGCGAAGGCCGGGCGCGCGAGCCTGACCCGCCCGGCGGACGGCCAGCTGCCCGATAGTGCCGATTTGGAGCCGCTTTTCGAGGCGATTGTCAACTACATTCCCGCCCCGCATTTCGAGGCGGATGCCCCGCTGGCCGCCCAGGTCACCAATCTGGATGCTTCGCCTTTCCTTGGCCGTATTGCCCTGCTGCGTATTTATTCGGGCACCATTAAGAAGGGCGCGACAGTTGCGTGGGTACGCGCTGATGGTACGACGTCGTCGGCCCATATCTCGGAACTGCTCCTGACCGAAGGCCTGGAACGTAAGCCGGCCACCTCTGCCCGGGCCGGCGATATTGTGGCGATCGCGGGTATTCCGGATATTACGATTGGTGATTCCCTGGTGGATCCGGAGGATCCGCGCCCGCTGCCGCCCATCCACGTGGATGACCCGGCTATTTCTATGACTATCGGGATTAATACGTCGCCGCTGGCCGGGACCGAAGGTAAAGGCCATAAGCTCACCGCGCGGCAGGTCAAGGATCGCCTCGATCAGGAACTCGTGGGTAATGTGTCCATCCGGGTGCTCCCCACCGGCCGCCCTGACGCTTGGGAAGTGCAGGATCGCGGGGAATTGGCCCTGGCGATTCTGGTAGAGCAGATGCGCCGCGAAGGCTTCGAGCTGACGGTGGGCAAGCCCCAGGTCGTCACCCGCACCATTGACGGAACCGTATGCGAGCCGATGCAGCGCACCACTATTGACGTGCCGGAAGAATACCTCGGCGCGGTCACCCAGCTCATGGCCGCCCGCAAGGGGCTCATGGAAACGATGGCGAATCACGGTACCGGCTGGGTGCGCATGGAATTTGTGGTGCCGGCGCGCGGCATGATTGGTTTCCGTTCCGCGTTCCTCACCCAGACCCGCGGCACCGGCATTGCCGCCTCCATTTCGGAGGGCTACGCCCCCTGGATGGGCGAAATTTCTTCGCGGGCCACCGGCTCTCTGGTCTCTGACCGGGCTGGGCAGGTCACCGCCTACGCTCTCCAGCGCCTGGAAGATCGCGGCACGTTCTTCGTGACCCCGGGCCAGGAAGTGTACGAGGGCCAGGTGGTGGGCGAAAACCCGCGCGACGAGGATATGGACGTCAATGTGGTGCGCGCCAAGGAAATGACAAATATGCGCTCGGCCACCGCCGACGTGTTTGAGACCCTGCAAGCGCCCCGACGGCTTACCCTAGAAGAAGCTATGGAATTCGCTGCTGATGACGAATGCCTGGAAGTAACCCCGGAATCGGTGCGGGTGCGCAAAGTCGTGCTCAGCGCGGTGGAACGCGGCAAAATCGCCGGGCGGAAGAAGCGCGCGAAGAAGTAGCGCCCGCCCGCGGCGCGGCTGTTCTACCCGCCCGCGGTTGCGGCCCGGCCTACCAGCGGCGCGCCCGCCCAGACAAGGAGTGAGATGAGGAACCGCACCCCGCGCCCGAACGTACCCCGCGTCTCGGGGGACGCCTCGTCCCATGCGCCACTTTCGGCCCGGTCCGCGCGCCCGAATACGTTGGGAACCGCGCTGCGGACGTGCGCGAAGCTCGCCACCGGCCTGCTGCTCGGGGCCTTCGCCGGGGCGCTGGCCGCGGTCACTCACGCGGGGCTGGCGGGAATTCCCGGCCTGGCCACCGATATTGTGTGGGTCGGCCCGCTCCTCGCCACGCTGCTCATTGCCAGTGGCGCATCTTTCGCCCGCGATTGGCTAGGATCATGGTGCTGGGCTGGATTCTGGCTGGGTGAAGTGGCCCTCACCTTCTGGGCTTTTGCCGCCCCCGGCTACGGTGACATCGTGGTCTTCCACGGGGTGGCCGCGAATCTCTGGCTTGTTCTGGCTCCGCTCGCCGGGGCATTCCCGCTGATCGGCGCTCTGGTGCGCCGCCGGCATTCCACGCCTCCGGGCCCACACCCGCAGGCCAACCAGGATCAACCACAGGAGGACGCATGCGACCTGAGCACACGCCGCAAAGTGTAGGTCTCGAAGATACCGCGGTGCGCCCCGCGGGTTCTGACACGCCTTTCGACACCGGGGAATTCCGGCAGGTGGAAGCTACCCGCAAGCTGCGCTGGCCCTGGATTGTTTCCGCGGTTATTGCGATTTTGCTGCTCGCCTACGTGGGTTATGCCTGGTACAGCGCCGACCGCGTCGCGCGGGGTACCACGGTGGCCGGCATTGAGATCGGCGGGATGAATACCGCCACCGCCACCGAACATCTCAGTGGTGAGGTCGCCGCGCGGGTGGCCCGCCCGGTTGAGGTAGTTGTGGAGGGCACCAGCGTGAGCGTGAACCCGGGCGATTACTCCCTGAGCGTGGACGCGGCGGCCACGGTGGAGAGCCTGACCGGTTTCACCCTCAACCCCGTGGAGATTTTCCACCAACTCACGGGCAAGGGCGAGGTCGCCCCGAAGGTCACCGTGGACGACGCCGCATTATCCGCCCAGGTAGATACCATTCGTAACAGCACCGGGGTGGAAGCGCGTAATGCCACCCTCATGATGGAAGGTACGACGGCGCAGCTCAGCCCGGCGCAAGCCGGGCGCGCCGTCGACCCGGAGGCTACCCGCACCGCTCTGATTGAGCAACCGTTGCGCGGCCAAGAACGTATTGAACTGGAAGCGGTGCCCGCCGAGCCTGCCATTAGCACCGAAGCTGCCGAAAAGGCGCGCGCGGAGCTGGCTGGGCCGCTGGTATCCGGCGATCTCACCGCGAAGGTGGGGGACCGGGCCGTGAACCTTAGCCCGGAAACTCTGGCGCAGGCGGCCTCTTTCGTGCCGGAAGGCGCGGCGCTTCAGCTCAAGCTGGACGGCAAGGTTCTGGGCGATGCGGTACGGGCCGCCGCCCCGGACCTGCTCAAACCGGGTGTGGATGCCCGCATTGAGATCGTGGACCACACCACGCCCACGATTATTCCCTCCCAGGACGGCGTGGGTATTGACGACGCCGCCCTCGCTTCCGGCGCCCAGGTGGCCGCGCTGCGCACCGCTGCCGCCGAGCGCCTCGTGGAACTGAGCCCCGCTCCGATTCCGGCGGCCTTCAGCACCGCGGATGCGGAAAAGCTCGGGGTCAAGGAAGTGGTCTCGGAGATTTCCACCCCGCTCACCAGCGATTCGGTGCGTACCACCAACCTGCGGGTGGGTACCCGGAAAATCACCGATACCCTGGTCAAACCCGATGAGACGTTCTCCCTGGAAGCAGCGCTCGGCCCCATCGAATACTCAGAAGGCTTCGTGTCCTCCGGGGTGGTTATGAACGGCTTCAATAACGAGGCCCTGGGCGGCGGGCTTTCCCAGCTGGCCACAAATGTGTTCAATATTGGTTACCTGGCCGGTTACGAGGATGTGGAGCACCGCCCCCACACCAAGCATTTTTCCCGTTACCCCATGGGCCGCGAATCAACGCTGTGGTCCGGTTCCATAGACGTGAAATGGAAGAACACCACCCCGTACGGCGCGGTGATCGACACCTATCTCGAGGGCGGGTACGTGGTCACGAAGCTGTGGTCGACGAAGTATTACGACGTCGAAACCTGGACCTCGGAACCGCGCAATTACCGCCAGCCGGTTATGACGGAAGGTAAGGGGCCGGATTGCGAGCCCCAAGGCTTGGGCGATCCCGGATTTACCGTGACCGTGTCTCGCACCGTGAAATTGGGGGATAAGGTCGTTGAGGATTCGTCCTATGACTGGACCTACCAGCCCGATCACGGCCGCACCTGCCCGAAGCCGGAGCCGGCCGCTCCGCCCGCCCCCGCTCCGCAAGCCGAAGGCGCTCCCGCACCAGCTCCAGCCCCCGCGCCCGGTCACTAGATTTGGTGCTGGGCGTGAGCTCGGATTACGGTAGAGGAGGAGGTGACACCGGTGGCTTATGTCATTACCTTGCCGTGCGTCGATACCAAAGATCGGGCGTGCGTGGACGAATGCCCGGTGGATTGCATTTACGAAGGGGACCGTACCCTCTACATTAATCCGGACGAATGTGTGGATTGCGGGGCTTGCGAACCGGCCTGCCCGGTGGAAGCCATCTATTACGAAGATGATGTTCCCGAAGAATGGTCAGTATTCACCGCAGTCAATGCGGAATTCTTCTCCGAATTGGGCTCCCCGGGCGGGGCGCAAAGCCTCGGGCCCACCGGCACCGACCACCCCTATGTGGCCGGCCTGCCGGCGAACGTCAACGAGGATTCCTGAGCCGGAGACCTGCTCGACCACGGCTTCCATGCCGCGCTAATTACGCGCGGGAGAGCGATCGCGCGGCGCTAGCCGCGCGCGCCGTCGTTCCAATCGAGGGTGGTGCGGGCCAGCTCGCGCACCTGCGGCCAGGTGGCCGCGAAGGAAGGAAGCAGCGGGTAGGAGGCAACATCCTCCACGTTCACCCAGCGCAACTCCATGGATTCCCCGTCGGCCACCGCCTCCAGCCCATCGCGGCAGCGCGCCACAAAACTGGTATAGGACCAATCCACATGCGCGGTGGTGAGCTCCCCGCCGCGGCGCAGATCCGTGGGAGCCAGTGCGGTCTCCTCGGTGAATTCGCGCAGGGCACCCTCCCAGGGCTCCTCGTCCCATTCGCGTGCTCCACCCGGGAAAGCCCAGGTGGCACCGCCGTGACTCCAGGGGGAGCGGTGTTGAAGCAGGATCTGGATATGCCCGGCGTGGCGCCGGAAAGCCGCGATTCCGGCCGCCCCGTTCATCCCCCAATGGCGTTTCCCGCAACCGCACAGCAGGAAACCGTCCGCGCCGTGATGAACCGTGCCGTGGTGGCTATCGGCTAAGAAACGCTGCGCGGCCTCCGGGAGCACCCCGAGGGCCGGGCGGGCCGGCTTCGCCCAGAATTGGGTGAAGGACAGGCCCAGGTGCTCCACCAGGGAACGCAGCAGCGGTAGGGAAATCCCCACCACCCCGTGGTAATCACCTTCAAGGCGGTCAATAAAGGGGCCTCCCAAGCCGTCCGCGGTAAAGGAACCGGCCACTTCCAGGGGTTCCCCGGTGGCGATATACGCCTCAATCTCCGCTTCGCTCAGGTGCGCGAAGGTCACTTTCGCGCGGGAAATCCCGGCCAGGGAACGCCCGGAAGGAACGTGAACCAGGCAGTGCCCGGTGTGGAGAATCCCGGAATTGCCGGACATGCGGGCCAGGCGCTCGCGGGCCACCTCCGGGGAATGCGGTTTCCCGTAAACTTCGCCCTCGAATTCGAACATGGAATCGCAGCCCACCACAAAATCGGCGCCCTGGGCTGGCCCGGGAGTGGCGGCCACATCGCGGGCTTTGGCCGCGGCCAGCGCCAGCACCCCTTGGGAAGGACCCCCGTGCACTCGCGCGAGCAGTGCATCTTCATCCACGTGCGAAACCTGCACCAGCGGCTCCACGCCCGCGGCCCGCAAGGTGGCGAGGCGCGCGGGGGATTGGCTGGCCAGCGCCAAGGTAAGGGAGGGCAGCGCGGGCGTATGCGCCGCGCCGCCCCCGTCATGAGTCATCGGCATAGGAAAGACCGGCCTAGCGCGAGAGCTCGCTGCGCAGCACGTCCAGGCCCACCCCGCCCAGGCGCAGGGCCTTCATATGCCACGCCTTGAGGTCGAAACCGGCACCCGCGCGGGCCCGGGCTTCCTCACGCAGCTCCTTCCAGATCCGCGCGCCCACCTTGTAGGCGCTGGCCTGCCCCGGCCAGCCGAGGTAGCGATCCAGCTCATAGGAGAGGAAGGACTGTTCCATAGCCACATTCGCGCGCAGGAAACGCCAGGCGGCGTCGTGATCCCAAGCGCCGGTGCCGAATTGCCCGCCGGCCACCTTCCCGGCATCCTTACCCAGGTGCACGCCCATATCCACCACGATGCGGGCCGCGCGCAGCCGCTCGGAATCGAGCACGCCCATGCGGTCACCCGGATCCTCGTGGAAGCCGAGCTCGGCCATGAGGGCTTCGGCGTACAGCGCCCAGCCTTCCCCGTGCCCGGAAACCCAATAGGCCTGGCGGCGCCACGCATTGAGCTGATCCTTGAGGTAGACGGCCAGACCCAGCTGGAGATGATGACCCGGCACCCCTTCGTGGTAGACGGTGGTCTTTTCCTGCCAGGTGTGGAATTCGGTCACGCCTTCCGGCACCGACCACCACATACGCCCCGGCCGCGAAAAATCATCGGAGGGACCCGTGTAGTAAATACCGCCCGAATTCGAAGGCGCGATCATGCATTCGATGGTGCGCATCGCCTCGGGAATATCGAAGTACTGCGTGGCAGCGGCCATGGCACCATCGGCGGTCTGCTGCATCCACGAACGCAATTCCTCCACGCCGTGCAGGGTGTAGCGTTCCTCCTGATCGAGGCGGGTGAGGGCCTCGTTCACGCTCACGCCCTCCCCGTACAGCTCGCGCGCGATGGCCTGCTGTTCCGCGTCGATACGCTCCAGTTCGTGGATACCCCACTCGTATGTTTCATCCAGATCGACGACGGCGCCCAGGAATTCGCGCGAATGCAGCGCGTAACGATCCCGGCCCACCGCATCATTTTCGGTGGCCCCCGGGAGCAGACCCCGCAGGGTTTCCGCCAGTTCCCCGTAAGCGGCGCGGGCCTGAGCTGCGCCCTGCTCCAAAGCCTCAGTAAGTTCCGGGGCGGTGGCCGCACCGCGCTGGGCCAGCCCGGCGAAACTACCCGAATCGGAGGCGGCAGCGAGGGCCTGCTCCAAGCAGCGCTCCACCTGCCGAGCCGCGAAAACAGGACCGGACGCGGCCCGCTGGGCCAGGGATTCCCGGTAGCCGGCCAGGGCCCGCGGCACATCACTCAGGCGCGCCGCGATGGTTTCCCAATCGGAAGCATTTTCCTGGGGCATCACATCAAAAACATCGCGAATCCCCTGGAGCGGGGATTCAATAACATTGAGCTTGCCGACTTCTTCGCCGGCTTCATACAGTTCAATTTCCAGACCGAGGCGATCGCGCAGGCCGGCGGCGGTCACCCGATCCGTGGCATCGCGCTCTTCAAGGTGATCGAGGGCCGCCAGGGTCTCCCGCACATTATCGATATGCGCGGCAATCCCGGCGGGGGAGTAATCATCAAGCTTGGTTTCAGGGGCACCGGGCAGGCCGGTGAACGTCACCGTTTCGGGTGAGGTATCGAGGACGCGCTGGAAATAGCGGTCCGCGAGGGCATCAATCTCTGTGTGTTCTCGTTTATTCTCCACTGCTCCAGAATAGCCCGCGGCTACCCGCCACTCCACTCCCAGCAAAATCCCCGGATGAAAACATGGACGTTAGTGTCAAGGACGACTAGTATACTGTGATGGAAGGCACTTTATTTATAGCTGGCGGTTGGCGCTCCCCGTTCTCCTCACCTGAGGTGGCGCCGCGCCGGTGCTAAGCAGCTAGGGAAGGGGCGAGTGTGGCTGAGCAATTCGCTAGCGCGCCGCGCCCCGCATCCCAATCCGAAACATCACGCGGAACCGGCGCCGGGGCGGGCCGGAGTGCGCGGGAGCACTCCAGCATCGGCCCGGCCATGAGCCCGGACCTCATCGCCTACCTCCTCGGGGGCGGGGCCCAGCCGGCCGCTAGCGCGCAGCTGAGCGCGGATGATATGGCCCAGTTGCGGCGCAATACCGCAGCTGATCTGCCCCTTGGCCCCGAATCGGGGGTGCCGCGCTCCGGGAATGCCGCCCGTATGGAAGCCCCGGTGGATCGTAATTTTGTGCCGAGCCGGGAAACCGCCGCCCGCACCCCGCAGCGTTCGCGCACCTCCCTCCCGGATAGTGGTAGCCGGCCCGGGGGTGCCACGCGCGTTCCGCAGTCCGCACTGCCGGCTGCGCCGGCGTCGTCGCAACACAAAGAACCGCGCAATGAGCCGCAGCCTGCGGAAACGGAAGGCACCGCTTTCTCCGCCTATATGGAACACCTCGAGGGTGGGCTGCCGCGCTACACCCTGCGTCAGGCGGCGGAGCTGACCAATATGGATACGGAAGGGGTGCGGCGTTTTTGGCTGGCCCTCGGTTTCCCCTCCATCGTGGATGAAGATAGTGAACTTGTTTTCACGGACGGGGATATTCGGGCGATGCGGGCGATGGCGGAATCGCTCGGGGAATCTCCGCTCACCGAATCGGCCCTCACTTCGCTGCTGCGCGCCAGTGCCCACAACGTGGATCGCATGCTGCAATGGCATGTGGAAACGCTCCTGGAGCTGGCGGAAACTAGCGGCGGGCTCGGGCCGGTGGATGCACGGCGTTGGGTGCTTGATCATTTCCCGGATATTGAAGAATTTTTGCGGCGCACCGCGGCCTACACCTGGTCGCGGCAGGCCGCTGCGCTGCTGCGCCACACCGAAGCGGAAATCGCGCATATTAATGAGGATGATGCGATCCCGCAGCTGCCGCGCGCCGTTGGCTTTATCGATATTGTGTCTTTCACGAACCGGACCGAGCGGATGACATCGCGGCAGTTCATGGAGTTTATTGAGCGTTTCGATTACACCTGCCGGGCCGTGATTACCGGCGGGGGCGGACGCGTGGTGAAATCCATGGGCGATGCGTTCCTCTTTATCGCGGACGATATCGTCACCGGGGCGGATATCGTCTGCGATGTGACCCAGGCTCTGCGCGATACTCCGGAAATTCCGGCGGTGCGGGCCTCTCTCACCTGGGGGCCGGTGCTCGGGCGTTTCGGTGACGTGTTCGGGCCCTCGGTGAATATGGCGTCCCGGCTGGCGGATGTGGCCTCCCCGGGCACGGTCCTCACCTCGCGGCCGGTGGCTACCGCGCTCAAAGCGGTGGGGGAGAATCGCTTCACCACGATCTCGGTGGGGACTCCTACCCTCCAGGGCCTGGGGGCCACCGAGGTGCTGGAGCTGCGCCGCATTCGGGCGCATTAAGAACGGTGTTTCGGCGCCGCTTTGCGCCCCCAGGCCACGCCCCTGAGTGAAAAAAGAAAATAGCTTAGACTTTCAGTGTGACTACTTTGCTTCTTGTTGAGGATGACGCCGCTATTTCCGGACCGCTGGCCCGTGCGCTCGCGCGGGAAGGATATGCCGTGACGTGTGTTGATACCGGGCTGGATGCTCTGGAACAGCTCGCTCACGGAGTAGATATTATGGTTTTGGATCTCGGGTTGCCGGATATGGACGGCCTGGATGTGGCGCGGCAGGCCCGCGGGCGAGGCCACACTTTCCCTATCCTTATTCTCACCGCGCGCGCCGAAGAAGTCGATATGGTGGTGGGTCTGGATAGCGGGGCCGATGATTACGTCACCAAGCCGTTCCGGCTCGCGGAACTGCTGGCCCGGGTGCGGGCGCTGCTGCGGCGCACCGAACAGGGCACCGATCATTTCACCGCCCAAGATATTTCGGTGGATACCGGGGCGCGCCGGGCGCTGCGCGGGGGCGTGGAGCTGGCGCTCACCGCGAAAGAATTTGAATTGCTCACCGCGCTCATTCGCCGCGCGGGGGATGTTGTTTCGCGTGAGGCACTCTTCAGTGAAGTGTGGGGGGATGAAAAGGCTTCCGCCTCGAAGAAACTCGATATGCATATTTCGTGGTTGCGCCGTAAATTGGGCGACGACGTTGATAGCCCTCGCTATATCTCCACGGTGCGGGGACTGGGCTTCCGTTTCGAAACACGCTAAGAAGAACCCATGCGCGCACGTTCTTTGCGGATGACGATCCGCACCGCGCTGGCCGCCATTTTGCTGGTCGGGATTCCGGCGCTGGTGATGGGCGGGGTGACGATCCCGCGCAATGCCCTCGATGAAGCGCGGGCCCGCCGGGATATGCTGCTTTTCCTGGGCGCGGAAATCCTGGCGATTATCGTGGCTATTTTGGTGGCGGTGGGGATCGCCATGCGGGTCTCGCGCCGTATCTCCGCGCCGCTTATTTATCTGGCGGCCGCCGCGGAACAGCTGGGTGCGGGAACCACCCGCCCGCAAATGGCACCCTCCGGTATCGAAGAAATCGACCTGGTTTTTGAGGAGATCGCGCGGGCCGCGGATCGGATGGCCGGGCGGCTTTCCGCCGAACGCCAATTCGCTGCCGACGCCTCCCACCAGCTGCGCACCCCGCTCACCTCGCTATCCATGCGCCTGGAAGAAATCCAGTACCTGAGCAACGATCCGGACGTCAAAGAAGAAGCCACCCGCTGCCTGGAACAGGTGGAACGCCTCACCGGGGTGGTCACCGATCTGCTCCACGCCTCGCGCGCCCAGGAAAGCGCCACGGAAGCGGTGGCGCTGCAACCGATTTTCACCCAGCAGGGCGTGGAATGGGAGCGTGCCTTCGCGGCCGCGGGCCGCAAGGTGGTTTTCACGGTGGGTCAGCACGGCCCGGTGCTTTCCGATCCCGGGGCGCTCTCCCAAATTATTGCCACGTGCGTGGAAAACTCGCTGAAATACGGGGCGGGAACGACGACGGTCACCTCGCGTCCAGCCGGCCGGGGCGTCATTATCGATATTAGCGACGAGGGGGAGGGGGTAGCCCCCGAATTCGTGGAAGCTATTTTCACGCAGGGATTCTCCCTGGGCGGCTCCACCGGATTTGGCCTGCCGCTGGCCCGCCAACTGGCCGAACGCAACGGCGGGCGCCTGGAATTATCCCAGGCCCAACCCCCTATTTTTTCGGTGGTGCTCGCCGCGCTCCCGGCGGCCCTCGACCCGGCGAAAGTTTTCCCGGCAGGCGGGGAAATTTCGGTGGGAGCACGCCGCCGGCGTTTCTAAACGGTGCGGCGCCTCGCGTAGGTGCAGCTTCGCGAGGGTCGCGGTGAGAGTCCCGGCACTTGTAGGAACGACGGCGCTACTCGCGCACCCGGAACACCACGTAGCGGTAGAGCACGTAGCGGCAGGCGGTCCCCAGAATCAGCCCCACCACATTGGAAGAAATATTATCGGCCAGCTGGGAGCGCATATCCAGCACGTAGCGGGAGAACCACAAGCAGCCCAGCTCGATAGCCATCCCGCACAGATTCACCGCCACGAATTGCAGGAATTCCCGCATTTTTTCCGCCGAACGCTGGGTGCGGAAGGTCCACAAGCGGTTGGCCACCCAGGAAAAAATCACGGAAAGGGTAACGGAAATGACCTTCGCGGTCATGGACTGATCGCCGGGCAGGCGCACCAGCCCGGTATGCGCCAGCAGATTAAAAATACCCACATTGACGATATAGGCACCCAAACCCACCGTGCAGAATTGCATGAATTCCACGAGCCACTGCCGGAAGGTCTGGCCCTTGAGTAAACGGCGCACGAGCTTGTCCACCCGGGCGCGGGCGGAGGAACGCGGTTCTGGTGTTGGCTCTGGTGCTGGGCTAGTCATCGCGCTGAGACTATCACGCTTTAGAAACTAGGAAGCATATCGGCGGGAGTCAGGGTCCCCTCGCGCATCTTCCGGAAGAACTCCGGGGTGCGCTGCGGATCGAGGAGCACATTGGACTGCCCGTTGGCCCGGTAGTCCAGATCGGCAATCGGGGGAACGCCGGCCAGGCCACCTTCGCCCAGCACAGTTCCGAGCGCCAACCCGGCCCGCCCCACGTTATACAGCGAGGTCCCTTCATCCACCGTGAGAATGGAGCCGGCGGTGCCGACCATGCGCCGCTGCAGCGGGAAATTCACCAGCGTTGCCGGGGTCTTCAGCTTGCCAATCAGGGAGGAAACCACCTGGCGCTGCCGGTTGGTACGCCCCAGGTCACCCAGCGGATCAGATTTACGCATCCGCGCGAAAGCAAGGGCCTGAGCACCGTTGGTATCGTGGCAGCCAGCTTCCCACACCATGCCCGAGTCCGCATCGTCCACGTCGGCGTCGTAACACAGGCGCACCCCGCCGGCAGCGTCCACAATCTGCTGCACCCCGGCCATGGAAATCTGGATGTAGTGGTCCACGGTCATCCCGGAAAGTTCCTCCACCGTTTCCACCAGCAGCCGCGGCCCGCCCAACGCGAAGGAAGAATTGAGCTTCTGTTCACCTTCCCCGGGCACGTTCACGTAAGAATCGCGAGGGAGGGAGACCAGTGCCGGCGCCCCGGATTCGGGCACGTGCAGCAGCATAATGGTGTCCGCGCGCTCGCCTTCGGTCGGGTCATCGATCCCGTCCGCCTCGCGCACATCCGAGCCCACAATCAGGTACGTGGTCCCGGCCGTTCCCGCGGCCCCGCTCAGCGCATCCGCGCGGGTGAGCTTGGAGTTGCCGTAGAAGAACAGGTAGGTAGGCCAGGTCACCGCAAGAATAAGAAGAACGACGACGACGCCAGCTACCCAGCGCCACGGATGGCGGCGCCGCGCGCGCCGGGCAGGCGCACCCATTCCGGGCATGTCCGGTGCGGGTTGCCCAAAATCGGCGGGCTGCGCAAAGCCGCTGTGCTGCGCAAAGCCGCCGTTGGGAGCGTGGGGAGCGTAGGCACGAGCCGGCGCCTGGGAAGCAGCCGGCGGGTAGGAGGGCGCCTGTTCGAAAGATTCAGCCGGGCGAGCGGGCGCTACCTGGCGCTGCGGCGCGAAGCTGGGGGGCTGCACGGGAGCGGGCCGGCGCGGAGCCCCGGCATTGCGGGTGGCTCCGGCAGCGGGGATAGCACCGGCGGCGGGGGCAATCCCGGCGCCGCGGGGGTCCCCGGAAACATCAGGATGCTGTTCGCGTGCCTGCGGGGGCACGGCGCGGCCGCGGCCGACCGGCTGCGCGCCCTGCGCGGAAGGCCGCGGAAGCCTGCGCTTAGGCGGGAAGGACGGTGGTGGGGTAGTCCCATGGAAACGGTTCATGCTCAGGGAATCGCATTCTCTCGGGTACACACGGGCGCGGACTCGGTGCTCTGGGCGGTGGTGGGAGAAGTGGCGGAAGCGGTCTCATCCGCGCCGGGAGAGGCCGGCGTAGGCGTGCTCTCGGAATTCGCGTCGGTGGCGGCGGTATCGCTATCGGCGCCCCCCGCGGCTCCGGACGCTCCTTCGCTGCCCGCAGCGGTGCTGCCGGCACTTGGCGTAGCACCCGCGGCGGTACTGGGAAGAGCATCGGGGCTGCCTTCCGGGGGAAGGCCAATGAAAACGCCGTCGGCATTCTTTTCCGCACGTACCGGAACGTCGCGGCGGAGCGCCTCCCACACGTATTCGGCGCTATCGGTCGCGACCACGCGGTTCCCGGCCCACGCGAAAGGCATGGTCCAGAAGCGGATATTGGCCGGGTCGATGGAACGCAGCGAATTTGCCAGGCCCACAATATTGCTGATGGAACCGATTTCCTGGGAGGTTTGCAGGGATTGGGTGGCGGCGTCGAGCAGGCGCATGAGGCGGCCGAAATCGGTGAGGAGATTGGAGCGGAGGGCCTCGGCGGCTACCGCGCTCACCAATTCGTGCTGGCGGCCAATACGGGAAATATCCGAGCCGTCCCCCACGCTGTAGCGGGCCCGGGCCAGGGCCAGAGCCTGGGTGCCGTTGAGGAGGCGGCAACCGGAAGCGATATCGAGGCCGGCGCGCTCGTCGTACAGATCATCCGCGAAGTACATGGGAACCCCACCCAGGGCATCCACGGTAGAAATAAAGGACGCAAAATCCACCACGATATAACCGTTGAAGGTAATGCCGGTCATCTGGTGGAGGGTGGTCATGGTGCAGGCGGCCGCGCTGGCAACATCGCCGTACTGGCCGCCAATAGCGAAGGCGGAATTGAACATGGTTTCGGGGGCGGGACGGGTGGTGACCGTTTCCGAACCTCCGGAAGACGTACGAATCGTGCAGGAGGGAATATCCACGAGGGTATCGCGGGGCACGGACACAATATCCACGCGGCTACGATCAGCGCTGATATGCATGATCATGGTAGTATCCGCGCGCATCCCCCCGACTTCGCCGGATTCCCCAGCGTTATCAATATCAGAAGCCCCGCTGCGCACATCCGAACCGAGAACAAGGATATTGAGCGGGCGGCCCGCGGAAGGATCCACCGGCTCCGCCGCGGCGGCGGAAGGAACCAGATCATCAATATCCGCCCGGGTGATATTCCCCTGGTAGCGCGCCCACGCGGACCACAGGGCCGTGCCGAAGGTGAGCAGAAGTGCAAGCAGCACCAGCACCACGACCCGCCACCACGAAGAGGTGCGGCGTCCACCGATCAGATGCGCTGCGGCGCGTGAGTTTTTTGCCACCACCTCATCATAGGGGTTCGGGCGCGTCGCCCGCTGGAAGAAGCGCCGCACTGCGGTGTTAAGCACGGTGGCGCGGGCGGGAGGCGCTTGGCTCGGCTAGGCTAGGACCATGCGCATTCGTGTCATCACCGTGGCTTTCAATCCCGGGCCGGAACTGGAAGCTTTTCTCGCCTCCCTCCCGGCAGCCCTGCAGGAAGCCCACGAATGCATCATTGTGGATAACGGCTCCGAGCACGCCGAAGTGGATCGGGTAGCCCGCGCCCACGGGGCGCAGGTGGTGCGCACCGGCGAAAATATCGGTTACGGCCGGGCCGCCAATCGCGGAGCCCAGGGCTTCACCGGCGAATGGCTGGTGGTGGCCAATCCCGATGTGGTGTTCACCCCCGGCTCGCTCGACGCCCTGGTGCGCGGGGCGGAAAGCTTCCCACGGGCCGGCGCGCTCGGTCCGCTCATCCGCACTCCGGAAGGGGAGATCTACCCTTCGGCCCGCCAATTCCCGCGGATTGTTTCCGGGGTGGGGCACGCGCTGCTCGGGAATATCTGGCCGAATAATCCCTTCTCCCGCTCCTACCGCTCCAATGCGGATGTCACCCGTGCCCACCCGGTGGATTGGCTTTCCGGGGCCTGCCTGCTGCTCCGCCGCGAAGCTTTCGAGGCCGTGGGCGGTTTCGATGATTCCTATTTCATGTTCTTCGAGGACGTGGCCCTGGGGGAGGCCCTGGCTCGGGCGGGCTGGCACTCGGTTTTCCTCCCCGAAGCGGAAGTGATTCACTCCCAGGGTGCTTCCTGGAAAGACCAACCGGCCGCCATGCTGCGCGAACATCACCGCAGCGCGGCGCACTATATCGATAGCGTGTACGCGCGCCCCTGGCAGGCGCCCCTGCGCTGGGCAATCCGGGGCGGGCTCGCGCTGCGGGCGCAGCTGCACGTGCGGGCGGCGCGCGCGGCGCGTCGTCGTTCTCACTAACTAAAACGTATTAAAATCAACGTGGAGCTGCGAGTATCCGCGAGGCGGCTCCACCCCTCACTCCGCGACCTCAATCGAATAACACCGATGTATTTTTATGAGGTTAAAGTAAAACGGAGTTAAGGGTGTGAAAGTTGGGACTTTTGCCGTAAGGTAAGTCTGGAAGCTGCCCGTATGAGTTCTCATCGTGGCGGGCGGCGTGAACCGGAGGGAAAAATGACCAAACGTCGCGGTCTTGTTCTAGGAACCGTGCTGGCGCTCGCGAGTGCGGGCCTTGCCGTCCCGATTGTGGGCTACGCTTTTGCCGAGAACGATGATGCACAGGGCAGTATTGTTATTCCGCTAACAACCGAAGCGGGGGATCTCACCACTACCGCCACCGCACAAATCGAGGAAGAATCAGCGAGCAAGCCTGGCTCCTCCAAGGAAGCCGAGCCGCGCGAGGCAGCGCACCCCACCGAGGCTTCGCACCCCACCGGGGGAGCCGAGCCTGCCCAAGAAGCGAGTGCCGGGCCCGCGGGCGGCGTCGTACCGAATGCGGTGCGCACGAATGTACTGCGCGCCGCAGGAACCGGAAACGAAAGCACCGAGAACGAAGGCACCGCAAACAGGGACGCGGAAAACGGGGCCGAGGATAGTGCGGACGGCGCGGAACTGGCCGATAACTACGCCGTCTTCACCAGCCCGGTGCGGGTGGACGAACCCTTCGCGGTGGCCGGGCTGACCTGGAACCGCGGGGAGAGCCTGCCCGAGGGTGCTTCTATCGAAATGCGCACCCTGGACGGGGAGCAGTGGTCGGATTGGTACGAAGTGGGCGAGGAATCCCAAACCGAGCGTGAACGGCCCGGCACGGAGTACAACGTCTCGGGGGAGTCCACCGGTATTCAGGTGCGTATTACCCAGGGCGAGGGCCCGCTCCCGGCCGGCCTGCGCATCGATATTGCTTACACCGCCGAGGGTGACACCGTGGAGGTAGAGGAGACCGAAACTGCGCCGATTCTGCCCGAACGCGGAACGGAAACCGATCCGGTGGTCAATCCCGAAGAGGGCGAAGAAGAGATTCCGGCCCTGGGGGCTTCGCTCTCCGCCGCGCGCGGTGGGGGCACCCTGGAGCAGGGTAGCGTGGTGGCGAACGGCTTACTTCCCACCGCCCGCGATTGGACCAACCGCATCGGCACCCGCGGGATCCACACCCGCGCCGATTGGGGCGCGGACGGCTCCCTCATGACCTGGCCGGTGGAATACGCCACCTTCCAGGGCATGGTTATCCACCACACCGCCGGCTCGAATAACTACACCCAAGCCGGGGTGCCGCGTGTTATCCGCGGGATTTACGCCTTCCACGCCGTCACCCGCGATTGGGGCGATATTGGCTACAACGTGATCGTCGATAAATACGGCGGGAAGTGGGAAGGGCGCTACGGCACCCTGCAATCCCAGGACGGCACCATGGCGATTGGTGCGCACGCCGCCGGGCGCAATACCGGAACCATGGGCGTGTCTGTGCTCGGCACCTTCACCGCGAACCACCGCCCCTCGCAAACCATTCTTAACACCCTCGCGGATGTGGCCGGCTGGAAATTCGCGCTCGCGGGCCTGGATCCGCGCGGCACCACCTCGCTGACCATCCCGCAGCGCAATAATTCGGCGCGCTACCGTTCCGGCGAGGCGATGCCGCGTATTGTGGGGCACCGAGATGTGGGCAATACTTCCTGCCCGGGCACGATTTACGATTCCATCGGCTCCATTCGCGAGAACGCCTACCGTATCTATACGCAGCTGCGTTCTGGTGGTGGTACGACGACGCAGCCCGCGCCGCGCCCCACTCAGCCACCGGCACCGCGCCCGCCCGCCCCGCCGGCTCCCGCGCCGAGCAATCCGCGGCCCTCCTCCACTGTGGCACCTTTCCCGCCGCGCTTCTTCCTCGCTAATGGCTGGGGCCGTACCGCCGATATTGTGATGGACTACGGCCTGCGCGGCGATGAAATCCTCACTGGTGATTGGAACGGTGATGGGCGCGATACCCTGGCGATTCGCCGCTCCAATATTTTCCATGTGCGCGATACCCTCACCTCCGGGGTTGCTACGCGGGTCTTCAGCTTCGGGCGTGCCGATGACGAGGTGTTCGTAGGTGACTGGGATGGCGACGGCGTGGATACCTTCGCGGTGCGGCGCGGCAACCTGCTGCTCGTGCGCAATTCCCTTACCTCCGGCCCGGCCGACACGGTGTACTGCTTCGGTAATCCGGGGGATACCTGGCTGGTGGGCGATTGGAATGGTGATGGCGTGGACACCCTGGCGGTGCGGCGCGGCAACGTCTTTATCTTCACCGATAACCTGGCCACCAGCGCGGTCTCCGGGGAAATGGCCTACGGGAACCCGGGCGATGAGGTGCTCGCCGCGAAGATTGAGCCCCAGCGTTCCACCCTCGTGGTGCGCCGCGGGAATGTGTACGTGGTGCGCGGCCCGCTCAGCGGTCCGGAGGTGACCGAAGATGTTACCTACGGGCGCCACAGCGATATGGTCATCTTCGGTGATTGGGATGGCCGGGGCGGCCAAACCCTCGGGGTGGTGCGCTCGCGCTAAGCACCGATAGGAACTAGTTTCGGTCACAACATACGGGCCGGGGATGCTTCACGACGAAGCAAGATCCCCGGCCCGTACCTTTAGGCGCAAGCGCGCCGCTGTGCTTGAGTACCGGTTTTAGTCCCGCCCGAAAATATCGCGGGTGAGCACCGGTGTGGAGGTTTCCGGCATGGTGCCATCCAGGCGATTCGTGATGATCACATCCGCGCGATCCTGGAATTCTTCCCAGGAATCCAGCACCGGAATATCCCCGAGGCCGCCCGGTTTCAGCGCCGGATCGTAAACGAGCACCTCCACATCCCGCGCCCGCAAGTGCGCTGCGAGGCTGAGGGCCGCCGAAGCCCGGTGATTATCCGAGCCCGATTTCATGGCGACCTTGTAGATCCCCACCGTGGCGTAGCCGGCCCCCGCCAGGCGGGTAGCCAGGAAGTCGATCCGGGTGTCATTGGATTCCACAATGGCGGACATGAGATTTTCGGGCACGCCTTCGAAATCGGCGCGTAATTCCTTGGTGTCCTTGGGCAGGCAGTAGCCGCCGTAGCCGAAGGAAGGATTATTGTAATGATCCCCGATACGCGGATCGAGACCCACCCCGCGGATAATCTCCGCGGCGTTGAGGGAGCGCGCCATCGCGAAAGAATCCAGCTCATTGAAATAAGCGACCCGCATGGCCAGATACGTATTGGAGAAAAGCTTAATCGCTTCGGCTTCCCGGGTTCCCACCTGGATAATCGGGACGTCGCGCGCTTCAGCTCCCTCGCTCAGCAGCTGGGCGAAGTGGGCAGCTGCGGCGTCGTCGCCCGAAACAACAATGCGCGAAGGGTTGAGATTATCGTGCAGCGCTTTACCCTCGCGCAAAAACTCCGGGGAAAAGACGATGCGCAGTTGCGGGAACGTTTCTTGCATCCGCGCGGTAAAACCGATGGGGATAGTGGATTTAATAACGACGACGGCACCGGGATTCGCCTCAGCTACCTGCGCAATCGCACTTTCAACAGAGGCCGTATCGAAGGCATTGGTCTCCGTATCGTAATCGGTGGGGGTGGCGATCACCGCGTAATCAGCACCCGCAAGCGCCTCAATATTCGAGGTGGTAGCCCGCAGCGAAAGCGGCTTCGTGGCGAGGAACTCTTCGATTTTGGCATCCTGGATCGGGGACGTGCGGGCGTTAATCGCATCCACTTTCGCGGGATTGAGATCCGATCCGACAACATCGTGGTGTTGGGCAAGAAGGACGGCGTTGGCCAAGCCCACGTAGCCCAGCCCGATCACAGCAATCTGCATGATGCTCCTAGCTCTTGGGTTGCGTTCAGTATAGCCGGACTGCCGCGCGGCGGCCCGGTGGGACACGGAAGGGGGACCGCGGCGAGGCTCCCACGCATAGCGCTGCCCCGCTCGCGCTCCTCGTGGCACTCAGGGTGCGCATCGGAGAAGTGCGAACGGGGCAGCGAAAGCCGGCTCATGCAGGCAGCGCATGAGGGCCGGGGTGCGGCTCTTTAGTGGCCGGTCTTGGCGTACTTAGCCTCCACGGCTTCCTTCTGCGGGCGCCACCACTCTTCATTGGCCTTGTACCATTCCACGGTGTCATGCAGACCCGCGGCGAAGTCCTTGAACTTAGGCTGCCAGCCGGTTTCTTCCACCAGCTTGGAATTATCAATGGCGTAGCGCTGATCGTGGCCGGGGCGGTCATTCACATGATCGAAATCATCGGGTTCGCGGCCGAACTCCTGGAGGATCATCTTGACGACCTCAAGGTTATTCTTTTCGCCATCCGCGCCGATGAGGTAGGTTTCCCCGATCCGGCCCTTATTGATGATCTCCCATACCGCCACGTTGTGATCGCGTACGTGAATCCAATCGCGTACCTGGAGGCCGGTGCCGTAGATACGCGGGCGGATGCCATCCAGGAGGTTGGTGACGGTACGCGGAATGAACTTCTCCACGTGCTGGTAGGGGCCGTAGTTATTCGAGCAATTGGAGATGGTGGCTTCTACCCCGAAGGAACGCACCCAGGCGCGTACCAGCAGGTCAGAGCCGGCCTTGGAAGCCGAATACGGGGAGGAAGCGATATAGGGATCGCCATCCTGGAAGCGGCGCGGTTCGTCGATCTCCAGGTCCCCGTACACTTCGTCGGTGGAAATATGGTGGAGGCGTACCCCGTGGCGGCGTACCGCTTCCAGAATCGTGTAGGTGCCCACCAGGTTGGAGCGGATGAAGGGGGAGGGATCAACGAGCGAGTTATCGTTATGGGATTCCGCCGCGAAATTCACCACCAGATCGCAGTCCTTGACCAGGGGATCAACGGTATCCATATCCGCAATATCGCCCTGGACCAGGGTGACGCGGTCCAGGCCCTCAATGGACTTGGGATTACCCGCGTACGTGAGTTTATCCAGGACGACAACTTCGGCATCCGGATAATCCTCGACAGTTTGGTGAACGAAATTCGCGCCAATAAATCCGGCACCGCCGGTAACCAGGACACGCATATTATTCCTTTCGTGGGTCAGTTCCTGGCTAATTCTACCCGGAACTGCGGGGTAAGGAGTCAGCCCATCCCGCCGTGCCACAATGTGCGATGCGAGGGCGACACGGGCGATCTCCACAATTGTGCCGCCCGGAGGGTTTAGGCTGGAACTATCGTCCACGCATCGCGGCCTGGATTTAGCACCACTCCGGGGCGCGAACAACTCGAGGAGGTTCTCTTGGAGAGGTATTCATACGCGCGCGCCCGCACCCCCGGGCTGCTGGTTGGCGTGATCGCAGCGCTGGCGCTGATCGCGAGCTCGCTGGGACTCATGCCGGTAGCGCAGGGCGCGCCCGCTCTGGACGAGGGCGCGGGAAACTACTATTTCTTCAAAAACTCTCTCACCTCGGGTACGGCCGATATGGAGATGTCCTACGGGCGGCATACGGACGTGGTGTTTTCCGGGGATTGGAATGGCGACGGGCGGGACACCCTGGGCGTGAACCGTGGCTCCGATTTCTATATGAAGAACACCTTCTTGTCCGGGGACGCGGATATCCACTTCAAATTCGGGCTGCCCACCGATCAATTCCTTATCGGCAATTGGGATGCGGTAGTGGGAGATACGGTCCTTATTCGCCGCGGCAATACGTATTTCGTACGCAATGAGCTCACCACCGGAGGCGGGGAACATAGCTTCACTTTCGGCCAGCCCGATGATGAAGTGATCGCGGGGGATTGGAACGGGGACGGCACCGATACCCTCGCCATCCGGCGCGGCAATATGTTCTATGTCAGCAATGTGCTCGACGATGATGAGAACTTCACAGTCTTCTCCTTCGGGCGCCACGGTGACACCGTCCTCGTGGGTGACTGGGACGGAGATGGCATCGATAGTTTCGCGGTGCGCCGCGGCAATATGTACTACGTCAATAATTCGACCGTGTCCGGTGGGAACGCCTCGACCGAATTCTCTTACGGGCGCCACGGGGATAACGTTCTGGTGGGTGACTGGAACCGCGACGGGGTGGACACCCTGGCGGTGCGCCGTGATTATGTGCCGCCAGCTCCCAATAGCGAGCGCCCACCCAACCTTGATCCTAATTCCGGTGGGTACCCCATTCTGGTTTACGGAACGCTGCGCCAGGGTGAAGAGGCCGCCTTCGTGGTCAATAACTACTCCGGGATCAAAGAAAGTTGGGTGCCGGGGTATGAACTGTGGATTACCGGCCCGCGGTGGAATCCGTGGCCTTGGGCTCTTCCCGGCCCGCACGGGCTGCGCGGCGACCTCTTGAAGTACGGACCGTGGAATTACGATGCCAAAGTGGCCCAAATGGATGATTGGGAAGGTTATGTGCCGGGTAAGAACCCTGCCTATATGAACTACACCCGCGACCTCGTCACCACCGTGGATGGGCCGGCGTGGATGTACGTGGCAACGAAATGGCGGCAGGATTTCGCGCGGCGCTGGGGTTACGTTGTACCTCACGGCGATTTCCACCGCTTCTAAGGGGATGAAGTCATGAACAAGAAAGACGATGAGACGATGCAGAATTCTCACACCACTCCTTCTTCCATCCCTGGCTTGTGCCGCCGGGCACTAGGGAGCTCGCTCGCCATTATCGGCGCAGTAGCGGTTCTTGGTTTAGGCGGATGCTCCAGCGTTGCGGTGGGGGATCCTGACCCGGTGACCCCAATTCCGGTGGCTACCGCTGTGCCGAGTATGCCGGGAGTTTCCGGGGCGTCCGGTACCGGGAATCACACTATGCAAGACCGGGCCGCAGTGACCGATGGTTCTGACGGTTCGGAAGGCGGACGCCCGGTTACGGTTGCGCCCAGCGGCGATGTGGAAGCTCAGCTTGGGGTGCCGGTAGGTCTTTCGGTCGACGGCGCCACTCGGGCGGCATTCACGTTGACAGTCACGGATATTACCCGAACACAGGAGTGCCCTTCGCGCATCGCGGAGCCAGCTGTTTTCACTCCCGAGAACGGCACTTTCCTCGTGGTTGATCTCAGCGCGCAGATGGCAGCTGATTATGCCGCCTACGACCCGGATGCTCCTTTCCTCACCCTGGATCGGGATGCTTTCCATCTCACGGACCGGGAAGGAAATATCCAGGAAGATAGCCACACGATGGCATCCTACGGGTGTTATTCCACCGAGGAGCGGGTCACCCCCTTTATCAACCCGGGGGAAAACGCGGGTGGCAAGGTGGTCCTGGAAACCTCCCTGGAGCACGGCTACCTGGTCTACAATCCCTGGGGAGTGCCGGGATCGGGATGGCGCTGGGCTTTCTAAGCGCCGCTCTCATCCGCTCCTAGGCCGCTCCTACTCTGCTCGCGATTCGCTATTAATCTGCGATGGCGTAGGTGCTGCGCACGTAGCGCAGGTAGATCTTACGGTAGAGCGCCGGGCAGGTACGCAGCAGGGCGGCTCCGGCCGCCAGCTGCGGGCGGGCCTGCGCGGTCGCGCGCAGCATGGGCAAGCTAATAGCGCGCCGTGCCGCACGCACAATATCGGCGGTGTCTTTCTCCGAACGCATAGCCGATTGCGCCAAGATCATCATGGCGAGGGTGCGGTACACCAAAAAAGCGGAAAGGTTCTCCGGTTCTGCCATCCATTCCGGTCCGAGTTGCTTGGCTAGGAACCGTGCGGCATCCTCGTATTCTTGCGGATCGGGAACGCGACCCCAAGTGAGGGACTGGGTGCCCACCACGTAATTGGCCAGGGCATCGGGAATTGAGGTGACGCGCCGGGCCCGGGAAAGCGCTATCGCGGCAACAACCTGATCTTCCCCGCGGTGAATATGCTCGGGGAAACGTAGTCCCTGGAAAGTGGCAGCGGCGAAAAGCTTATCCCAGAGGAACGGGGTGAGGTTATCGGTGAGGAAAGCACGTACCGCCTCCGGGCCCGCAAGGGTGCCGAGGAAACGGGAATGTTCGGTGCGCGTCTGGCCGTTGGAGAGGTGAATGGTGCGTCCGCAGCACACCACATCGGTGTCGGGCGCGCTTTCTACTTCACGCAACATCCGTTCCAGATAGGTGGGTTCCCAGTAATCATCCCCGTCAAGGAAAGCAATATAGTCCCCGGAGGCGTGCTCAAGGGCGGAGTTCCGGGCCCCGGATACCCCGGTATTGTTCTCGTGGTAGATCACGGTGAGACGGGAATCGGCAAGTTCTTTTTCCAGGTCGCGCAGCACGCCGGCGGTGTTATCCGGGGAGTGATCATCCACAACGATGAGCTCCACATCGGGCATGGTTTGGCCCAGGACCGATACAACCGCGCGCCGAATAGTGTCCTCACCGCGGTAGGCGGGAGTGATAACTGATACCCGTGCCATGTTTCCTCCTAGGTCAGCTCAGTAGTCTCCATGGTACCCGCGCGCCGCTCCGGCGCTAGCGTGCTATCGAGTGCGGCGCACCAGGCCGAAGATATGGCAGATGCTCCCCAGCAGCGGGCCCACCACCAGAGAGGCAACCGTGCGCGTTTCTAGGCAAACGGGCAGAAGCATAATGGCGACGGAGACCACCAGGGCCACGCACCAGCCCAGGATATTGAGCCGGTGGTGATCGGCGGCCAGCGCCACTGCCCCAGTCAGGGTAAGAAGAGCCAGGCAGGCCGCGGCAAGCACTAAGAAGCCCAGGATCAGGGGAGTATTCGCATAAGCAGGGCCGAAAATAACCGCCATGAGCCACGGGCCGCACGCGGCAGCGGCCAGGGCGCCAATCCCGCCAATTCCGCCCACAATAACGGCCAAACGCAGCACATAGCCGCGGGTGCGTTCAGGGTGCTGGACGAAGACCGTGATCACCATGGATTGGAAAGCCACCAGGGGAAGCATGAGGGGTGCGCGTGTCACGGACACCGCTTGAATGAGCGGGGCTGCTTCAGAGAATACCACCGGCTCAGTGGTCAGGCTCATGAGGAGCGGAAAACCGTTAATAAGGAGCGCGCTGGCCCCGGTGGCGGCCATGGCCAGCAGGAGGCGGCGCGCCAAACCCCGCGGCGCAATATTAATGCGGGTGCGTGCCAAAGCCCGCACCCCCGGCGCGGCGCTGAGCAGCAGCCAGGTACCGCAGGCTAGCACGCAGGCGAGGGCATAGAGGTGGAGCGCAAGGCTGAGATATCCGGCCACCGCAATGAAGAGGAAACGCAGGGCCGGCTCCAGCGAGGTGAGAGTACCGAAAATCTTCCATTTCCCGCGCCCCGCGAAAACTCCGAGGAGCCCTAAATGCACGCTATTGAGAAGTACCCCCAGGGCAATAAAAGCAATGAGGAGCCCGTGCCCGGAAAACCCGTGAAAGACTCGCAGCCACAGCGGCGTGGCAGCCAGCACCAGGAGCGCGGCGCATACGCCCACCCCCGCACAGATGAGGACCGGCGAAGTGCGGTAACGCGGGCCCGCGGCCCCGGAATCCACACCCGCGCGGCTCTCAACCCGGTCACGGTTTTCGACCCGCTCAGGGTTCTCCATCCGTTCGCCGCTTTCCACGCGTTCGCAGCCCTCCACCCGGTCCCGGCGCACCGCCCGCGTCACTTCATTTTGAAGGCCCGCCACGATGGCAATAATGGCGAAAAGGGCGGCCCAGAAGGTCAAAAACAGGGTGTTATCGGCAGGGGAGAGCGAGCGCGCACTCACCACCGTAATAAAGAAACCAGACAGCGCCCCGGAGGCACCCCCTAAGGCAACGGGCAGCGCAGCCCCGGCAGTTTCTGAGCTCTGGCCAGCGGCGGTGGACATCACGGATGGCCTTTCTCTTCGCAGGATTTCTTAAGTATAGGGCGCGGCCCGCCCGGGCAGCCGGGCTAACGGCACGCTTCGGGCAGGCTGGCTCACCGCGCCCGCTGCGCGCCCGCCCGGACCAGCGCCCTGAGCGCGCCCGTGCCATAATAGGCGCTAGTACGGATGGCGGCGAAACGGAAAGCCGCTTCGCCACAGAAAGGATCACGCCCGATGCGCCTCGATATCATGCTGCCCTTCTGGGGGAACCCGGACTACCTCTTCCAAACCGTGGAATCAGTCCTGGCCCAGGATAGTGATGAGTGGAAGCTCACCGTGGTGGACGATTGCTATCCCGATGAGAGCGTTCCCGACTACTTCGCCCAGCTGCATGATGAGCGCATCACCTATATCCGCAACGAAACGAACCGCGGCATTACCGAAAACTACGAAACCTGCCTGAAGCTGGCCACCGCCGAGTACATGATGTTCATGGGCTGCGATGACGTGATGGAACCGAATTTTGTTTCCACCATCCAGGCCGCTATTGCCGCCCACCCCACGATCGATATTATTCAGCCCGGGGTGCGCCCCATTGACGCGGAGGGCACCGTTATTTCTCCGCTGGGGGACCGTATCAAAACTTCCCTGCGCAAGCGCTCCACCCGGATGGGCAATGTTATTTCCGGGGAAGGTGCGGCCGCGGTACTTCTCACCGGGGACTGGCTTTACTGGCCCTCGCTCGTTTTCCGCACCGAGACGATTCGCGCCACCCCCTTCCGCCCCGGTTTCCCGCTCATCCAGGACCTCGCTATCGTCGTCGATATGCTGGCCGCCGGTGCCTCTATGCTCGTCGAGCCCACCGTGTGCTTCCGTTACCGCCGCCACGATTCTTCCGCCTCCGCCTCCAAGCTTCTGGACGGCACCCGCTTCGCCGGGGAACGGCGCTATTTCGCGCTCGCTGCGGAGGAGATGAAGCGCCGCGGCTGGACCAAAGCCCAGCGGGCGGCCCGGTTGCACGCCACCTCACGCCTCTACGCCGCCACCTTGCTGCCGCGGGCCCTCAAGGAGCGCAGCTCCACCGGGGTACGTACCCTGCTGCGTCACCTGCTCGGCAGCTAGGCCCGGCGTCGTCGTTCTTGGTACGACGACGCACGCACCGCAGCGCGCTTCTTCGCACCCACTAGCGCGCCGGCGCGCGCAACTCCCCGAAGGGATTCTTTTTCCCGCGCGAAGCCCGCATGGCGGGTCGTTCCACCAGGAACCAGGAGAATGCCGCGCCCAGGGCGGTGAGCACGAAAAGAACCGCGCAGAAAACCAGGTAGGGCGCTGCGTCGGCTAGCCCGAGGCGGGTGAGCAGCTGGGTGAGCGGGAAGCCCCAAATGTAGATGCCGTAGCTGAAATCGTGGACTTGGAAGAGCCGCGGGGAGGGGAGCGTCTGCCCGATCCACAGCAGCACGTAGGTGAGGAGCGGCGCGGAAATCTGCGGCCCGGAATGCGGAGCCACCACCATAATCGCCACGGCCGCAACCGTTGCCCCCAGCGCACCCCAGGTGGTGAGGCTGAGGCGGTCTTTCGCCAGGAAAAGCAGTGAGCCACCGAAGAAGAACGGCAGCAGCCGCGAGAGCTGGTCGAGGGTGCCGTTCATCGTGCCCAGGTAGACCGTGGCGGTGGGGAGGAAGACCCGCAGCGCGCAGGTGCCCAGGAAAATCACGGCCGTGGGCCAGATATGCCGCTTGAAGAAGGGGATGGTGAGTAGCGCGCCCACAATGAGGTAGCACACGAACTCGTAGTAGAGCGACCACAGCGAGCCGTTCCAGGCAATGGGGTAGGGGACATTGTGGAGGGTATCCGCGATGCCCCACTGGTTCATGTAGAGGAAGAAATTGCCCAGGATATAGCTGATCGGCGTGGGGCCGGTGGTGAGGTAGCCATCCAGGGTGCCGTGGTCAAGGATGTAGACGAAGGGCGCGAGGAGGAACGCCGTCACCACATTGATAAACAGGAAGGCCGGGAAAATCCGGACCACGCGGTTCTTGAGGTAGCGCCCCACATCCGAACGCAGCCGGGCCGCGGTAATGAGATACCCGGAAATCATAAAGAAACCGAAAACAGCCCAAGCACCTACGGATTCGCCGGGGGTGATCTCGAATTCCCCGACGAGCTGGGTTACCGGCCCCACGTGGTGGAAAAGTACCATCAGCGCAAAAACAAGCCGAATCAGATTCAGCGAATTATTGCGGGGGTCAAGCCATGTGCGCATACGTTCCTTCGCGTGGTCCCATCGCGGTGGGGCGACGACGCCGCGGTTGCCGGGTCGTCGCCCCACGCCGCGCTGCGGTTATCGGGTTTAGAGATACTGGGTCTGGGTGTTAATCCAGGAAGCAAGGCGCGTGAAGCCTTCTTCCACGTCCACCTCGGCCTCGAAGCCGAGGAGCTCGCGGGCAGGTGCCGGATCCGCCCAGGCGTGGCGTACATCGCCGTGGCGCCACTGGCCGGTGATCTTCGGTTCGGGAGCCCCGTAAATCTTCGCGATAATCTGGGCTGCTTCGAGGATAGTGGTGTAGTGGCCCGCTCCGATATCCACGGAGACTCCCGGGCACTTCTCAATTTCGATCATTTTAATGAGGGCGCGGGCAACATCATCAATAATGATGAAATCGCGGCGGATGAGGCCGTCTTCGTAGACGGAAATTTGCTGCTTATTGTAGGCAACCCGGCAGAAGAGGGACATAATCCCGGTGTAGGGATTGGAGGGAGTTTGGCCCGGGCCGTACACGTTTTGCAGGCGCACAATCCCGATCTCACAGCCGAAAGCATCGCCCCACATGCGCAGTAGCTGTTCCTGGGCGATTTTGGTGACTGCGTAGACAGAGGACGGGTGCGGTTCCACCAGGGCGGCGTTCATGGCCACCGGCTCGGCCTCCGGGAAATCCCATTCTTCTTTTTCGAACATGGCCACGGTACGCGAACCGGGGTAGAACAGCTCACCGGCGTGCTCCCCGGAGGTATGCCGCCAGGCACCCTCGCCGTAGACCGCGCGCGAGGAGGCAAGAACAATGCGCTGCGGGATGACCTGGTGGCGCGCGAAGGCATCGAGCATCGTGGTGGTGCCCACCACGTTCACGGAGGCGTGCCGGGTGGATTCGGTCAGGGACTGCCCGGTTCCGGTTTCCGCCGCCAAATGGACCACAACATCCGGGGTGAAGCGCTCCAGCAAGGTATCCCAGGCGGCCGGGTCGGTCACATCGGCCTCGTAGAGCTCCACGCGCTTATCGAAGCCGGCCGTGGGCTGGTGATCCGGGTGGATCTGCGGGTGCAGATTATCGAAAGCGATAACCTGCTCGTGATGGTCGGCGAGGTACGTTGACATCGCCGCTCCGATGAAACCGGCACCACCGGTAACAAGAATGCGCATGGAAGTCCTTCCTGTATTGATGCACATGAAGTTTACGCCTCGGCTGGGGGCGCAGCGCGCTCCGCGCGCAGTAAAGCTATTTCTTCAGCCAAACGCCGCCGGTCTTCTTCCAAGCGGGAGACGGCGGTGGACAGCTGGATCGTTACCATGAGGAGCACCACGCACGCGATCACCAGAATCATATTGGAGGCGCGTTTGAAACCGAGGGCTTGGGAGACGAGGAAAACAACCTGGGGCCAGATCGAAATAACGAGCAGGCCAATGCCGATAAGGAACCAGATATATACGTAGGTTTGTTTCATCCGCCGCGAGCGCAGCAGGATGAACAGGTACACGAGGAAGAGGATGCTCGCGGCGATCGGCAAGAGGCGGTAGAGCACGTTATTGCCTTCCTTCGGTTCCGTCAAGATCTTTTTGGCCGGGGCGGGTAGAGGCTACCGCCATGGCGATAATACCGCGCAGCAGCAGGCGCGCGGCTTTGATTGGGTTATGGGAGGGGGTGCCGCCCTGCCGTTCGCGCATCTCCACGCCTACCTGGGTAACGCGCAGCCCGGCTTTGCTGGCGATAATAAGAGCCTCGATGGTATCGCCTAAGTATTCGGCCGGGAGTTCATCGGCGAGCACCCCGATGGCCTTCCGGTTCGTGAGCTTGAAACCCGAGGTGGTATCCGTGAGCCGGGTGTGATGCACGCGGGAGAGTACGCGGGAGAGGAAGCGCATGGCCCAGGCGCGCGGGCCGCGCACCCGATAGGAGCCCCGTTCCGCAAAACGCGCCCCGATCACAATATCCGCACCGGTGGCATCCATCTTTTCGAGGAGGCGGGCAATATCTTCCGGGCGGTGCTGGCCATCGGCATCCACCTGCACGGCGCGGTCAAAACCGTGGCGCCAGGCGTACAGGTATCCGGTACGCATCGCCCCGCCCACCCCGAGATTAATGGGCAGATTGAGGACTGTTGCCCCGCCGGCCGCGGCCACCTGGGCGGTGGCATCCCGGGAGCAATCATTAATGACCACGAGGGATGCGTGCGGTACTGCCTGGCGTAATTCGGTGAGAACCGCCGGCAGCGCCTCTTCTTCATTCCAAGCCGGAATGAGAACGACGAGACGTGGGTGCCTGTCTTGCTCAGAAGTCATTCTTTGATTTTAGGCCATTGAGGCCCGGGCTTGAACGAACGCCCGTGCTGTGTGCCCTATATGAGGGGTGGTACTTCGCGATAAGATAACGCGGCAAGTGAAACGTTGTCCATCTCAAGGAAATCCATGGTTGCAGCCACACACGCAGATGTCCGGGCGCCCCAGGCCGCTTCATCTTCTCAGCACTCTAAGCATCGGGCGGCTCTGGTATCGCGGTTGCGCAGAATCAGTGCCGGGCGCCCCTGGGTGGTGTGGTTAGCCGTTCTGTTGTTCTTCGGGATTCTGGGTGGGGCACTCAATCTGCACTTCATCATCACCAATCCGCACCTGTCTCCCTTCGATGAATATGTGTACCTTGATGCGGTTGATAAGGCCGGTCGCGGGATCGTGGTGCGTGACGGGATGGCCACGGATTCGTACGCCCGTGAGGTGCTGGCCTGCCTCGGTTTCGGTTCCAATCCGGTGAGTTCGGCAACTATCGGAGTGTGCGGGGGTGATTTCCCTGATGAGAAGCTCCCCTTCGCGGGCTACACCACCGCCGGGGTGCATTCCCCGGTCTACTACTTCCTCACCGCCTGGCTGGCTAAGCCGTTTATGATGCTCGGGATGGGTTTGCTGGGTAGCGCTCGCCTCACCAGCGTGCTCTGGTTGGTGCTGGGGATGACGGTCCTTGCCTGGGGAATGCGTCGCGTTGGTGCCACCTGGGCGATGGCGCTCACGGTGCCGCTCCTCATCACCTCCATGCCCACCTTCCGCACCACGAACTGCTATATCACTCCGGATGCTCTCAATCTCCTGGTGGGCACCCTCATTATTTTCGGGAGTATTTTCTACGCGCGCCGGCAATGGTCTCTCGGCTGGCTGCTTCTTATTGCCGCGGTGGCCTGCGTGGTGAAAATGCAAAATATTTTCGCGGTGGTGGCGGCCCTTATTTTCCTGGTGTGGTACCGGATGCGGCCCGGAAACGGCTGGGGTAAGAAAGCTGCCGCGGAGCCTGCCGCCTTGCCGCGCTGGTGGGAAATTGGCGCCCTCGGGCTGGTGTCCGCGGTAGCGGGCGGGGCCTGGTTGGTTATCCGTCCCTTCATTACGGTGGCACGCCCGGATATTGTGGTGGATCCAACCGGGGTGCTCGATCTGCGCCAGCTGCCCTATATGACCGATGATGCGCTGCAAATTGTTTTCGCCGGGATTGGTGGGACAGCCGAGCAATACCCGAAGTCACCCTTCGCGAGCGTGGCGCTCTGGCTGGGAATTACCGCCATTGTGAGCGTGGCCTGGATCCTGGAACGCCACTCTACTCTGGAGCAGCGTTTCTGCCAGGCTGCCGCGGTGTCCTTCCTCGGTATCGCACCGGGGGTGGTGCTCGGTTTCAATATCCTCGCCGGCTCCCTCACCTTTATGCAGCACCGCTACGGCATGGTTCTTATCCCACTCTTCTGCGCGGCTGCTGCCTGGATTAAGCTGCGCCATTCCGTAACCTGGGGCCTGGCAATTGTGACCGCCTGCATGTACGGCTACGCCCTTATTATTCCCTCGGCAACGTAGGGCGGCGTGGCGGCGCATTGTGGCAGTACAGCGCCGCAACGTAGCAGCTTGCCCATAATGCCAGCGGCATGAACATGAAGATGCCCGCGGAACGCGAAGAGCGATCCGCGGGCATCTGTGCACCTGCCGCAGGAGCACGAGGCGTCCGAGATGTCCTAGAGGTATTTACGCAGCCGGGACTTCACCTTGGAGGCCAGCACCTTCGGGCCGCCGGTGCGCAGGTAATCCACCACGAGTTTGAGATCGCGCACCGGGTTGAAACCGGGGTCGATAAAGCCGAGCATGGTTCCCGGCACATCGTCGCCGGTGCGGAAAGCCAGATCCGCGGCCCGGCGCGGGTGCCGGCAGAACTCCAGCAGCGGGGCGAGCGCCCTATCCCAGTGGAACTGCTGGGCGAAACCGGCGATATTCGCACGCGCGCGGGCCGCTGCGGCGTCGTCGTATAACAGTGTTTCGAGCGCGGTGGCCAGGGCCTCCACGTCACGCGGGGGCACCGAGATACCGATGCCTTCGCTATCGAGGGCGTTCCCGAAGGAATCCCCGCTGGTCGCCACGATGGGTAGCCCCGCCCACAGGTAGTCGAGGATGCGGGTGCGGAAGGAGAACTGGGTTTCCACGTGCTCGAAATGGGTGGAGACCCCCACGTTTGCGTCCAGCAGGTAGTTCTGGCGTTCGTGGTAGGGGACCCAGTCGTGGTTGAAGAATACAAAGCGGTTGGTGAGCTCCAGCTCGTCGGCCAGGGCCACCGCTTCGGAAGCAACCCGCATGGCCGGCACTCCCGGATTCGGGTGTTTCATCCCCAGGAAGTAGAGGCGCACATCCGGGTGGGTGCGGGAAAGCTGGGCGACCGCGCGGATGAGGGAGAGCGGGTCGAACCAGTTATAGACCCCGCCGCCCCACAGGATGACCTTGTCATCCATGCCGATGCCGGGAACCTTCCCGCGGATGGCGTGCTCGGTTTGCCGGGGTGCTTCTTCGCCCAGGCCGAAGGGGGCAATATCGATGAGGCTGCGCACATCCGCACCGTCGGGGAGGACATTGCGGTTGATACGGCCCATGCTCGCCAGCTGCCCGAGCCAGAAATTGCGCTGCTTATCCGAGGCGCACAGGAATTTATCGGCGCGGGCCAGCTGCCGGTTGAGCACCCCGGTCACGCCGGTAATGGAGCGTTCGCGGCCCTCCGGGCCCTGGTCGCGGGCCTGTTCGAGCTGCTCAAGGTGCATGGGATCGTAAATATCGGCCACGATGATTTTTTCCGAGCTCATAAGCCACGGGGCGCTTTCCAGCAGGAAGCCCTGGAAAATAATGACGTCGGCCCAATCGGTGCAGGCGCGCAGGGTATCGGTATCGCCATTGTGGATCTCGAAAGCCTGGGGGGCTACCTTGCCAACTCCGGCCGTGGAACACAACCGCACCGGGTGCTCAAGTGCCAGGCGGGTGCACATCTCCCAGGCGCGGATAGCCGGACCGGCCATTTTTTCCCCGATGGGTTCACCGGTGACTACCAGCACTTTCGCCTGCCCAGAAAAACGCTTCGCGATGCCGAAGAACCGCGCCAGTGCCTCGTGGAGGTCCAGGTAGCGCGGCAGCGGATAGGCCGGCTCCATGGCATTACGCATAAGGGTGATAATCTCCGCATCGGATTTCTTGCGCTCGGCCTGGATCTCCCGGCGCGATTCCACGAGGGAGGGCAAAATATCGCGGAAATACGAGACCGCGTAGGGCGCGGTGGCCGCCATTTTCGTGATGGTGCCTTCCGCGGCACGGTAGGAATCCGGGCCGCGGCGTTCCTCCACCTCGCTGCGTTCCGCGCTGCGCTCCAGGGCAAAAGCGAGGGCGGGAGCGAAAACCGTGCGGAGCAGATCATCGCCGAGATTCTTGTACAGGCAGGCCAGCGCATTGCGTTCCAGGAAATACGTTTCCCGGAAATTCCCGAACTTCTTCATGGTGACGTGGTGGCGGTGGTAGGCCACCGATTCAGGCACGTAGCGCACATCGTATCCGGCCAGGTTGGCGCGCCAGCCGAAATCAGCATCTTCGTAGAACATGAAGTAGCGGTCATCGAAACCGCCCAGTTCCTCGAAAACGCGGCGCGGCACGAACATGGCGGCGCCGGTGGGGAAGAGCACATTCTTCGGGGTATCCCAGGCGCCGGTATCTTCCCGTTCCGCCTCGCGCTTGTAGCCCATCCCGAACCACGTCATCGAGGAATCGACGAAATCGATTCTGTCACCCTCCCAGGTGAGCACCTTGGAAGCCACGCAGCCCACCTTCGGGTCCGCTTCAATCGCTTCCACCGCGGCGCGAATCCACTTCTTGCCGGGCCGGGCGTCATTATTGAGGAAAGCCACGATATCCCCGCGTGAATGCTCCACCCCGAAGTTGCAGCCCCCGGTGAAGCCCAGGTTGGCGCCCGATTGCAGTACCTGGCAGTCGGGCAGTTCGGCGCGCAGGCGCTCGTAGGAACCATCCCCGGAATTATTATCGACGACGACGATCTCCAGATCCTGCGCGGGCCAATCACATTCACGCAGGTAGTGCGCGGCGGCAATGGTATCCTCCGCCCCGCGGAAATTGACAAGAATAACGGAAACAGAGGTCACTTGCGTTCTCCCTTGAGAGTGCTGGCTAGGCCGCGCAGCGCGCGGCGCAGGTGGGGATGCTTGCGGGCACCGGGCTTGCCGGGCTCTTCGTACAGCTGGGTGGTTTCCACTCGCTCATAGGCGTGGATGGGGGAGCGTAGCGCGGCGAGGGCCGCCGCAATACCGCCGTTTTCCTGGGCGACGAGGCTGGTGAGGGAGTGATCGTCGTCGTACGTATTCTGATCCAAACGATAGTTCCCGGACAGGGCCCCGAGCACAAAATCACGCTGGGCGGTATCCGCGGTGATCACCCGGTCCGCAACGGTGAGAGTTTCGTTGAGGACGCTGGCGTTCGCGCCCACGCTTTCCGTGCCGGTCACCCCCACCCAATCGGTGCGGACCATCGCGGTGAGATTCGCGGTGGTGACATCGGCAATGATCACCCCGTGGGTTCCGCTCCACGGAACGGCGCGGGCCGGGAGATTGAGAATATAGGTCACGGCAATTGTGTCGACGGCGCTGGCCATATCGCGGCGCGCCGCTTGGAACGGTGCGGCGGGATCGGCGCTGCGCTCGCTCAGCTCTTTGCTTTCCGGATCCCACAGGTAAAGCGGCTCAGAAAGCGCGCCGGCAATCTGCTCGAAACGGGCGCGGGCCGCGGTATCGGAAGCCGCCACCGCGAAAGCGATACTCGGCTCATCATCGCGGCGCACATCAGCGAAAGCGCTTTCCAGGAAATCCCGTTCGGCGGCGGGAATACCGGCGCTGGCCCAGACCCGGTCAAGGAAATCGGCCATATGGGGCAGGCGGCGATCCGGGATGCGGGCGGCGGCGATGGCCGCGGCGTGCCGGTCTTCCAGGCCGGCCAGCGAGGCGCTCCAGTCGCGCACCACCTGGGCACCGCTGAAAGTGGTGGAGGGGACGGGGAGGGAGGGGACGTCGTCGTTCCCGGGGCGGCGGGCTAGATCCAGGGCCGCGGTATCCACCTCGGAGCTGCGGATCGGGTGATCGATCAGCGCGGTGAAGAGCGGGGCGAGGAATTCCAGCTGGTAGGCCGGGGAAAGATTCTTCGTGAGGATGCGCAGGTAATCGGTGGTATCCAGATCGGGGGTGCCGGTTTCGAGGAGGGCGGTGGTGCGCTGCTCACCCGGTACTCCGGCGGCGCTCAGGCGCCACTGGGCATCCACGGCCAGGGCCGGAAGCGAGAAGGCGGTATCGAGGCCGCCGCACAGGTGGAGCGCCCGCGAATCAAAAGTGTAGACCGGGGCGGGAACCGCGAGGACGCTGCGGGAATCGGATCCGTTCGGATCTCCAGCAAGCGGGGCGCACCACGCGGTATTACGCTCCGGGCTGGCCAGGAGCTGCGCGAGGGCTGTTTTCGTGATGGCACCGGGAGCGGTCACCACCGCGGTGATCGTTTCTCCCGCCGCGAGATCCGCGCGCGGGGCGGGCTGGCCCGGAATGAGCTCCGCAACACGGTAGGGGAGGGCCCGCGCTAAAGCGGGCCCGGCTCCGGCGGGAACAAGAACACAAACACTCATGACTGCCTATCATCCTCCGCGGGGCGGCAAGCGCGGCTCGCATAGCCGCGGCGGCTCCCGGGTGAAACTTACTTTCTCTATCGTACAAGGCGATGCGAGGTGGCGCTGACGGTGCGCGATTCTGCGCGCGGTCCGGCCCCCACCTGGGTAATATGAGACAGATAGGTGCATACGCGCGGCTAACCCGGGTGGGGAGCCATCAGCGCGGATGCCGGCAGGAAAGGTCGGGTATGGCAGCAGAGCGCGAACGCGAGGTGAGTCCCGAAGCGCAAGCACGCTTCGAGAAACTCGCCAGCCAAGATCTCACGCGCGTGGCTATTGACACCGGGTTCTTCAGCGGATGGCGAGCTTCCGTCCGCGATATTTTCGACCATCGCCACCTCCTGGGCCTGCTCACCCGGCGCGAACTCAAAGCACGCTACAAGGATTCGGTGCTCGGGTACGTGTGGACCCTGGTGCGGCCCCTCATTAACCTGCTCATCTACTACTTCGCCATCGGCAAAGTGCTGGGCGCCGAACGCGCCATCCCCGATTTCGCCATCTATGTTTTCGCCGGGCTGACCGCCTGGGGGCTTTTCTCCCAGATCGTGGCGGCCTCCACCGGGGCGATCGTGAGTAATTCCGGGATCGTCAAGAAGGTGTATCTTCCGCGCGAAATCTTCCCGCTCTCCGCCGCCGGCGCGGCCTTTGTGGACTTCCTCTCCCAACTGGCCATTCTGGTATGCGGGGCGCTCATTATTCGCGGGGTGCCGTGGGGGAGCGCCCTCATCTACTTCCCTATCTCCCTGGCCGTGGTGGTGGTGTGGGCGGTGGCCTTCGGGCTGTTCCTTTCCGCCGCGAATGTTTATCTGCGGGATGTGCAATACCTCGTGGAGGTTATTCTTCTCATCGGATTCTGGCTCACCCCCTCCGTCTACTCTTTCGCGATGATCGCCGGGGCGGCGCCGAGCTGGATGATTAACCTCTATCTCCTCAACCCCACCTCGGTAGCGGTTATGGGCTTCCAGCATTCCTTCTGGGCGGCCGGGCAGGACGCCCTGCTGCCCTCCCATCTCCTCACCCGCCTGGGAATCTTCCTGATCATCGGGCTGGTGCTTCTCTGGCTCGCGCAGCGCTACTTCGCCCGTATGCAACGTAATTTCGCGCAGGAACTCTAAAGGAAAGGCGAGTCAAGGATTCTTATGTCACGTCCCGACGTCATTCAAGTTGACGGAGTTTCGAAGAAATTCATCGTCCACAAAGATAAATCCCTCAAGGAACGCCTGGTCAATGCCGCCCGTTCGCGCACCCACGCGGAAGAATACTGGGCGCTCAAAAATGTGTCCTTCAACGTGGCCGCCGGGGAATCGGTGGGCCTGGTGGGGGCGAACGGTTCGGGTAAATCCACCCTCCTCAAAGTGATCGGCGGGATTCTCACCCCCGATGCCGGCCAGGTTCGTACCCGCGGGCGCATGGCCGCACTCCTCGAATTGGGGGCCGGTTTCCACCCGGATCTCACCGGCATGGAAAATATTTATCTCAATGCTTCTATCCTGGGCCTGTCCGAAGCGGAGATCGACGCCCAGCTTGATTCCATCATCGAGTTTTCCGGGATCCGGGATTTCATCCACACCCAGGTGAAGTTCTATTCCTCCGGGATGTACGTGCGCCTCGCTTTCGCGGTGGCGGTGCATTCCGACCCGGATATCCTGCTCGTGGACGAAGTGCTCGCGGTGGGTGATGAGCCTTTCCAGAAGAAATGCATGGAGAAAATTCGTCAATTCCAGCGCGAAGGGCGCTCCATTATTCTGGTGTCACATTCCGCGGCGCAAGTGATTGAGGTGTGCGATCGCGCCGTCGTTCTGGATAAAGGCGCCATGGTTATGGTGGGGGATGTGCGTGACGCGATGTCCCGCCTCCACCAGGGCTACCAGGAACAAATGCTCGCCGAACTCGCGGAAAAGAACGGCGGGGTGCTCACTGCGGTGGATACCCACCCGTGCAGTATTGACAATGCCGCGATTGTGGACGGCGTGCGTACCTCCGACGACGGACTTTTCGTGCATATTTCCGGTGATACCATGCGCATTGCCTTCGATCTGGTGGCTCACGAACCCATGCGCGATTACGGCGTGGTGGTGGAAATCGCCACTATGAACGAGGGCACCCCGGTTTTCGGAATGTCCAGCCGCCGCCTCCAGCTTCCCCTCCCCGCGGTAGAAAAAGACTACGCCACCATCATGGTGGTGCTCCCCGATCTGCATATCGGGGAGGGCGATTATATCGTCAATCTCGCGATTCTCGACAGTGCTGATATTGAAATCGAGCGGCGCAATAGCGTTGCACTCTTCACCACCAAATCCGATGGCATGACCACGGGATTCGTCAAAACCTTCCCCGAAGTCTATGTTCACAATGTTAAGATCGAGGCGGGGAGCGGAACCGAGCAATAATACCGTTCGCGGTCACCATCGCTCCCGCGGATAGAGCGGATAGAGGGGAACCACGTGCCAGTTATCGAAGCCCACCCACGCAGCGCGCCGCTGCGATGGCGCACCCGCGGCTTCGCGGGCCTGGGCGCCCTCCTCTACTCCATCGCCCTGTCCTTTATCTACGGCGTGAACGCGTGGGCCATCGGCCCGGTACACGCCTGGGTGGCCGACCTCGGGCGCCTCCAATGCGGAACCGAGTTCCCGCGCCTGTACCTACAAGAAGGCCGCTGCCCGATCATCGGTTTCCCGGAAGGCACCGCCGCGGTCAACGGTGGTATTTTTAGCCGCGCGGCCACCTTCTTTGCACTTATTTTTCCTGGCGACGACGCCGCCGCGCTCTCTGCGTGGTACCTCATCTGGATCCTCCTGGCACTGGTGGGCGCGTACGGGCTGTTCTTCTGGCTCACCTCACACCGTCTGATCGCTGGGATAGCGGCCGCGGTATGGATGATCAACCCTTCCGTTATCGGCATGGGGAATTTCGGTACCACCTTCTGGGGTGCGCTACTCCTACCCGCCACTGTCTACGTGGGCGTGGTGCTGCTGCGATTCTGGCTGCGGCCGCCCTGGTGGCGCCGGCTTCTTGCTCTAGCTAGCTGGTGCGGGGTTCTCACCTGGGCTGTTTTCCTTGACGGTTATTCTTTCGTCATGCTCGGTTTCATCGCCGGGGTGGTGGTTATTGTGCTGCCGCTGCTGCGCGGGCGCCGCGGCCTACCCGATGCCGGTCGGGGCTTTGTTTATATGGCGGTGGCGAGCGCCGTGGCGCTCGTGGTCTATTACCGCAGCGCCGGTGGGGCCTTGGCCGGTATGGGTACCAGCGAAGATTTCTTCCGTTCCATGGGCGTGGATGTTGCCACCACGGTTATCCCCACCTCGAGCGTATGGTGGGCCGATCTTTTCGGAATCGGGCTCGATGCGGATCTGATGTGGGGAGACGGCACCAACGTTCGCTGGAATTACATCGGTATCACCGCGCTGGTGCTGCTCGTTTGTGTGCTGGTGTGGGCGCGCGGGTCGCGCCGCTACGTGCTGCTGTGGGTGGGAGTGGCCCTGGTGGCCTTTGTTATTGCCCTGGGGCCCTCACTGAAATGGTGGGAGATCCGAGGGCCTTTGACCCCGCCGATTCAGGTGACTGATTATCTTATGCCCCGCTCGGAAGCCTTATGGACCTTCCCGTGGGCACCGCTCTACGAGGAGCTTCCCGGCCTTGATCTCATGCGGGCTATCTACCGCTGGATGCTGGTGGTTCGCCTGGCCCTGCTCGCGGCGCTCGCGAGCGGCATTAGCGCGCTGGTGCGCCGGGAAGCGCGAGGCAGCTGGCGGCGGGTGGCCTGCGGAGTGCTGGCCGCGCTGGCGGTGTTGGCTTCCGCCCCGAACCTCGCGAGCTTGGCGGTAGGCGCTAGCGACCGGGCCACCCATCTTGGGGCTCTTATCGGTGAGATTCCAGAAAAACTTGATGCGGCCTTGCCGGACGATGCCGTGGTGGCTTTCAGTTCTCCGGTCTCGGACGGTAATGATTTCCTGGCCGGGGTGATTGCCAGCGAATCGGATCTGGTTCTCTACAACACCTTCGGCGATAAAGATGTGGCCCGGGCTCGGGAGAACTGGACGCCGGAAATGCAGGACGTGATCGGCTCGCACGCGAACTTTGGGCATTCGGTGTGGCAGGTGCTCTATACCGGGCAGGTGCAAGCGGTGGTCATCCCGAATTTTGATTTCCGCTGGGGAATAGAACAGGGATCCGCGGATGCTTTCGCCGCGGAAGCGCAGGCTCTGCGTGAGCAGATTGCTTCCGACCCGCGCCTGCGGATAGAGACGCACGCGGACTTCACCATCGTCACGCTCGCGGAGTAACGCACTGGTGCCCTAGCAGCAGCCGGTGCACCAGTGCGTTAGTGAGCAAACGGCACGATCAGACGCGCGTGATCCCCGCGAAGTCAAAGGCGGCTGCGAGATCCTGGTGGAGGCGGGGCACGCCCATAATCTCCTGAATATGGCGTTCACCCGCGGTAGAGAGGCGTTCCCACAGCTCATCATCACGCATACCGTCCACAATGGCCCGCGCGAAATCCTCCGGGCTATTGGCGATCAGCGCAGTCTGGCGATCCTCCAGGCCCATGCCTTCCGCACCGATATCGGTGGTCACAATAGGCACGCCCCAGGAGAGAGATTCTCCAACCTTGCCCTTCACGCCGGCACCGTAGCGCAGCGGCGCGATGGAGAGCCGGGCCGGATTATACACATCAGCTAAATCAGCGGCGTAGCCGCACAGCTTCACGCCGTTCCCCTCGAAAACGCGCAGCGATTCCGGTGGGTTCTTCCCGTATACATTGACCTCAACATCGCCCAGTTCCTCGCGGACCAGCGGGTGCACCTCGGTGAAATACCAGTGCAGGCCATCCGCGTTCGGGGGATGGGCGAAAGAACCGATAAAACTGATGCTGCGCCGCCCTTTCAATCTCGCGGGGTGCTCCACCGGGACGTGCACATTCCCCACCACAAAGACCGGAAGTTCGGGATGGTCCGCATGCAGCATCTTCGCTTCCTCGGAAGAAACAACCAGGGTGGCGGTGCTGGCTCGCATCACCCCGAGCTCCAATTCCTTGGTTTGATGCGCGGCGGTGATAAGGGCATCATCACCGGCCAGTTTCGCTTCGCGTAATTCGCGGGTGCCGTGCAGGTCCACCGTGTCAAAAATAACGGGGACGCCCGGAAGTGCGTGGGTCACCGGGAAGATGGCAGCTGCGGCCACCCCGACCCGGGACAGGATCACTCCGCGTACATTTCCACGAAGCAAAATAGTAAGAGCGTAGGCGCTGATATTAGTTTGGCCGTGTTCGTTGAACGAGTCGTAGACTACTTGAATTCCACGTTTCGTCAGGTTTCCAACATAAGGTTCGGGACGTTCCTTATTTTGCGGGATGAATATCGGTTGGTATCCGAGCCGGAGCAGCTCCAGCAGAATCTGCTCCATCCGCACCGAGCCGGAGTCCAGATCCGGGGTGATAACGGCGCCGTCGCACACAATAACAACATTTTTGGTATGAACAGCACGCTCCATTTCGAAGTCCGGGTCCTGGTAGCGGCTCAGCGGCTGTAATGCTAATTCTTTTGCCCACTTCTGAGCGAATTTTGCCTTATTAATAACCTGGTAGCGCTTCGTGCCCTGCGAGGTATCTGTTCCATTCGAGACGCCTTCGTGGTGAATGACAAGGGAGCGCGGTTCATAAACGGTACGGTAGCCCAGGCGCCGCACTTCAAAAGCTAGATCGGTATCCTCGTAATAGGCGGGGATATAGCGCTCATCGAAGCCACCTAACTCGTCAAGAATCGACTTGTGCACTGCTAAGCACGCCCCGGAACAATAATCCACATCCCGGAAATAGGTATAGGAGTGGTTTTCTGGATTATTGCCGTTGCCATAGTTTTCCGTGACGCCGTCGGCAAAAACGACGCCACCGGCTTCTTGAAGCGTGCCATCCGCATATACCAAACGAGCACCTACCAGCCCGATGGAGGGATCTTCCATGCGTTCCACGATAGGAATAAGCCAGGTGGGGCTGACCTCGGTGTCATTATTGAGGTAGATAACGATCTCACCGCGAGCATGCTGGAGGCCGGTATTACAGGCCCGAATAAAGCCGCCGTTTTTCGGCATATGAATGACCCGCAAGCCGAAAATACGATCCAGTTTCTTCCCGGTGGAATCCGGAGAACAATCATCCACCACGATGATTTCATAAGGAATATTCCCCGCGGTTGCCGCCACCGCCTTCAGGCAGGCAAATGTTTCCTTCCAATGCCCGTACACCGGAATAATGATGGACACCAGGGGCTGCTCCGAACAGGGCACCCGGTAGTGAACCTTCTGGAGCACTTTGCGACCGGCAGCTTCCGCACCTGGAACGTGGCGGAGCGCGGAGCGGAGTGCGGCTTTGGCCGAGGAGGAAGAAATAGTGGTCACGGCGGAATCCTTTGGTTGAAGAGGCGGCATCGGCTTTCTGCTCTTTGAATTGTACTGTAGCGGACCCGCGGCACGCGGGAGGCGAGGACGTGGCGGTGCCGCGGCATGCAGCAGCGTAGCTCCGCGTGAGAGCCCGCGGAGCTTGTTAGGCTAGGTGCTGGATCATCGCGACTGCGGCGGAGAGGGATATGAAACTATTTGTGCAGGTTCCGTGTTTGAACGAGGAAAAGACCTTGCCCCTGGTACTGGAATCCATCCCTAAGGAAATTCCGGGCATCGATAGCATCGAGATCCTCATTATTGATGACGGTTCCACCGATGCCACCGTTGAGGTCGCGAAATCCTACGGAGTGAAACACTTTGTGCGCCACGCCCGCAACCAGGGCCTGGCCCGCTCCTTCCGGGACGGGGTGGAATACGCGCTCGCGAACGGCGCGGATATTGTGGTGAATACCGACGGCGATAACCAGTACCCCCAGGAAGCCATCCCGGAACTGGTGGCTCCTATCGTGGCCGGGCATGCCGATATCGTTATTGCCGACCGTCAAACCTCAAAAATCGCGCACTTCTCCCGCTTCAAGAAGCTCATGCAGAATGTGGGTTCCCGGGTGGTTAACCGGGCGGCCGGCACCAAACTTCCGGACGCCGCCTCCGGATTCCGGGCCTACTCCAAGGGCGCGCTCTACCGCCTCAATGTGGTCACCCAATTCTCCTACTGCATGGAGACCATTATCCAAGCCGGAAATAAGCGGCTGCGCATCGATTCCGTGCCCATCACCACCAACCCGAAAACCCGCGAATCACGCCTGTTCTCCAATATTTTCCAGCACATGTTCAAATCCGGGACCGCGATTGTGCGCTCCTACCTCATGTTCAAACCCCATGTGCCCCTGGGCTGGACGGCGGCAATCACCGGGATCCTGGGTGCCATCCCCTTCATTCGCTTCCTCATCTTCTACTTCATGGGGCAGGGCGCCGGCCATATCCAATCCCTTATTTTCGGCTCGGCCATGATCGTGGCCTCCATTATCTCCATCACCATCCTCATCATCGCCGACCTCCTCAAAACCAACCGCGTCCTCCTCGAACAGCAACTAGAAGGCATCAAAGCCCTGCGTTTCGGCCCGCCGCGCCCGCTGGCTGCCGCGGCGAGCACCGACCAAGCCCCCAATGCCCTCGACGCTCCCGAAGTGGATGACCCAGATCACCCACATGATCCGGCTGCCGCACCGAACGGGGGAGCCGCCCGGTGAGAATCCTCGGCTTTGGCACCTACAACACCGCGAACCACCCCCGGGTCGGGGTGCTGCTGCGCGGGCTGGCCGAGCACGGCCACACGGTCCGCGAACTCAATATTCCCCTCGATACCGGCACCGCCGGCCGGGTAGCGGCCCTCGCCAGCGCGCGCGGGGCGCTTTCCTTCGGAGCGGATATTGCCCGGCACTGGTGGCATCTGGTGCGAGCTTCCCGGCGCTTCCGCGGCCCGCACGCCCCGGACGTTATCGTGGTGGGCTACCTCGGCCACTTCGATGTGCTCCTGGCCCGCCTCCTCTTCCCGCGCACCCCCATCGTGCTCGACCACCTCATTTTCGCCTCCACCACCGCCACCGATCGCGGCCTCAACACCGGTATCAAAGACCGCCTGCTGCGCACCCTGGATAGCGCCGCCATTCGCGCCTCCACCATCACGGTCCTGGATACCCCCGCGCACCTCGCGCAGATGCCCGAAAGCCTGCGCGCTCGCGGCGTCGTCGTGCCCGTGGGCTCGCCCGAAAGCTTCTTCGCGGCCCGCAGCCCGCATCCGGTTCACACCCCGCCCCGCGTGGTGTTCTACGGCCTTTTCACCCCGCTCCAGGGCGCCGTCACGATTGCGCGCGCCCTGCGTCTCCTCGAGGAGCGCGGTGTAGACCTCGAGGTCACCCTCATCGGCACCGGTCAAGATTACGCCGAAGCGCGCGCGATCCTGGAAGGCGAAAGCACCCACGTGCGGGTGACGTGGCGGGATTGGGTCGACGCCGTCGCGCTACCGCGCGAAATCGCCGGTCATGACCTCTGCCTAGGCATCTTCGGAACTTCGGATAAGGCCCAGCGCGTGGTTCCCAATAAGGCCTACCAGGGCATGGCCGCCGGCCTGGCCCTCATCACCTCCGATACCACCCCGCAGCGCGATATGCTCGGGGACGCCGCCTCCTATGTTCCTGCGGGGGATGCGAGTGCCCTAGCCGATATGCTGGAGAGTTTCGCCGCGGATCCGGAATCCATCGCCGCGGCCCGTACCCGAGCCAGCGAGCGCGCGGATCATGCTTTCCACCCTGCCCACGTGGTACGCCCTCTCCTCGCGGCCCTCGACCGGGTAGTGGGCAGGCGGGGTACGGGCGCGGCCACCCACCACGCCAAGGAAAAGAGCCCCCGGTGAAGAAAATCCTCAGCGTCCTGCAAGCACCAGCCGTGCGGGCCGGCTTTATGCTCCTCGCGGTTATTGCCGCGATCTGGGCAATCGTGGCCAACCGGGAAGCGGTGGGGGAGGCGCTCGCGGCGCTGCCCTGGTGGGTGAGCCTGGCCGGTATCGCGCTTTCCCTGCTCTACGTGGCCTGCACGATGGTTTCCTGGCGCTATCTTCTCAATGACGTGGGCCAGCCCGTGCCCGCCCGGGTGGCCCGGCGTATTTTTTACACCTCGCAGGTGGCGAAATACTTGCCTGGCGGAGTGTGGAATTTCGTGGCGGCCGCGGAAATGGGTGCGGCACATTCCATCGCCCGGCGGCGCTCCTTCGTGGCGCTGCTCCTCTCCATGGTGGTCTCTATCGTGACCGGCCTGGTACTGGCGGTCCTCGCACTGCTCCTGGGCCCGGCCGGCCTCATGGAAGATTACGGCTGGCTCGCCCTGGCCATTCCCGTGGGCGTGGTAGCTCTTATCCCACCGGTCCTCAATAGGATCATTAGCCTGGGCTTGAAAATTCTGGGGCGCGGGGCGCTGGAAGCCCAGCTGAGCTGGCGGGGTACCGGCCTGGCGGCACTGTGGGCCGCGGCCGGCTGGCTCCTTATGGGCGCCCAACTCTGGCTCATGCTCATCTACCAGGGCATGGCCGCTTCGCTGCCCACCTTCCTGCTCGCCACCGGCGGTTACGCGCTCGGCTGGACCGTTGGCTTCCTGGTGTTCTTCGTTCCGGCCGGGGTGGGAGTGCGGGAATTGGCTCTTGCCGCAGTACTTTCTACCGCGGTAGGGAGCGGGCCGGTTGTCGTCGTCGTACTACTTTCGCGTGTTTTCACGACCCTCGCGGACGTGAGCCTCGGACTCCTCGCCGGAATCGCCGCGCGCCGCGCGGCCCGCCGCTAAGGTCTGCGGATGCAGATACTCACGCCAGGCGCAGCGTAGCGCACTCAGGTGCGGGCGGTAGCGGCGCACCACAAGATAAGCAACCACGCAGGAAAGTCCCACGCACAAAAGGAGACCCAGCAGCGCGCGGGGCGGCGTCGTCCATAAAACCGCGAAGACGGGGGTACGCAAGCCCACATAAAAACGCCAGGCCATCCGCACCGTGAAATCAATGGTCGTCACGGCGAAAAGCAGCGCCCCGGCCAACGAAAGCACCGGAATCAGGCGCGAATCGCGGGCAGAATCGGTACGTTCACGCAGCTCGTGGTGCTGGAGAAGAGCCGCCGCGCAGGTCACCAAGAAGGGGAAGAAGAAGGGGAACCAGTAGCGGCCCTGCCACATGACGAGCGGGATGCGATCCGCCACCGCGGTATTGAGGAGCAGGGCGCTGAAGGGCAGCACCACCACCCCGAAAATAACCGCGCGGCGGTGGTGGCGCGCCCCGGCCCGGTAGACCGCAATGAGCAGGCAGGCGAAGAAAATCACGTAGCACAGGGAAACCGGGCTGCTCGGCTCCACGTTGCGCCAGCCCGCGGTTCCGATTGTTTCGTGTATGTAATAGGGCATGGTCCCCAGGATTTGCAGGCCCATGCGGAAAGCGCCCTTATTGGCCACCGGATCGGGTGCTTTCCCGTAGGTGGAGGCCAGGTAATTCCAGCCGAACCAGGCCAGGCATCCCAGGGCGCACAGCCCGAGGAAAATCCAGAATCCGGGGGTGCGCAGGTAATGCCGCACCGCTACGCGCCCAAAAATAATAGCGAAAAGTAAACAGAGCAGGATCGCCCAGTAGGGGCCTACCGGGCGCGCGCAAATGAGGGGGATGGCGGCCAGCCCCCCGCCAATCCACCGCCACAATTCTTCGCGGGCGGGAACCCGGTTGAGGAGGGGGAGGAGGAAACCGGTGAGGGCCAGGGCCGCCCCGATTTCCATCGACTGCGGATTAGAAAAACCACTGAGGGAATAGAAACCCGGGGCCAGCAGACCGATGGTGAGATAGGGGAGCGCGGCGCTGCGCAACCCCGCGTACAGAGAAGAAAAGCCGAGCGCTGCCAGCCCGGCGAAAAGCCCGGCGGAAAGCACCCGGATACCCCACAGCACGTATTTCCCGGAGGCGAGCAGTAGGGGCCAGTGGGTGAGGTAGTAGTAGAGCGGCGGGTAATTAACCGCCGAGGTGCCCTGGGAGATAAGTTCGTCGTTCGTGGTGAAAATACGCGAGCAGAAGGCGGTGGCGGCCGGGTCGTGGCGCCAGCAATCCGGGGCGCCGCGCCGCAAAAACGCGGGGGCCTCCACGCGAATACTTTTTTGAGGGATTTGCCCCGTGACCACCGCGTAGCCGTAAATCTCGTGCTGGGTTTCATCGGGGCCGCCATTGAGCGGGGTGAGCAAACTGAGCCCCATCGCATAGATAAAGAACCCGAGGAATGCGAGGAGGAACATTTTCCCGTGCACTACCCGCCGGCGGTCCTGCGAAAAATCGATGGAACGCGCCTCAGCAGCATTGCCGCCCATGATCACCTCGATGAGTTATTGATTGACGTACATCTCATAACAAATAAGCCCCTGGAATTATATGACGGGCAGGCAAGAATCGGCACATCTGCGGGTGTAACGCCACGTGCGCACCAGGTACGTGCCCGCTACCGCGATAGCGAGGGCGGCACCGATGAGTGCGTGCGGCGGGGTATCGGTGAGGACCCGCCACAGCGGCGCCGTGGTGATACCCGCGTAAAAACGCCAGGCCATCCGCACCGTGATATCAACGGTCGCCAGGAAAAAGAGGGTGGAGGTTGCCCGCGCCAGGGCCCCGCTTATATTGGTACGACGGCGCCCGGAGGTTGCTATAACAGCCACGCACACCCAGAAGAGCGGGAAGAGGAAGGGGAAGCCGTAGCGGCCCTGCCAGATGGGGAAGGTGGTGCGGCTGAGCACCAGGGTATTCATGAGGACGGCGCTGAGCGGCAGGGAAATAAACGCCAGGGCGATGGAGAGGCGGTGCCGCCGCTGCCCCCAGCGCCACGCGGCCGCCACCACGGCGAAGAGGACCACCCAGTAGAGCACCGTGACCGGCACCGAGGTAGTAACGGAGCGCCACCCGCCCGTGCCGATCGTTTCGTGCATGTAGTAGCGGAAATTCCCGAGGAGGCGCAGGGTGAGGGCGCTCCAGCCGTCATTGGTGACTTCGGTGGGGGTGGGGCCGTAGATGGTGGAGATGCGGGTCCAGGCCAGCCAGGCCAGGCAGCCGGCAGCGCACAGGGCCATGAATATCGCGAAGGCGCGGGTGCGAATATACGTGCGTACCCGCTCGCGCCCGAATACTCCGGCCAGGAGCAGGCACATCGCAATAGCCCAGTACGGGCCCACCGGGCGCGCCATGATGAGCAGCAGCGCCGCGCAGCCCCCCGCGATCCAGCGCCGCGCCGTTTCCCGTGGGGGGAGGGGCCGAAGGAGCGGGATGAGGCATCCGGCCATGGCGAGGGCCGCCCCGATTTCCAGACTTTGGGGATTGGAAAAACCGGCGAAAGTGAAGAACGCCGGGGTGAGGACAGTGAGGGCAATAAAGGATTCGAGGCGGTGGGGCAGGCCGGCCGCGAAAGCCGATACCCCGAAAGCCGCCAACAGGGAAAAGAGGAGCGCTGAACACAGCCGCACCGCCCAGAGCGCCGCCGCTCCGCTGAGGAAGCGCAGCGGCTGGTGGGTGAGGGCGTAGTAGAGGGGCGGGTAATTGACCGCGCTTGTTCCCATTTCCCGCAGGGTGGCATCCGAGCTGATCGGGGGCGAACACCACGCGGTTTGGGAGCGGGTGGTACGCCAGCAATCGGGAGCACCCGAGCGCAGGTAGCGCGGGGCGAGCACCCGCTCCGATTCGAGGGGAATATTCCCCGTGACCACCTGGTAGCCGTAAATTTCATGCACGGGTTCATCCGGGGAACCGTGCAGCGGAGTGAGCAGACTCAAGCCGGTGGTGTAGCAAAGAAAAGCGAGGAAAGAAAAAAGGAAAACTCGGGGGGACCACAGCCCGCGGGAGGGCGGCGTATCCGGAGCTTGCGGGTTCGCGGGGCGAGCTGGGGCAGCTGGGTCAGTTGGGCGAGCTGGATGAGCTTGGCGGTGCGGGCGCGGTGTCATACTGCCGGGTCACCTATGCGCCCGCCGCGCCGCCGCCGCGCATCACGTAAACCTTGGCGCATAAGCTGGCGCCGCTCGGCCCCGCGGTCCAGGAGGAAACCGTTAAAGGCCAGGTATTTCGCCAGCCACCAGGCATAGCGCACCCGCCACTTGCCCGGGAATAGCGAACTGCCAATAACGCGGGCGGTATTGCGCACCAGGTAATAATTGCGGATCGGGGCGTGCACGTGCACCGGTTGCGTGCGTCCGGGAAGAAGAACGACGGCGTCACCTAGGGAATGGTAGAGCCGGGCGGCCGTCACGCACACCAGGCGCCACCCCTGGCTCCGGGCTCGCACGCCCCACTCCAGATCCACGTGGTCAATAAAGAGAGCGGTGCCCATCCCGCCCACGTCATCGAGCGTTTCCATCCGGATGAGGCACCCGGAGGCAATAAGGAAAGCAACGTCAAGCACCGGGCGTTCCAGCTCGGCCGCGGTGGCACGCTTGGGGGCCCACTCGCGGGCAACGTACACCAGCTGGTCCTCCCCTTCGCGTTCTTCGCTGGGGAGGGGGCCGGCCGCACCGATCTGCGGATTGCCGGCCAGTACCTCAAGCAGGCGGGCCACCATATCCGAGCCAACCAGGGAATCCTGATCCATGAGCAGCACGAAACGAGTACCGAGAGCCCGGGCCTGTTCGATACCGATATTCGTGGCCGCCGCAATCCCGAGATTCTGGGCGAGCGGAACGAACTGGGCACCCACCGCACGAGCACTTTCCGCTACGGCTGCCCGGCGCGATTCTTCCGAACCGTTATCAATAACCACCACGTGCCCCACCTGCAAGGCCAACGCGGTGAGACGGGTTTCGCAGTTCCCGTCCGGGTTATAGGTAATGACAACCGCGGTGACCTGGTTGGCGAGGGCGGACAGTTCAGCCCGCTTCATATTTAGCTCCGCAAGGTGGCGAGGAAAGCCTGGACATCCTCATAGCTCGGGAGGAGCCCGCTGCGTTCGGCCTCATCCAGATCGGGAGCATCGGTATCCTTCGGGGAGAGCAGCAGCTCAAGCTTCTTACCCTGGCGATCAGTTTCCGGGAATACCAGGCCCACCTGCGAGCACAGCGGATTCACCCCGTGTTCCCGCCCGGGAGCGTATTGCGCCGAGCACAGGTAGACCACGGTGGAATCATCTTCCAGGGCCACGAAGCAGTGGCCCAGGCCCTCCGAAATATAAATCGCCTTCCGGGTGTCATCATCGAGAAGAACGGAATCCCACTTCCCGAAGGTGGGGGAGCCCACCCGAATATCAATAACGAAATCGAGAACTGCACCGCGCGGGCACATTACGTACTTCGCCTGGCTGGGCGGCACATCGGCGAAATGGATACCACGAACGGTGCCGGCCTTGGATACCGAGGTATTCACCTGGCGCACATCCAAACGGTGGCCGATTGTTTCTTCAAAAACAGAGGATTTGTAGGCTTCCAAGAAAATACCGCGTTCATCGGGGAAATGCTTGGTGGTGATTTCCCATGCGCCCGCAATCGCTAATTCCCGAATCTCCATAATGTTCCCTCACTCGGCTACTCGATGTACGGGAACTACGATACCTTCTCCGCGCCGGTGATGCGGAAGCTAGACTGGGATAACCAGCGCGCTTCCCGCGGCCCTACCGGTACCATCCGGTGAGGAGGGGATCGCCGGGCGCCCCGTGAATTCCCCGAAGGACCGTATGCGAACCAGTGATACCACCATGAGCTCACGCCGTTTCTATACGTGCGCGGGGCTCCTCACGGTTCTTTTCCTTATCTGGCAGATGCTCTGGGCGCTTGCCAGCCCGCCGCTGCGCACCCCGGATGAACCTCACCACCTCAATTCCGTTATTCGACTCGAGCAGACCGGGCAGTGGCCCGATCCGGGAACAAGCTGGCTCTACCGCGATATTTTTGAAGCCTCCCGGGCCAGCGGCCTGCTGGTGGAAGGAGCTCCCAGCTACTCCCTGCACTACCGCACCCGGTTGGGGCGAGATGCCTGGATCGGCGCGGATACGGATTCCTACCGCAGCCAGAAACTCCTCCCGCACGAGCAACGCCGCTCTGCGCGGGCTGAAAGCACAGTCCCTATTCTGGATCAGATGACCCAGCACCCCCCGCTTTATTACGCCGGCGGAGCCCTGGTGTTACGCGCCACCGGAATGACGGATGCCCCCTGGGACCGCCAGATTCTTATCCTGCGGCTCTACTCCATTGTGCTGACCTCACCTCTGGTGCCCTGCCTTATTTTCGCGGCGCGCCGTACCGGGCTAAGTAGGCGCGGTGCGCTCCTTGCTTCCGGCACGGTCTACGCCATCCCCATGCTCAGCTTTATCTCCGCTTCGGTCACTAACGACGCCCTCTTCATCGGGGCCGGGGCGCTCACCATAGCGGCAGTGAGTGCAGCTATGTTCGGTTCCGGGCAGTGGCGCACCGTGTTCGCGGCCGGGCTTGCCTTAGGGCTTGGCCTGTGGAGCAAAGGAACCTTCATCCCCATGGGGTTGGTGGTTTTCCTCGCCTTCCTCGCTAATCCTCGTATAGGTGGATGGGGGCGGCGCCTGGCTCAGGGGTTGAGCGCGGGACTCATCGGTGTTCTCACCGGCGGGTATTGGTGGCTGCGTAATATCGTGCGCTACGGGGTGATCCAACCCGATGGTTTCCAGGCCCAAGCCACGGAGCCGGGCACCGATATCGGTTTCTTCGCCGAGCGGGTGACCACCTCCTTCGTGGATTCTTTCTGGTCGGATTTCGGCTGGCTGGATATCACCTTCGCACCGCTCCTCCTCATTCTTCTCTCCCTCCTCACCGTTCTTTTCCTCGCGCGTGCCCTTGGCACCCACCCGGATAAGCGCTGGCGCCTCCTTCTCTTCACCGCGAATATTGTGCTGGTTCTGGGCATGCTCATCGTGCAGGCCTACAACCAGTACCGCGGATTGGGAATTATCGGCGGGGTGCAGGGCCGCTATCTTTTCGCCGGAGCCCTGGGCTTGCTCGTGGTTATTGCGATGGGGGCAGCCGGGCACCATTGGGATCCGCCGCTCACGGCGCCCGCGAGCCGGCCACGCTACCGTGAAGAAGCCGGATGGCGCAGTTTCCTCCTGCCGGCAGTGGTGGCCGCAAGCATGCTGCTCTCCGCATACGCGATGCTGCTGTGGCTGCGTTCGTGCTACCCGGGAGCATTTTTCGGGATGAATCTAGAGCGCTGGGCGCTCGCGGCGGGGCTGCCGGTACCTGTGCTCGGCGCGGCACTGGCGCTCGGATACGCCGCGCTCCTGGGTGCCGGACTTGTGTGCTATCGACTCACCCGAGCGGAACTACTACCCCAGTTCCGCCCCGCCGAGCTGGCGTACCGCCCCGCCGGCTCCTCCCACCCTGCCGCGGCTGCGGTCCAATGAGTACAATAACGCGGGTATAGACCAAGGAAAGGACACCCATGCGCTGGATGGTTACCGGAAGCCGGGGAATGCTCGGCCAGGATCTCGTTGCTCTGTTGGCACAGCGGGGGCAGAACGTGCTCGCCGTGGATAAGAGCGAGCTGGATATTACCGATCCGGCCGCGGTGGCGCACCTGGTCGATAAGGTCGACGTCGTCGTTAATGTTGCTGCGCATACGGCCGTGGATAAAGCCGAAAGTGAGGAGGCGGCAGCCTTCACCATTAACGCAACCGGACCGCAAATCCTGGCGCGGCGCACCGCGCAGATCGGCGCGAAACTGGTACAGGTCTCCACAGATTACGTATTTTCCGGCGACGCCGTGGACCCGTACGAAGAAAATGACGTTATGAACCCCAAGGGCGCCTACGGGCGCACCAAAGCGGCCGGGGAGTGGGCGGTACGCGCCGAAACGGAGGACTACTACATCGTGCGGACCGCGTGGCTGTACGGCGCCCAGGGCAATTGCTTCCCGAAAACCATGGCGCGCCTGGCCTGCGAACGCGATGCGCTGTCCGTGGTGACCGATGAGGTGGGGCAGCCCACCTGGACCGTGGACCTCGCCGATCTCATCTACCGCATGGTCGAGGCGAATATTCCCTCCGGGACCTACCACGGTACGTCCTCGGGGAAGACGAACTGGTGGAATTTCACCCGCGAGATCGTCTCGACGCTCGGCAAAGACCCCGCGATGGTGGGGGAGACGACGGCGGCTGCTTTCAACCGGCCCGCCCCGCGCCCGCATTTCTCGGTGCTATCCCACGGCGCCCTGCGCCGGGCCGGTATCGAGCCCATCGGGGATTGGAAGGAACGCTGGGAGGCCGCGGCCCCGAGCGTGCTCGCGGAGTACCTCGGCTAGTTATGTGAGTTAGCACGAGAAAAGAACGGGGCGGCCGACACCATGTCAGCCGCCCCGATTGTGTGAATGGGTCCGAGTTACTCGCCCGCCGCGTTCGCGCGAGCGCCCGCTCTAGTAGCTCGCCGAAGGAATATCGTGCTGGGCTTCCAGTAGCCCGAGCAGGTAATCCCCGTACCCGGATTTACGCAGCTTCTCTCCGCGTGCTCGCAATTCCTCATCGCTGAGGAATCCGCGCCGCCACGCCACTTCCTCCGGGCAGCCCACCGAGAGACCCTGGCGGGCCTGGATGGTGCGCACGAAGCTGGTGGCATCCGCGAGGGAATCGAAAGTACCGGTATCCAGCCACGCGGTACCGCGGTCGAGCACCTCAACCTTGAGCTTGCCTGCCTCCAAGTACTTGCGATTGACGTCCGTGATTTCGTATTCCCCGCGCGCGGAGGGTTCGAGGTTCCGGGCGATTTCGATAACGTCATTGTCGTAGAAGTATAGGCCCGGCACCGCGAAATTGGACTTCGGGTGGGCGGGCTTTTCTTCAATGGAGATCGCCTTGAAATTCTCGTCAAATTCGACGACGCCGTAGGCTCGCGCATCCGAAACATGGTACGCAAAGATAGCGCCACCATCCGGATTGGTATTGCGTTCCAAGCGGCGCCCCATCGTGGGACCGTAGAAAATATTATCGCCCAGCACCAGGCCGGCCGGTTCGTTACCGATGAAATCAGCGGCGATGGTGAAGGCGGTAGCCAGGCCGTTAGGAACTTCCTGTACCGCGAAGGAAATACTGATGCCGAATTGGCTGCCGTCCCCGAGGAGCCGGTGGAACGCCGGGGCATCTTCGGGCGTTGTAATAACCATGACATCGCGAATCCCGGCGAGCATGAGCGTGCTCAGGGGATAGTAGATCATCGGTTTGTCATACACGGGTACCAGCTGCTTGGAGGTGCCCAGCGTAACGGGATGAAGTCGAGTGCCGGAGCCTCCGGCCAGAATGATTCCACGCATAGGGTCATTTTTGCCTATTTGCAGGCCGGGCGCCACCGGCCGGGCCGCTTTCGGGGGCTGCCGGGCCGGTTTCAGTGCCTTCAGGCCGGTTTCTGGTACTGCCGGCCGGGTTCGAGCCCCACCGACCGGTTACGCTCCTCGTGATTGTGAGCAAATCGCTCACGTGGCCTAAAGCGCACCTGGCCGCGGCAACACGCCGGACTCGAACGAAAGTTCGGGTGGGCAATATACCGCTTTCGCTTGACTTTTTGGGTATGACACGCTTGTAATTTACAAAGAGACCTTGGTTAGAGGAGGACATGTGCGGAGGATTAACCCCGGCTTGCGCGTCGCGGGGAGCGGCGGATTGACGCCGCAGGACGCCCAGGACGCCATGCTCGATATCTTCGACCTCGGTTACGATAAAGCGGATTCGGCATCGCTGCATTGGCGTGAATCCGCGCTGTGTGCCCAAACCGATCCCGATATTTTCTTCCCCGAAAAAGGCGGCTCAACCGCCCCTGCCACGTCGATCTGCCACGAATGCCCGGTGCGGGAGGAATGCCTGGAATACGCCCTCCAACATGATATTCGTCACGGTATTTGGGGTGGTATGTCGGATAATGACCGCCGGCGCCTGAGCCGGCAACGCCGCCGCGTCGGCGAGGCATAACCGCCCAGCGCCCGCGCTGGCGTAGCATCAACAGCAATGCAGTTCAGAATTCGCGCTCTCGTTATTACCCGGCCGGGCTCCGCCTACCTGGAGGACACCCTCGCCGCGCTGGAATCCTCCACCCGAAAACCCGATGCCATCAGCGTGCTCACCGGAAAACTCGGGGTAGCTGTCAATGACGCGGTTGCCGCGGATGCCCGTGATACAAGGGGCGGCGAAGCACGCGGCACCGGTGAGTCCACCCCGGCTGAATCGACTTCCGCGGAACCCACCACCGGCACCTATGACGCCTACTGGATCTTGCACGACGATAGCGCACCCGCCCCGGATGCCCTCGCGAACCTCGCCCGCACTCTGGAAAACGGCGCCAATATTGGCGCGGTGGGCTGCAAACAGGTGGATTGGGCGGACCCGGGCGCCCTCCTGGAAGTCGGAATCCGCGCCACCCGCAGCGCGCGGCGAGTCCCGGAAGTCGCCCTCGATGACCGCGACGGCGGTCAGCTGGACGGGCGCTCCGACGTACTCGCGGTGGGAAGCGCCGGCATGCTCGTGCGCGCCAGCGCCCTGCGCGAGGTGGGCGGTTTTGATACCTGGCTGGGGCCTTTCGGGGATGGGCTCGAACTCTCGCGGCGGTTGCGCGGAGCGGGCTGGCGCGTCGTCGTTGAACCTTCCGCCACCGTGCGCCACGCGCGCGTCTCCCTCGGCAACGACGGTCGTGATTCCTTCGCGGCCCGCCGCGGCGCGCAACTCTACAACGCGGTGCTTGCCGCCCCCGCGCTGCTCGCACCCTTCCTGTTCCTCGGGTACGTGCTGCTCGGCCCCGCGAGGGCACTGGTGCGGCTGCTGGGCAAAGAGGCACGGCTCGCGGACGGTGAAATTCGCGGGGCCGCGCGCCTGCTCGGGAGCCTTCCCGCGCTGATGCGGGCCCGGCGGCGGCGCCGGCGCACCGAAAAAAGTCGTGCCGGACTCGCGGCCCTCGAAGCGCGCGGGCGCGACGTGCGCGCGGCACGGCGCGAAATGACGCGCAGCGAACGGGAGAAAATCCGTTTGGTGGCGCGCCCGAATCCGCTCGAAGAAGCAGAACGACGGCGCTGGCACCGGTCCACCGCACGTGCCCGGCGCACCGTCCTCCTCCTGACCGCGCTCGTGGCGGGAGTGGCGGCCTTCCCGCTGCTGCGCGGCGGGTACCTGAGCGGCGGGGCACTGCGCCCCGATGCCCTCACCGGCACCGAAGTGCTGCGCGCGAGCCTGCCCGGCTGGCTCGCGGTGGGGGATGGCAGCCCCGGGCGCATCGACGCGCTATGGACCCTGCTCTCCCCGCTCGCCCTGGCACTGCAGCCCTTCGGGGGTACCCTGGGGGATGCCGCGGTACTCCTGCTCCTGTGCGCTCCCGTGCTGGCCGGCATGACGGCTTTCTGGGCGGCCCGCACCCTCACCTTCTCCCCGCATGTGCGTGCGGTGGCCGGCCTGGTCTGGGCCGGGGCCGGGCCCCTGGTGGGGGCGCTGAGCGCGGGCCACGTGGCCGGGGTGCTCGTCCATATACTTGTGCCGGTGCTGGCCGCCTCGGTGCTCTCCGTGTGGCGCCTGCCCCGCACCCGCGACCGCATCGAATCCACCGCGGGTCTGGGCACCGCGGCGCTCGCCGGCATTTACCTGGCCGCCGCGGCCCCGGTCATGCTCGCCGTGCTTCTTCTCATTGCTCTGGTGGGGGCACTGCGCTGGCGGCGCCTGCGCTGGCTGTGGGTGGTGATCCCCGCGGCCGTGGTGGTTATTCCCGGGCTCGAAGCTTCCTGGCGGCTGCTCTTTGCCACCCCGGGAGAGCCTTTCGCGGCCCGCCCGAGCACCCTCGACCTCCTCTCCTTCTTCCCCCTCGCCCAACCTGAGGCACTTCCGTGGCTCGGGGAAATTGCCCTCATCTGCGCGGCCTGCCTCGTGGTGATCGCGGTACTGGCCCTGGGGCGGGCGCGCAATTGGCAGCGCATCCGCGCCGGCTGGCTGATCGCCGCGGCCGGTTTCGCCTGGGCGATTGCCTCCACTCGCGTATCCGTGGCCCAGGTGTACGACGGCGCCACCGCACTCAGCGCGCCAGCCTGGAGCGGTATCGGCTTGAGCGTGGCGCTCGGCGGGCTGTGGATCGCGCTGGTGAGCGCCGGGGATGGCCTGCGCACCGATATGAGCGGGCGCTCCTTCGGGCTCTACCAGCTCTTCGGCCTGGGCTCGGTTGCGGTGCTGATACTTAGCGCCCTGGCCGGATCGGGTCTCTACCTCAGCCGGGCCCTCACCGGCACCACCGAGCTGCAGCAGGAAACCGGGAGGCCGGTGCCGGCTGCCGCCACCCTCGAAGCCTCCTCCCCGGATCGGGTGCGGGTCCTCGCCCTCTACCCGGCGGAGAACGGTATTCGCGCCGAAATCTGGCGCGGGCCGGGCCGCCAACTCACCGATAACACCATGGCCGGCGCGCTCGCGGCCCTGGAAGGAACCTACTCCGGGGATGCCGCCGCGGCGGAGGTGGCCAGCGCCGTCGCCGATATGAACGCCGGGAACCCGCGCGCCGCGGATATCCTGGCCGAACACGCTATCTCCTACGTGGTGATCCCCGCCCAGGCACCCCGGGCCGGGGAGCTCGCCCGCGCCCTGGGCGCAACCGGGCGTTTCGATATGATCAGCGCCACTGAGCAGCAGCTTTCTTGGAGACTGACCCGCAGCGAGGCGAGCGCCGTGGATGCCGCGCGCCTCACCCTGGACGGCAGCGCGCTAGCCGCCGGGCGCTACAGCGTGGACACCGAACTACCCGCTAGCGCGGGCCGCAGCGGCGGAATTGTGCGGCTGGCCGAACGCCAGGATCCGCTGTGGGAAGCCCGCCTGGATGGCGAGCGCCTCCCCGCCTATAACGCCGGGTGGGCCCAAGCTTTTGAGATACCGGCCGGGAGCTCCGGGCGCCTGAGGATTACCTATAACCGCACCGGGGACGCCCTGGTGGCCGCCGCGCGGCTCCTCGCGGTGGCCGCGGCGCTCGTGGTGGCCATCCCGGTGCGTCGGAAGGTGGTGGAGTAATGGACCAGGTTCGCGATGAAGCCGAAGTGGGGCGTGCCAGCGGGCGCGGGGCGCGCTGGCGCCACCTCACGGTGCGGGCCGGTAGTGCGCTCGCGGTGTTGGGAATCGCCGCCGCGGTAGCGGCGGCCGGCGTCGTTCTTCCCACCGGGGCGCCGCGCGCGGTAGAAGCCGAGGTGGCGAGCGCGGGAGAAGCCCCCACCCAGCTGCTCTGCGGGGGCGGATTCGAACAAACCATTTCCGCGGGCATGACCGTGGAGGGTAGCCCCGGGGGGACCGCGGAAAATATCGCCACCCAGGTGCTGCTTTTCGGTACCGCGGATAAGGAGGCGCGCGCGGCGCTCCCCACCGGCACCATCCTTAGCGCGGATCCCGGCGAAGTTCTTTCCGGCGCGGTCGCCTACAGCGCCCAGGGCGGTAACGGGCGCGGCCTGGCCACGAATACCTGCGTGAGCGGGGCGGGAGACCTGTGGATTACTGCCTCGGCCACCAGCGTGGGGTACTCCAACCAGCTTCTCCTCACCAATCCGGGAGCCGCGCCGATCACCGTGCGGGTGGACGGGCTGGGCGGGGCCGGGCCGCTCGGCACGGTGCGAGTGGCGGTACCGGGGCGTTCCACCGTACGCCACACCCTGGACGGCCTGCTCGCCGAAGATTCCCGCCTGGCTCTTCATCTGAGCACCCAGGCCGGCACTTTCGGAGCCACCTTGCAAAACCAGCACATTTCCGGGACCAGCGGCGCCGGGGTGGATTTCGCGGCCGGCGCCCCGGCCGCCACGGAGCTGACCATTCCGGGAATCCCGGAGGGTTCCACCTTGCGCATTGCCAACCCCGGGGAGGCCACCACCTTCACGGTGCAGCTCACCGGGGAAGATGGCACCACCCGCACCCTGCCCGGCGGGGAAGATGTGGAGATCGCCGCGAATTCCGTTATGGACCTCACCCTGGCCGGTATCGACCCGGGCACCTACGCGGTGCAGGTGCGCGGAGCGCCGCTCCTCGCCGCGGGCGTGTTACTGGGCGGCGGGGGAGATGCGGCCTGGGCCAGCCCGGTTGCTCCGGCCGCTCGCACCGCGGGAAGCTTCGGGCCTGGCCCGGCCCGCCTGGCACTTGCCGGGCGCGGCCACGTTGACATCACCCCGGTGGGAGCCGACGGCGTGGACCTCGATCCCGTGAATGCTCAGGTGCGCGGATACGCCACTGTGGAGCTACCTGAGGCGGCTCGCGGCTACCGCATCGAGGCGGAAAACCCGGTGAGTGCCGCGGCGCTTATCCTAGCCCCGAATGGGGAAGCCGGCGGGGCCAGCGGAATTGATTGGGTGAGCGCGGTGGCCGACCAGCGCGAAGCGCTCTCCGCCCGCGTCGCGGTGCGCCAGAACTAGAAGCCGCGGCGCGCAAGAACGGCAGGCACGCGGGCCGCAGCTGCGGCGTCGTACCAAAAAACTAAAAACCGCGCCGCAAAAAATCGATGTCTTCGGGGTGGCGGGAAATCGCCGCGGCGAGCTGCTCGGTGACGATATCGTGGATGACGATACGCGGGAAGGGGCTGGCCATCGCGGTGCGCATCATCGGCATCCGGTAAAACAGCAGCCGCGCCCGCACCGCGCCGCCGCGTTCGAAAGGCAGCAGGCGCGCGAGCGGCACGCCGTCCTCCCACGGCGAAGGATCGGAGGCCGGCACGTCCATCACCGCGAAATCAAGATCGCGCATGTCATCACCGAAATGGGCGCGGTAGGTGGCGAGTTCGGCGGCGATAATATCGTCGAATTTATCGGCGCGGGTGCGCCAGGCGGGCAGGGTATAGGGGATCACCGGTCCTCGAATGCCCCGTCCGTGCCGATCACGGCGGCGGGGGCGAGGCTGGGAAGGAAAAGTGTCCATACCCCAAGGTTACACGGGCGTGCTAACGTCTAAGGCGTGAGTCCGTTGAGAAAGTGTTCCCGCACCACGTGCCAGCAGCCGGCCGTTGCCACGCTGACGTACCAGTACGCGGAAGCAACCGCCGTGATCGGGCCGCTCTCACCGGTGGCCTCCCCGGGCACCTTCGACCTGTGCGAAGCCCACGCCGAATCGGTGACCGTCCCGCGCGGCTGGCAGATGATCCGCCTGCGCACCGAATTTGAACCGGCCCCGCCCTCGGATACCGACCTCATGGCGCTCGCGGACGCCATCCGCGAAACCGCCACCCGCCAGCCACCCGAACCCACCCGCGCTACCCGGCGGGTGAGCCGCCCCTCCGATGTGGAGGTGCGCCCGCGCCTGAGCGTGGTGCGCAGTGAAGAGCCGGAAACGCCGAAAGACAACTAGAGGTACGACGGCGCATCTTCGGCCCCGCGCCTACCGCGTCCCGGCTTCGTACCCACGCCGCACGCCGCACGCCCCGCAGCCGCCGCACGCAACCGCGCACACCATTCGTGCGTTTTTCTGCACGAATGGCACGAACGTGAGAAAATGGCGCTATGACTATGCGCGTTCTTGTGGTCGATGACGATCCCGGTATCTCTGAAATGGTGGCGATCCTGCTGGAATCGGAAGGATACGCCGTGACGGTGTGTGCCACCGGCACCAATGCCCTGCCTATTTTCCGGGCGGAAACACCGGATATTGTGCTGCTGGACGTCATGCTTCCCGGGATGAGCGGGGTGGAAGTGGCCCGCCAGCTGCGCGAAGAAAGCGATGTGCCCATCATTATGATGAGCGCGCTCACCGATTCGGTGGACGTGGTGGCCGGCCTGGAGGCCGGGGCGGATGATTACGTCACCAAGCCTTTTGAGAACTCGGTGCTGCTGGCCCGCATTAAGGCGCGGCTGCGGCGTACCGAACCGGAAGCGGAAACCCTGCGGGTTGCCGATCTGGTTATCGATCCGCGCGCCCACCAGGTCACCCGCAACGGGGAAGATCTGCACCTGACACCCCTCGAATTCGAGCTGCTCACCACCCTGGCGCGCAAGCCCTACCAGGTGTTTTCCCGCGAAGAACTCCTGGAGCAGGTGTGGGGCTACCGCCACGATTCCACCGATACCCGCCTCGTCAATGTGCATATCCAGCGCCTGCGCTCCAAGGTGGAAAAGGACCCGGATAATCCCGAGGTGGTTATTACGGTGCGCGGGGTGGGCTACCGGGCGGGGGCAACCCAGGAGTGAGTCAATTTTCGCGGCGCGGCTATATTCATCGCAGCCTCGGGAGCATGGGGCGTGGCGCCCTCACCTCATTTTCACAATCGTGGCGCACTTCCCTCAACGCGCGGGTGGTTTCCGCAATTGTGGCGATCGGGGTGCTCACCAGTATCGTCACCGCGGTGATTGTTGCCAATCAAACGCGTTCGCAACTTTATGAGCGCGCGGTGAGCGCCGCCACCGAACAGTTCTACGGCGCCCGCTCCCAAGCCCAGTACGTTTTTGACTCCGCGAACGCCCAAACGTCCGGGGCGGTTCAGGAAATCGCCAACGCGCAGGTGCGCTCCCAATTTGAGCCGATCCGCGGGGTGGTGGGCACGGCCCTCATCCGCTCCCCGGGGCAGAATACCGGTAATTACCTGGTAGCCGATGTGGGGGCACCCACCCCGGCAACCGTCATGGATGTGCTCACCCCCGAATTACGCGAAGCCGTGCAGGAATCTTCCAGCCCGCAATGGCAGGCGGTGGCGATTGCTAAAGGGGAGGAATACACCCTCCCCGGGATTCTTATCGGCGCAACCGTACGCCTGCCCAATGCCGGCATGTATGAGTTCTACACGCTCTATTCCCTGGAAAACGAAGAAGTGACGGTGGCCCAGGTTTCCCGGGTGCTGATGCTCGCCACCATCGCCCTGCTCACCATCGTGGCGGTGGCCACCGGGGTGCTCGTCAATGTGGTCTTGAAGCCGGTGCGGGCGGCGGCGGAAAATGCCCGTCAGCTGGCCGGAGGCGCTTTTGATGTGCGTATGGATGACCGCGGGGAAGATGAATTAGCCCAGCTCGGTTCCGCCTTCAACCAGATGGCCGAATCGCTCCAGGACCAATTCACCCGCCTCGAGCGGCTCTCCCAGGTGCAGCAGAATTTCGTATCCGCGGTCTCGCACGAATTACGCACCCCGGTCACCACGATCCGGATGGCCGGCCAGCTCATTTACGATAAGCGTTCCGAACTGCCCTCCAGCCTGCGCCGTTCGGCTGAACTCCAGCATTCCCAACTTATTTCCCTGGACACCATGCTTTCCGATCTGCTGGAGATTTCCCGTTTCGATGCGGGTTCGATGGTGCTGGAAACCAGCAAAATCGACGTCGTAGAAATTGTGCGGCGCGTGATCATCTCCCAGGCTCCCCTCATCGAAGCGAACGGGGTGCCCGTCACGCTCTCCGCGCGCGGGGAAACCGTGGCGAGCGTGGACTCGCGCCGCATCGAACGCATCGTGCGCAACCTCGTGGTGAACGCGGTGGAGCATGCCGAAGGCGGGCCCGTCAAAGTGCGGGTGGTCGGTTCGGATACCGCGGTGGCGGTGGAAGTATCCGACCGCGGTATCGGCCTGAGCCCCGAGCAGGCCTCCCACGTTTTCGACCGTTTCTGGCGCGCGGATACCTCCCGGGTCCGCAAATCCGGGGGAACCGGCCTGGGCCTGACCATCGCCCGCGAGGACGCCCTGCTCCACGAAGGGCGACTGCAAGCCACCGGCGAATTGGGTGTGGGATCCACCTTCCTCCTCACCGTGCCCCGCACCCAAAAAGCGGCCTTCACCCCGCCGCTGCCCCTGCGGGTGGCGGCTGCCGAAGACTGGCAGGACAGCGGGGATATTCCCATTGAGATCGCGCGGGCGGATACCACCGGGTCCCTGCCCGCGGTGGGTACCACCGGCACGATTCCAGCTATCCGCGCAACTGCGGTAGCGCCGGTGGACGCAAGCGGCGGGGCCGCTGCGGCGTCGTCGCCGAAAAATGCGGTACCGGGCACGGGCGTTTCCGGTACGACGACGCACACCCAAAGCGCGCCCACCGGAACAATAGCGCCCACCGGTACGGCGGCGCCCACCGGGCCGGCGGGGAAGGAGGACGCATGAACACGCAGGTGCTGAAGAAAGCGGGGCGGGGGCGGGCCCTCGCGGTGCTGCTCAGCGTGGTGATCCTGGCGCTGGCCGGCTGCGGGCGGCTGCCGCGCTCCGGGCCGGTCAATGAGGCGAGCGTGCCTCCCACCGAAGAAGCTGTTTTCGGACTCACCCCGGCCGGCCCGGCCACCGGTGCCTCACCCGAAGAAGTGATCCGCGGTTTCCTGCTGGCCGGAAGCAGCGGGGCGGGCGACGATTACGCCACCGCCCGCCAATTCCTCACCAAAGAAGCCGGCCGCACCTGGAACCCGCGCTCCCAGGTGCGCGTCTACCCGAATTCTCAAAATATTTCCCCCACCCAACGCGAGGACGGCACCTACGTTATTTCGGTGACTGCGCAGGGAACCGTGGATACCGGCGGGCGCTACACCGAAGCCTCCACGGACGCCATCCACTCCACCACCTTCAAACTGGACCGCAATGCCAGCGGCGAATGGCGCATCGCGGAACTGGAAGACGGCATCATGATGACCGATAGCCTCTTCGCCTCCATGTACGTGCGCACCCCGCTGTATTTCATCGGTCCCGGCTCGGATACCATGGTGCCCGACCTGCGTTTCTACCCGCGGATGACCTTTATTTCCTCCACGATTGCCGGGCTGCTAGCCGGGCCCTCGCCCTGGCTTGCCGATGCGGTGCACTCGGAAATTCCTACCAGTTTGCGTATGGCCTCCAGTCCGAAACTGGAAAGCGGGGTGCTGACCTTGGATGTCACCGCGGAAATCTCCACCTTGAGCCGGGAATCCCAGGCGCGTGCCGTGCAGCAAATCCAGCGTTCCTTCACCGGCCAGAGCGTGGTGCCGGTGCATTCGGTGAATATTACGGTGTCCGGTGAGCCGCTCGATACCATCGCCATCGCTGACCTGCCCACGTATCCTTACGGGGCTTATGACCTCACGGTGCTGGAGAATAACCGGCCCTACAAGGTGGAAGAAGGCAAGACCCGCCCGGTCTTCAGCAGCGGGGTGTTCGACGATATCCAGGTGGCGCGCATGGCCGGGAACTATTCCGATTCGGTGGCCTCCTACGCCCTGCTCACCGCCCAGCGCGATGCCCTGGTGCGGGTGGGAAGCGATGGTTTCCAGCCTTTCACGATGGTGCGTGGAGAACGCCTGGTGGAGCCCTCCTATGACTACTGGGGTTGGGTGTGGACTTCCGAAACCGATAATAAGGGCGTGGTGCTCGCCGCGGCCGATGACGGCCGGGTGCGCGAGCTGACCGCGCCGTTCCTCAAGGGGGCGCGGATTCGCGAGGTGCGGGCTTCGCGTGAGGGCGCGCGGCTGCTCATCGTGGCGCAGGTGGGGGATACCGTGCAGATGCTCATTGCTCCCATCCAGCGCGATGCCCGCCACGAGCCGACGGCGCTCGGCGACCCCCTGGAAGTGGGGCAACGCCTGGCGGATGTGAGCTCGGTGGCGTGGATTTCCAGCACGGATATCGCGGTGCTCGGGCGCGCTACCGCCGGCACCGACCCGCTGATTTTCGCGGTTCGGGTGGGCGGGCCCATGGAACGCCTCAACGTCACGCCCTACCCCGGTTCGGTGCGGCTGACCGCCGGGCGCGGGGAGCAATCCATCGTGGTCCTCACCGACCAGCAGGTGGTTGCCACTCGCGACGGCGGGGCGTGGCGCCCGGTCGCCACCGGCGTCACGGATATTGTGCTGCCGGGGTAGCTGGGTTTCTCGAGGCGCCGGGTGTTCGGGGAGCTGCGCTTTTCGCGGCGCCGGGCTTTCCGGGAGCTGGGTTTTCGAGGCGCTGTCCACAAGTTCCCAAACGTCGCGCGTATCCACAGGCCGTTTGCGGGTAGCTGCGTTTTCGGGGCACGTGCGGCACGCTGGAGCCATGTTTATTGGTACGACGCCGCTCCCGCCGCCCCGCGCCCCATTGGCACGTAACGGTGGTGTTACTGGTGTGCTGCGCTCCTGGGCCGGTGCTCTAGGCGACCTCGTCTTCCCGCGCTGGTGTGCCGGATGCGGGGCCTGGGATGCCACCCTGTGCCCGGCCTGCACCCGCGCGGTAGCCGGCAGCTGGCGCGGCGGGGAAGGCCGCGCACCCGCGCTCATGCAGATCCTCCCCAACGGCGATGAAGAAGCCCTCTTCCCGGTTTTCGCCCTGGGGGAATACGTCGGGGTACGCCGGCAAGCACTCCTCACCTGGAAACACGGGAACGACGCCGCACTCACCGCCCGCTTCGCCACTCTTTTTGCGCAGCGCTGCCGGCAGCTCGCTCCGCTCTGGGAGGGCACGGCGCTCAGCGTTATTCCCGCGCCCTCGGGCGCGGCTCGCCATCGGGCCGGGCGTTTCATTGCCGGGCACCTGGCGCAGGCCGCCGCGCGGGGGCTGGTTGCCGGGGGAGTAGATGCGCGGGCCGCACCGGTGCTCATCAGCGGGGAAAGCGCGGGTAGTGGGCTACTCGGCGGCATCCTGCGCGGTGAAGCACCTGGCGGCGGGGCACTCGGCGCGCTTCCGGCGCGGCTCCTGACCCGCGCAAAACACGCGGCGCAAGAAAAGCGGGCCCGGGCCGGGCAGCGCCACCTTGCCGGTCAGCGGGAGCGGGCCGCAAAAGGCCGCGGGATCCGGCTGAGCCCGGGCATCACCATTCCCGGGCGGGTCATTCTTATTGACGATGTTCTCACCACCGGATCTACCCTGGCCGGTTGCGCCCGAGCCATCGCGCAGGCGGGTGGGCACGTGGTTGCGGCATTGGTCCTAGCCCTCGCTCCGGATCCGCGTCCAGCGAACTCGCGCACAGCGTTATCGCTGCTCCAGCCCTTTCAGAATGTTGTGAACTGAACTACACTTAATGCTACGAAATAACGGTGCCGGCCGCGCTAGCGGGCGAAACGAGCAATGGTGAACGTTGAGCCGCATGCGTGCCGGGTGACCCAGGATAGGGGGTGGTGCCTCTCTTATCCGCGTGAGAAGCGGGCATTTTTTCAGCGGGCCGCGCGCCCGCCACTACATCCCAAGGAGGACACCGTGGAGATTATCGTCAAGGGTAGGAACACTGAAGTTTCGGACCGTTTCCGCAATCACATTGAAGAAAAAATCGCGAAGGTGGAACAGTTCGCTCCGCGCGCTCAGCGCGTTGAGGTAGAGGTGTCGAAGGAAAAGAACCCCGCCCAAGCGGATAACTCGAAAGTTATCGAAATCACGGTTATTGATAAGGGCCCGGTTATCCGGGCTGAGGCCTCAGCTGCTGATCAGTACAGCGCCCTCGATCTAGCATCCGGAAAGCTTTTTGAGCGGCTGCGCCGCTCGCGTGATCGTCGCAAGTCCCATCGGCGTGTGGTTGAGAAGGTGGGCGAACCGCTCACGCTCACCGCGGAGGAGCTCGCGGCAGAAGCGCAGGTGGAGCCCGCGCCCGAAGCCGAGGTGGAAGCAACGCATCCCACCCGCCCCGAAACTACCGGGGAAGCGGTAGAAACCCAGCTGGGGGATTCCCCGGTTGTGGTGCGCGATAAGCTCTACGAAGCCAATCCCATGTCCGTGGACCAGGCTCTCTACGAAATGGAAATGGTAGGCCACCCCTTCTACCTCTTCATCGACGAAGAAACGAAGCAGCCGTGCGCGGTCTACCTGCGCCACGGCTGGACCTACGGGATTATTCGTCTCGACACCACGGTGCACTAAAGACTGCACCCCGGTGTGGCCCGCGCCGCACCTGCCGCACTGAGTAGCGGGATAGCAGCGGAATACAAGCGGGCCAAAGCCACGAATACACACCAAGGCGAGGGACCGAGCATTATGCCCGGTCCCTCGCCCTGTGCTCGGCCCCGCGCCCTGTGCTCGGCCCCGCGCCCTATGCTCGGCCCCTCGCCCTATTTCCCAGATCGTAACTGACCATGCGCAGCCGCCTCCGAAAACAAAGTGCGCATAAGAGCACCGTTTTCACCCGGTTTCATGTTCCTTACGCGCTGTGAGACTTGTGTGTAGCTGATCTGGGATCGGCTGGCAGGATAGATCATAGCCACGGTGGCGTGCCCCGCTTACGCGCTGACCTGCCCGCACCAGGCCTAAACAGCCTGGAAAACACGCGGGAGTGTCTTGGAAGTGACATGGCCGCCACCATGGCTATGGCCTGTCCCGGCCGGTTCATACTGGCCTGATTAGAAGCACGTCCACCAAGAGTGTGACTCTCCACAGTGATGCCGATGAACCAACCCTGAAAAGGAAAACGAACTCCCGCCAGGGCGCCGGGACAGACACCCGATAGACACAACCAAGAAAGGGCTGTATCCACATGGCAATTGTCGCACACCACTACACATACGTCATCGGGGTGGACACCCACGCGAAAAAACACGTGTTCTCCATCCTGGAATGCCCCACCGGCATCGAGGTCATCAACCAGGCCTTCGCGAACACCACGCCCGGGCATACCCGAGCCGCCACCTGGATCACGAAACACGCCACTAAGGACACCGCTAATGTGCTTATCGTGGTGGAAGGCACTGCCTCGTATGGGGCCACCCTCACCCGTTTCCTTCAAGGCAAGGGCTATACCGTGGTGGAAGCACCCCGCCCGGACGGGAAGGGCCGCTACCAACCTAAAACCGATAAGATCGATGCCTACCACATCGCCTGGCGGGCCTTGAAACTCGAGGAAAACGCCCTGACCATCCCCAGGCAAGGCACAGAGCGTGAAGCCTTACGTATCCTCATGGCAAGCCGGCGCCAACTCACACGCACGAAAACCGCGCAAATAAACGCCCTAACCGCACTCGTGCGGACAATCGATGTGGGGGTGGATGCCCGCCGGCCTCTCACTACCGCCCAGATTAGCGGCCTGGCTAGGTTAGAGAATGTTCCTGGTGAGGATATCCAGATGGTGATCGCTAAGCAAGAAGCCCGGCGTTGGGCTCAAAGTATCCTCGACCTTGGAAAGTGTCTGGAGGAGAATTTGGGGCAGATCAAGATGATTGTCCAGCTAGTGGCCCCGCTTTTACTTGATTTACCGGGAATAGGGCCTTTTGCTGCCGGGCAGATCATTGTCTCGTTTTCCCATGCTGGGCGTGTTCGTAGTGAGGCGGCTTTCGCTTCCCTAGCGGGTGTGTGTCCGATTCCGGCGTGTTCGGGTAACACGGTACGTTATCGGCTTAGTCGGGGTGGGGATCGGGCGTTGAATTATGCTTTACATATGGCGGTGTTAGTGCGTATGAGGTCGGATGAGGAAACCCGGGCGTATGTGGAAAAGCGCCTTGGTGAGGGGAAAACGAAACGCGAGGTTATACGTGTGCTTAAACGCTACCTGGCCCGGCGGGTGTATCGCCTCTTGACCAGGCATATGCGTGCCGAGGAAACCGTACTTGCCTCTTGACAACATATAGAAGCGTCACTTGACGGGGTTGACGGTTCGAAATGCGCACTCTGAGGAGGAGAGAGACCGGGTCGGATAACAAAGTGGTACTGGAGCTACAGCCAATCCCCGATTTTCTGTCGTGCAGTACCACTCTGTGTGGCTCGATGTTCCCCAGTACCACCCTGCCCGCCGTGCGCGCGGCTCGCTAAGATAGGGGAGGTGAACGCAGAAGGAGAGTTAGCCGTGACACATGCATCCCCCGCCCCCGAGCAAGCCACCCCGGAACGCCCCTATCGGGTAGCGGTGATCGGCGCGGGACCGGCCGGGATTTACGCCTCGGATATCCTCAGCAAATCCGATATCCCGGTCAGCATTGACCTTTTCGATAAGCTGCCCACTCCCTACGGCCTGGTCCGTTACGGGGTCGCGCCTGACCACCCGCGCATCGGCTCGATTATCAAAGCCCTCCACGCCATCCTCAAACGCGGCGATATTCGCTTCCTCGGAAATGTGAAAATCGGGGAAGACGTTCACATGTCCGAAATTCACGAGTTTTACGATGCCGTCGTCGTCGCCACCGGCGCCGATCAATCCGTACCCCTGGACGTCCCGGGCGCCGATCTTCCGGAAGTCTACGGGGCCGCGGATTTTGTTTCCTGGTATGACGGCCACCCGGATGTGCCGCGCACCTGGCCCCTGAATGCCCGCAACGTCGCGGTTATCGGGGTGGGGAATGTGGCCCTCGATATTTCCCGCATCCTCGTGCGTTCCGCGGACGATCTGCGCGCCCACACCGATATTCCGGAGAATGTGGAGCGCGGGCTGCGCGCTAACCCCGTCGAACACGTGCATATCTTCGGGCGGCGCGGCCCGGCCCAGGTAAAGTTCACCCCACTTGAGCTGCGCGAATTGAGTGAAGTGGCCGGGGTGGATATCCAGGTCTACCCCGAAGATTTCCAATACGATGCCGGCTCCCAAGAAGCCCTGGATTCCTCGAAGATGACCCGCCAGGTAGTCGACCTTCTCACGGATTGGGTCTTCAACGATCCGGAAGAAATGACCGCCCCGCGCCGAATCCACATCCACCTCATGCAGGCGCCGGTGGAAATCCTCGGCACGGATCACGTGACCGGCATCCGCATGGAACGCACCCAGCTCCAGGGGGATGGCACCGTGACCGGCACCGGCGAAACCGTGGATTACCCGGTGGAAGCCGTCTATAGCGCTATCGGCTACGCCTCCGAACCGCTGGACGGGCTGCCCTGGGATCCCATCCACCGGGTCATCCCGAATGAGGAAGGTCGTATCGTCACCGATACGGGGGAGACCATCCCCGGCTACTACGTGACCGGGTGGATCAAACGCGGCCCCGTGGGCCTGATCGGCTCCACGAAATCCGATGCGCGCCAAACCATCCGCCACCTCGTTGCCGACGCCCAAGCCGGCATCGCGCGCGCCACCGGGGACGGCTCGGGCGGGCGCGGGCTCCTCGACCTCCTCACCGAACGCGGCGTGAAATGGACCACTTGGGAAGGGTGGGAGCTCCTGGAAGCTTTCGAGGAAAACCTCGGCGCCCAGCAGGGCCGCGCCCGCGTCAAGGTGGTCAATCGTGACACGATGACCGCGATTTCCCGCGGGGAGTCGCACGACGGCGCACTTCTCTAACCATCCGCTCATCCCTCACCTTCCGCGACAGAAAGAAGAACGCTTATGCACGGCGAATACAAGGAACTCGGCCAGAAAATGGCCATTGTTGACCTGGACGTGGTCGATAACAAACTCGCGAATGTTCGCCTCTCTGGTGATTTCTTCATCGAACCGGATAGCGCGCTGTGGCGTATCACCGATGCCATCGAGGGGCTGAGCGCGGATGCTTCCGCGGAGGATATTGCCCAGGTGGTGGAAGCGGCGGTGCTCCCCACCGATAACCTCTTCGGGCTGAGCCCACGCGGGGTCGCGGTGGCGGTGCGCCGCGCCGTCGGCCACGCCCTGGCCTGGGAAGATATCGATTTCGAGGTCCTTCACACCCCGGTTATCCACCCGGTTCTCAATATGACCATGGATGAAACCCTCCCCGAAGCGGTGGCCCGCGGGGAACACAAGCCCTTCTTGCGTATCTGGGAATGGGACCGCCCGCTCGTGGTCATGGGCTCCTACCAGTCCTATTCCAATGAGATCAACCAGGACGGGGTGGACCGCCACGGGATTACCGTGGGCCGGCGCATTACCGGCGGGGGCACCATGTTCATGGAGCCGGGCAATTGCATCACGTATTCGCTGGTGGTGCCCACCGCGCTCGTGGACGGGATGTCCTTCCTGGAGTCCTATCCCTTCCTGGATGCCTGGGTGATCGAAGCCCTCGCGCGGGTGGGGGTTAAAGCCCACTACGTCCCCCTCAATGACATCGCCTCCGACCGCGGCAAAATCGGCGGCGCCGCCCAGAAGCATTTCGCGACCGGCTATATGGTTCATCACGTCACCCTCGCCTATGACATCGACGCGGACAAAATGATGGACGTGCTCAATATGGGCAGCGCGGGCAAAAAGAACCGCGGGCACCGCTCCGCGAACAAGCGCGTGGACCCCATGAAGAGCCAGACCGGGATGGAACGCGACGCCATTATCGAAGTATTCAAAGACGTTTTCACCCAGAAATACGGCGCGAGCCAGGGGCAGATCACCGCGGAGGACCTGCGCGTGGCCCAGGAACGCTACGAGGCGAAATTCTCCACGCCCGAATGGATTCACCGCCTGCCCTAAGTTCGGTTGCGGCGCATGGGCGCGCTATTGCATTGCGTACGTGCGCGGTAGTGCGCGTGCGTGCGCGTAAGCGTGTATATGGGCCCTGCGGCACGTGCGTACGCACCCTTGCACGCGTAGGTACGACGGCGCAGCTAGCGGTCGGCGCGCTCGCCGGGCAGCCGGGGGAGTGGTGGTGGCCACGTTCCCGCCTCAAAAGTTGACAGTAACTTTCCTCCCTGGGTAATCTCATCTGGTGCCTTACGGAAGGGCGGCCACGAAGCCTTTCTTCCGCGGGGTGAAAAACACTTCTTCGGAAGTTATATTGGCGGGTTTCCCGAGCGGCCAAAGGGACCTGACTGTAAATCAGATGCGTTACGCTTCGTAGGTTCGAATCCTACACCCGCCACGAAATGTCGAAATGGTTGATCTGTTTCACATTTCTCGCACTGTTGGTTTTTCAGCGTGAATCGAGTAAGCTTGGTACTCGTTGCGAAATCGGCATCGCCCCGATAGCTCAGTCGGCAGAGCGTCTCCATGGTAAGGAGAAGGTCAAGAGTTCGATTCTCTTTCGGGGCTCCGTTGCCGCCTCATGCGGTGACATGAGGCGGGGTAGCTCAGATGGTCAGAGCGCACGACTCATAATCGTGAGGTCGCGGGTTCAATCCCCGCCCCCGCTACTGACTACCAGTAGGGCACAACCTTGAGGAGAAAAAGGAATGGCTAGCAAGTCTGCTGACGTGCGTCCCAAGATCACCCTCGCCTGCGAGGTGTGCAAGGAACGTAATTACATCACGAAGAAGAACCGCCGCAACGATCCGGATCGTCTGCAGCTGAAGAAGTACTGCTCGCGGTGCAATGCCTCCACGAACCATCGCGAAACCCGCTAATAGCGCGGTAGCGTGACGGTATCCCACCCGGGATGAACCCCGGCCGGGATGCACAGCTCAAGGGAAGCCTGAACGGGCTTCCCTTTTTGCGTATCTGATGGCCCCGGCTGCGCCGTCGTCCCACTAGCGCGCGGGCTGAAGCTGCGCCGTCGCCGCGAAAGCCGTAGGCTAGAACAATGAGCTGTACTCTTCCCGAACCACCCGAACCGCATCACGTGAGCGCGCCGGTGCTCTCCACCCGGGCCCGCAGCGGAGCTACCACCCTCGCCGAACTCACCACCATCGGCGTGGGCGGAACCTTCACCGAACTCGTGGAAGCCACCACCGAAACCGAGGTGGTGGATACCGTACGCCGGGCGGACGCGGCCGGCACCCCGCTCCTCGTTATTGGGGGCGGCTCGAATATCCTGCCCGCGGATAGCCATTTTGACGGGATTGTGCTGCGCGATATGCGCTCCGGGATCGTGTTGGATTCGCTGGGCAGCTGCGAAGGCGCGAATTTTTCCGCGCTGCCGGGAACCCCGTGGGATGACCTCGTGGTCCACGCGATTTCCCAGGATTGGGGCGGTTTTGAAGCGCTCTCCGGGATTCCGGGAACCGTTGGCGCGGCGCCGGTGCAAAATATCGGGGCCTACGGGCAGGAAGTCGCTGCGACCCTCGCGCGTCTCAAGGTTTATGACCGGCGCGAAGAACGCATCCGCACGCTGTTCCTCGCGGATATGCGCCTGGGCTACCGCACCTCAATTCTCAAGGAAACCATCGGGGAATACGGGCCGAGCCCGCGGTATATCGTCCTTGAGGTGACCTTCCAAACGAAGCTCTCCAATGTGTCCGATCCCATCGGCTACGCGCAGCTGGCCCGCCACCTCGGGGTGGAGCTCGGGGCGCGGGTGCCTTCGGAAACGGTGAGGGAGGCGGTGCTGGAGCTGCGCGGTAGCAAAGGCATGGTCCTCAATAATGCCGACCGCGATACGTATTCGTGCGGTTCTTTCTTCACCAACCCGGTGCTCACCACCGCGCAGGCGCAGCGGCTCCCGGAAGACGCCCCGCGTTACGAGGTGCACGACGCCGCGCACGCAACTCTGAGCGGCGGTGTTCCCGTGGTAGACGGGCTGGTCAAGACCTCAGCCGCCTGGCTGATTGAGCATGCCGGGTTCACCCGGGGCTACGGGCACGGCCCGGCGCGGCTCTCTTCCAAGCACACCCTGGCGCTCACCAATGCCGGGGGAGCCACCGGTGCGCAGCTGCGTGCCCTCGCCCGGGAAATCCAGGCCGGTGTGAAAGATGCCTTCGGGGTGGTGCTCCATCCCGAGCCGGTGGTGCTCGGCGGCCTGGAAGCCTAGTCCTCTTCTGCCAGCCAGGCATCAACCTCCGCGAGCCAGGCTCGCTTCGAGGAAGCGGAGGCGAAGGACGCGCGGATGGAACGGCGAGCCAACTCGGCCAACTCCGCATCGGAGAAGCCCTGCCGGCGCGCGATCTCATACTGGGCATTGAGGCGGGCCAGGAAGAGCAGCGGGTCATCGGCACCCAGGGCGATGATTGCCCCGGCGTCGAACAGGGTACGCAGGGGAACATCGTCATTTTCGCGGAATACCCCGAGCGACACATTCGAGGCAGGGCATACCTCCAGCGCGATTCCGCGCTCCACAATCTCACCGATGAGGGCGCGATCCTCGGCGGCCCGCACCCCGTGGCCGAGCCGGTCCGGATTCAGGTGCGTGATGACCTCGCGCAAATGCTCGGGGCCGAGCAGCTCCCCGCCGTGGGGAACCGAACGCAGGCCGGCCCGCCTGGCGATGCGGAAAGCTGCCTCGAATTCCGCGGTGCGCCCGCGCCGCTCATCATTGGAAAGCCCAAAACCCACAACCTCACCGGGAGCATCCCCGGCGTAGCGGGCGGCCAGACGGGCCAGGGTGCGCGCATCGAGCGGGTGGCGGGTGCGCGAGGCCGCCACAATAACACCCACCTCCACCCCGGTATCCCGGGTGGCCGCTTTCGCCTCGTCTAAAACAATTTCGAGGGCCGGGGTGATACCGCCAACGTAGGGGGCGTAGGAGGTCGGGTCGATTTGAATTTCCAGGCGCCGCGATCCTTCCGCCCGGTCGGCCCGGGCTGCTTCGCGTACGATCCGCCGCATTGCTTCTTCAGATTGAACGACGGCGCGCGCGGCATCGTAGGCACGTTGGAATCGGAACCAGCCGCGCTGGTCCGCGGGCACCTGCATCGCCACATTATCGGTGAGGTTCTCGGGCAGGCGCACCCCGGCGTGGCGGGCCATGTCGACGAGACTGGGCACGCTCAGCGAACCGGTGAAGTGCAGATGCACATGGGCTTTGGGGAGGGCAGCAAGGTCACGCACCCCTCCATCTTCCCACGCCGGCGGCGAGCGTGGCGCGCGGGTATCCGCGCGTGTGCCGGCCGAGCATCCGCACGCGTGGCGCGCGCCCGCATTGTGCCACCGGGGTGGATGCGGCACTATTGTTCTATGGCTGCATCTTCGGAAAGCGCTGATTTAGCGCTGCTGACCGGCCCGGACGCCGGGTCGATGCTCGCCACCGCGCTTCCCGCTTGGCAGCTCCTCTCCTGGGCGGTCCACCGCGTCAATCACCGCCCCGGGGCCGGCGTGACCGTGAGCTACACCGTGACGGCGCGCGCCCGCGGAGAAGGCGGGCGCCCCACCGGCCAAGCGCGCGAAAAATACGTATGTGCATCCACCGCGCAGCTCTCCCAAACTTTCACCCCCACCCTCGTGCGCCTCACCCACCGCGATACTGCCGTGTGGGTCTGGGAATATCCCCATGATCCCGAGCTTCCCGCGCTTCCGCTGGCCGTCACCCCGAGCCGAATGTCGGCATTCCTGGGAGAAAAAGTAGCGGTGGAGCTCAAAAGCTACCGGCCCACCAGGCGCGCCGTCGTCAAAGTCACCACCGCGGGTGGCGGAAGTGCTTTCGCGAAGGTGCTGCGCCCACCGGCCGCGCAGTCCCTGGCCAAACGCCATCGCATGCTCGGCCAGGCCGGGGTGCTCGCGCCGCGGGTGGTGCGTGAAGATCCGAGCGGCCTCGTTCTTATTTCCACCCTCCCGGGCGAGCCGCTAGCCAATTGGCTGGCCCGCGGGCTGGGGGACCAGAGCGTCGCGCTTTTCGATACCCTGTGGAATCTGCAAGAAAGCCTGCCGGCCGCGGCCATCCACCTCACCCACCGGCCGGCCTGGGCGGATCGGGTGGGCCACTACGCGCACGCCGCCGCGGTAGCGCTCCCCGGAATCGCGGCTCGCGCCCACGCGGTAGCCAGCGGAGTCACGGAGATGATGGCCAGCCTCGATCCCGGGCCTATCGTGCCCGTGCACGGCGATTTTTACGAAGCCAATATTTTCGTGCAGCGCGGGCCCGCGGTAGGCGTGCCCGCGCCAATGGGGACTGCGGTAGGCGCGCCCGCGCCAACGGGGCCCGCCGCGCCCAGCGCTACCGGCTGGATGGCCGGCGTTATTGATGTGGATTCCCTCGGGCCGGGCTACCGCGCTGATGACTGGGCCTGCCTGCTCGGGCATATGAGCGTGCTACCCCACCTGGCCCCGGCCGCCTACCCGCACCTGCGTTCCATCCTGGGGCAGTGGTGCGCCTTGCTGGAACAGCGTTTACCTGCCGCGCCCGTGTACGCGCGGGCAGCCGGGGTCACGCTCTCCCTCGTTGCCGGGGCCGCCCGCACCGACGGCACCCGCTGGGAACACGATGCCCTCGGGCGGCTGCGCGAAGCCGAATACTGGCTCTCCCGAGCGCGCTACCTGGCCGGATACGGAGGAAATGCCTACCCGCGGGGCTAGCTGCGCTCCCGATACACCCGCTGCCCGGCGAGCGGCGTCGTCGTTAAAACCCGGATTTTTCGTCACCTGACAGTGCCGCACCCACCACGCACAAACAATACTGTTCACCCGCTCGTTACATTGTGCTTGCTTTCCGGTAAATGAGTTAAGTGAACCTTAGAGGGCCCACGTTCTGTTAGAAGGGATAAAAGGACAATGGGATCCTCACATTTCACTGCCCGGCGCGCGGTGGCAGCAGCAGCTGTGGCCGCCGTCGGCTTCTCGGCGCTCGCGGGAGGTGCCGCTTCGGCGGAAAATACCACCTACCGCACCGCGAACGGGCCGGAAAACTGCGTTATTTTTGATTCGCAAGGCAACGTTATTCCGCCCAAACCCGGCGATTGCGCGCAATTCGGTAAGGCGGGTCAGGGGCGTTCCAACGCCAAGGCCCGCAACGTCATCCTCATTATTGGTGATGGCATGGGCCAGTCGGAAATCACCGCGGCCCGCAACTACCTCAAGGGCGCCTCGGGGCGTTTCGAAGGTATTGACGAACTCACCTCCGAAGGTATGTACACGCACCATTCCCTCTACAAGGATGGTGCTTTCAATTACGTGACTGATTCGGCCGCCTCGGGAACCGCCTGGGCCACCGGTACGAAGACGTACAACGGAGCCATCGGCGTGGATCTGGCCGGCAAGCCGGTGCAGAACCTCATTGAGCAGGCCAAGAACGCCGGGATGCGTACCGGCAACGTGACCACCTCCGATATTCAGGATGCCACCCCGGCCGTGATGGGTGCGCATTCCACCAGCCGCAGCTACTACGCTCCCTCCGGTAACTCGAAGCCGGCCAAGGGCGCGGACCTGCGTGAAAACGGCGGGCTCGGCTCCATCTCGGAGCAGATTGTGGACACCCGCGCGGACGTGACCCTGGGCGGCGGCGCGAAGTACTTCGACGCCATGGTGACCACCGCCTCCGGGAACACCAACCCCTTCCTCGAGGGGGCGGCCAAGTACAACACCCAGTGGGAAGCCAATAAGTCGGTTCTGGACAACGCTCGCGCGAATGATTTCCAGGTGGTGACCACCGCTGATGAACTCGCGGGAATCACCAAGGCGAACCAGGATTCTCCGGTTCTCGGGCTATTTGCGCCCTCGAATATGACCACGGCCTACAAGTCCTCCCAGGCGAAGGTCGGCGGGGCAAAGGCCGATCCGCTCACCTGCGAAAAGCAGGATATTGGCACCGAGCCTGAACTTGTGGATATGACCCGCAAGGCCATTGAACTTCTCGATGACCCGAGCGCGGAGAAGGGCTTCTTCCTCCAGGTTGAATCCGCCTCTATCGACAAGCGCGATCACGCCTCGGATGCCTGCGGGCAGATCGGGGAAACTGATCGCCTCGACCAGGCCACCAAGGTTGCCCTGGACTTCGCGAAGAAGGACGGGCAGACCCTCGTTATCGTGACCGCGGACCACTCGCATACCGCGCAGATTGTGTCCGACGGCGACGACCACGTGGGCCCCGTGACCCGCCTGACCACCGCCGATGGTTCGCCCATGTCCATCCTTTACGGCACCACGAAGGTCGCTGAAGATGGCACGAATGCCGGTTCCCAGCAGCACACCGGCGCGCAGCTGCGCGTGGCCGCCTACGGCCCCGGTGAAGAAAATGTGCTGGGCCAAACCGACCAGACCGATCTTTTCTACACCATCGGTAACGCACTTTCCCTCAACGCCGAAGCCTCCACCGCCGCCAGCGATGCCAATCTGGCCAAGCCGGTAGCCGGTGGGGCCAAGATGGCCATCGCCGTGGACGAAAACGGCAAGGTGACCGTGCCGGCCCCCGGTGATTTCGCCCAGTACGGCAAGGACGGCGAGCAGCGCTCGGACGCCAAGGCCAAGAACGTGGTGCTCTTCATCGGTGACGGGATGGGCGATTCGGAGATCACCTCCGCCCGTAACTACCTTTACGGGGCGAACGGGCGCCTGCCCGGTATCGATAACCTCGACTACACCGGGTCCTACACCCACTTCTCCATTGATCGCGACGGCGCCATCAACTACGTGACCGATTCGGCCGCTTCGGGTACCGCCTGGGCCACCGGCACCAAGACCTACAACGGCGCTATCGGCGTGGACCTGGCCCAGAAGCCCCGGGAGAACCTCCTGGAGAAGGCGAAGCGGGCCGGGCTCAAGACCGGTAATATCACCACCTCGGAAGTGCAGGATGCCACCCCGGCGGTCATGGGTGCTCACGTGACCAGCCGCTCGCATTACGCTCCCTCCGGGAACGCAAAGCCCGCCAAGGGTTCCGATCTGCGTGAAAACGGCGGGATGGGTTCGATTTCCGAACAGCTCGTGGATACCCGTGCGGACGTGACGATGGGCGGCGGCGCGAAGTACTTCGACGCCGAGGTTCAGGTGTCCGGTACCTGGGGTGAGACGACGCGGTGGACGGCCGGTAAGTCCGTGCTGGAAAACGCGCGCGATAATGACTTCCAGATTGTGACGACGGCGGAGCAGATGGCTGCCCTGACCGAAGCCAACCAGGATAAGCCGGTCCTCGGTCTCTTCACCCCGGGCAATATGCCGCGCATGTTCAACGAGTCGGTGCCCACCCCAGGCAAGCCGACAACCTACGAGACCTGCACGATTAACGAAGCCCGGACCGCCGATGTTCCCACCCTGGCGGCCATGACCCAGAAGTCCATGGATCTGCTCAAGAACGACGCCGGATTCTTCCTCCAGGTGGAAGCCGCCTCGATTGATAAGGCTGATCACGGGGCGGATGCCTGCGGTCAGATTGGCGAACTGGACGATTTGGATCAGGCAGTTGCGGTGGCGCAGCGCTGGGCCAAGGAGAATGGTGAACCCACTCTTATCCTCGTGACCGCCGATCATGCCCACACCTCGCAGATCGTGGGTGCGGGAAGCACGACCTCCGGCGTGAACACCATCCTCAAGACGGTTGATGGCGACTACATGCAGATGTCCTATAACACCGCGGCCTCCAATGAGGTGGCGCGCGGCGGCCAGGGCCACACCGGTGCCCAGCTGCGTATCGCGGCCTCCGGCCCGGGTGCGGAAAACGTGATCGGGCGTACCGATCAGACCGACCTGCACTACACCGTGGCGAATGCGCTCGGCCTGGATAAGGAATCGCAGCCGGTGGTCAATCAGTTCGTGAAGGAAGGTGCCAAGCCGGATCCGAGTGTTGATCCCAGCGCTGACCCGAGCGTGAATCCGACGCCGGAACCGGGTACGGATCCGAGCGGTGATCCCACCGTCCCGGCCGAGCCTTCCGATAACGGCAACACCTTCTACGTATCCAATAACTGGACCGCCACCGTGGCCCAGGCTGTCTTCAGCTTCGGGCGCGCCGGCGACGACGTGCTCGTGGGCGACTGGAACGGGGATGGCAAGGATAGCTTCGCGGTGCGCCGCGGGAACACCTTCTACGTCTCCGATACCCTCGCGGGCGGCAAGGCACCCATCGAATTCTCCTACGGTAAGGCCGGGGACACCGTGCTCGTGGGTGACTGGGATGGCGACGGTAAGGACACCTTCGCGGTCCAGCGCGGCAACACCTTCTACGTGGCGAACTCCCTCAAGAGCGGTAACGCGGATGAAGTCATCAGCTACGGCCGCTACGGGGATACCCCGCTGGTCGGTGACTGGGATGGCGATGGCAAGGACACCTTCGCGGTACGCCGCGGCAATGTCATCTTCGTCAAGAACGCCATTGTTTCGGGTAACGCCGATACCGAGTTCTCCTACGGCAAGGCCGCGGACGAAGTTTTCACCGGAGATTTCGACGGTAACGGAACCGATACCTTCGCGGTGCGCCGCGGCAACGCGCTGCTCGTGAAGAACTCCCTCAATGCCGGCCCGGCCGATCTCACGCTCCACTACGGACGCGTGGCCGACGAACTCTTCGTTGGTGACTGGGACGGTAACGGCACCGATACCCCGGCGGTGCGGCGCTAAATACCGACGCTCAGCTGCCTGAATAACGGGTCAAGCACTGTGGGCCGCGGCGGAAACGTCGCGGCCCACATGTGTTGGGAACGTGCCGGATTAACCATGCGGAGCACAGCCGGCCGGCTAGGCAGCTCTCCGGCTGCTAGGCGAAGTAATCGCGCAGCCGCGCCATGCCCTCGGCTAGCTCCGCATCGGAGAGCGCGTAGGAGAAGCGCAGGAAGCCGCCAACCCCGAAGGCTTCCCCGGGCACCGCGGCAACATTAATATCGCTCAGGAGCTGATCGGCCAGCTCCAGGGAGCTCGTGGCGCGGCGGGGGCCCGCCCCGCCCAGCAGGCCTGCGACGTCGGCAAAAACATAGAAGGCGCCATCCGGGGGCGCGACCTCCACCCCGTCAATACTGGCCAGTTCGCTCACGATGCGGCCGCGGCGGCGCGCGAAGCCCTCGCGCATTTCCTCGATGCGGTCGCGCGGGCCGGTGAGCGCGGCGATGGTGGCCCGCTGCGCCACGTTATTGACATTCCCGGTCAGATGCGAATGCACTCGTTTGACCGCGGCCATCACATCCGCCGGACCGTAGAGCCACCCAACCCGCCAACCCGTCATCGCGAAGGACTTGGAAACCCCGCCGATCACCAGGGCTTGCTGGGCCAGCTCGGGCACTTCGGCCAGCGGGTAGGCGGTGCGCACTCCGTCGTAGGTGAGGTGTTCGTAAATTTCATCGACCACCAGCCAAATCCCGTGCTCAAGGGCCCAAGCGCCGATAGCGCGCACTTCCGCGGCGCTGTAGACCGCGCCGGTCGGATTGGTGGGCGAGCACAGCAGCAGCGCCTTCGTTTTCTCGGTACGGGCGGCCTCGAGCTGCTCCACGCTCACCTTGAAGCCCTGCGCCGGGGGCGCGTACACCTCGGTGACGGTACCGCCGAAGAGCTTAATAACTTCCGGGTAGGTCACCCAGTAGGGGGAGGGGAGGAGCACGTTATCGCCCGGGTCGATGAGCGCCGCCCACGCTTCGAAATTAGCCTGTTTCGCGCCATTAGTAACGACGACGCAGCTCGGGTCAATCCGCACCCCGGCATCGAAAGCGACTTTGGCGCAAATCGCCTCGCGCAGCTCCGGCAAGCCATTGGGGTCGGAGTATTTGTGATTACGGATATCGCCGGTAGCGGCAGCCGCGGCGGCAACAATATGATCCGGGGTGGGGAAATCCGGTTCCCCGGCCCCGAAGGAAATAATGGGGCGGCCGGCGGCCCGCAGCTCACGCTGGCGGGCATCCACCGCGAGGGTGGCGGAGGGAGCAAGGGCTTCCAGGCGCGCGGAAACGCGGCGCGGGGTATGGGGGCTCGGTGTAGTACTCACCCTCCCATTAAACACTGTCCCGGCCGCGGCTGTGACCTTTCTCCAAGGGAAGGTGCGGAAGTGGACGGCCGGGGCGTTATCGACTATGCTATTCCGGGTATGACGGCCTTGCGGTCGTGATACTCCAACGTCCACCTGGCGGCCGGAGCTCGCGGAGCACCCCGGTTTCAGGCATAATGGTGGAGTTGCCAACCTAGGGTAGTGGCGCAATTGGTAGCGCATCGGTCTCCAAAACCGGCGGTTGGGGGTTCGAGTCCCTCCTACCCTGCTCCTGCCCCGCCAATACTGACGGGGCATTGTTACGACGAGGAAAAGGACGCACTGTGAAGGAAGTTGCAGCATCCAAGTCCTCCAAGGGCGCTGCGGAGAAGAAGGGCTTCTTTGCCCGGCTCGCGCAGTTCTTCCACGAAATCTTCGGTGAATTGAAGCGCGTCCAGCGCCCCTCCCGGGAGGAACTGGGGCAGCTGTTCACCACGGTGGTGCTCTTCATCCTCGCCGTGATGGTCTTTATCGGAATCTTCGATCTTATTTTCGGTCGCGCCACCGTCTGGATCTTCGGGTAGGTCCAGAACCAGGGCCGGCCCCAAGAACAGTGAGGGAACAGCGTGTCTGAGAACAATACCGCGCACGACGATCTTTTTATGGAACCGGGTGTAAGCGCGCCCGCTGAGGAGGCTGCTCCCAGCGCGGATTCCCTCACCGATACCACCACCCCGGAAAGCGTAGCCGCGGAAGAAACCGCCGGCCCTGCTTCCGAAGAAGCGCCCGAAGCCGCTGCTGAAACTGGCGAGCCCGCTGAGGAACCCGCTCCGGCTTCCTCCAAGAAGGGCAAGAAGAAGGACGGCATCGTCACCGAAGAAGAGGTGCGGGCCAAGCTCAAGGGCCTGGAAGGCCGCTGGTACGTTCTCCACACGTACTCCGGTTACGAAAAGCGCGTCAAGCAGGACTTGGAAGTCCGCCTTGTCTCCATGAATATGGAGGACTACATCTTCCAGATCGAAGTCCCCATGGAAGAAGTCTTCGAAGTACGCCGCGGGCAGCGCAAGCTGGTATCGCGGGTGCGCATGCCCGGATACGTGCTCATTCGCATGAACCTCACCGATGATTCCTGGCGCGTGGTGCAATCCACCAATGGCGTGACCGGTTTCGTGGGCAATGGCCGTACCCCGGTGGCCCTCACCTTCGATGAGGTTGTCACCATGCTGACCCCGGTGGTGGAAGCCGCCGCGGCAGACGAAGCACGCGCCGCGGGCCTGCCCACCGGCGCCACTCCGGAAACCATCGCTCCCTTCGAAGTGGGCGATCCGGTTACCCTCACCGCCGAACCGTGGGCCGGAATGCCGGCCACCGTCTCGGAAATCGACGCGGAAAACCAGCGCCTCACCGTGATGATGACGCTCGTCGGTCAGGAAACCCCGGTGGAGCTCTCCTTCGCCCAGGTGCGCAAGGAAGACTAAGTTCCACGTGGCCGCTGCGGCGGCGTCGTACTTCCGTAACCTGCGCACGCATAGACGTAAGGGTGTAGAAACGCGAGTACGCCGGCAACGCAGGCTCGTATCTCGCGCAATGTAACACAAGCTCCGCGGTGTGTCTCACACAGGCGGGGCTTTGTGCATCGCTTACTTTCCCGTAATATAGATAGGCGTGCCGTCGCTAGCCATTGCGACGGCTGTTCAATGAGAAAAGGACCAGATATGGCACCGAAGAAGAAGGTTGCAGGCTTCATTAAGCTACAGATTCCTGCCGGCCAGGCCACCCCGGCCCCGCCGGTTGGTCCGGCTCTCGGTCAGCACGGCGTGAACATTGTTGAGTTCACGAAGGCGTACAACGCCGCGACCGAATCCCAGCGCGGAAACATCGTCCCGGTGGAAATCACCGTCTACGAAGACCGCACATTTGATTTTGTTCTCAAGACCCCGCCGGCGGCGCAGCTCATCAAGAAGGCTGCCGGGGTGCAGAAGGGTTCGCCCACTCCGCACACCCAGAAGGTTGGGCACCTCACGGCCGATCAGCTTCGCGAAATCGCGAAGATCAAGGAGCCGGACCTCAATGCGAACGACATTGACAACGCCGCCCGCATTATCGCCGGCACCGCCCGCTCCATGGGCATCACCTCGGACGCTATCTAAATAGCGCGTGCTGGAAGGCGGCAGCGCCGTCGTTCCACCGCAATCCGAGACCACAACGTAACCGGAGCTAAGAGCATCGAGCAACCGCGCTCTTAGACTCCGCAGGTTCCCGAGTGGAACCGTGGAAGGGCCACGCAGGCTCGCTGACCACACCTGCACTAAAGGAGAAGCAGAAATGGCAAAGCGCTCGAAGGCATACCGCGCCGCAGCAGAAAAGATTGCGCCCGGTGTGCTCTACACCCCCGTGGAGGCAATGCGCCTCGCGAAGGAAACGTCCGTGACGAAGTTTGACGCAACCGTGGAAGTTGTGTTCCGTCTCGGCGTGGATCCGCGTAAGGCGGATCAGATGGTTCGCGGTACCGTGAGCCTGCCCAATGGCACCGGCAAGACCGCCCGGGTGATCGTCTTCGCCCAGGGCGAGCGCGCCCAGCAGGCTATTGACGCCGGCGCGGACGAAGTTGGCAGCGACGAACTCATTGAACGCGTTGCCGGTGGCTGGACTGATTTCGATTCGGCGGTGGCCACCCCGGATATGATGGGCAAGGTCGGCCGCCTCGGCCGCGTGCTCGGCCCCCGCGGCCTCATGCCGAACCCCAAGACGGGCACCGTCACCATGGACGTGGCGAAGGCCGTCAGTGATATCAAGGGCGGACGTATCGAATTCCGCGTGGATAAGAACTCCAACCTGCCCTTCATTATCGGCAACACCTCCTTCACCGAGCAGCAGCTCCTGGAGAACTACGCTGCCGCCTACGAGGAGATCATGCGTCTCAAGCCTTCCTCCTCGAAGGGTCGCTACATCCTCAAGGCTACCGTGTCCACCACGATGGGCCCCGGCATCCCGATTGATGCCACCAAGACTCGCGCCGAAGCCTAAGGGCCGGTTGGCGATTAAGCGGATATACGCGTAACGCGAAGGGCGGGGATCCTCAGGGGTCTCCGCCCTTTGTTATACGTACGGCGGTTCGCGTATCTGCGCGCATACATCGCTGTGGCGGGCGCGCGCGTTCCGCCGTTTTTTCTTGTCGTAACCGTGCTTTAGGCTAGAGCCGTGACTTTCCATCCGCGCGTACGTGACGCTTTGCTCGCCTGCCTCCTCATGCTGCTCTGCCTGGGGTGGGCGGCGTGGGCCTTCGCGCACAACCCGTCCATCAACCCGGTGGGGGAGTGGACCTACCTGGACTATTCCCTCAAGGCATCCAGTGGCACCGTCCCCGCCCCCGGGGATGTGATGGCCCCGCAGGCCCGCCAGGCCTGGGCCTGCCATGCCCCGGCCGGTACTGCCATCACCCCACCACCCTGCGATGCCTGGGATCAGGTGGCCCCGGCGGATTGGCCCTATCGCGCGGAAAACTACAATGCTTTCCACCCGCCCCTGTATTTTTTGGTCGACGGCGCCATCGCGCGCCTGGCCGGCCTGGCAGGATTGAGCTTCCTCACGGGCGCCCGCCTGGGGTCGGCGGTGCTGGTAGCCGCCGGAGTGGGGCTTTTCTACGCCGCGCTGCGCGCCTGGCGCTTGAGCCCGGTGGTGTCCTTCGCGGCGGCGCTGTTCTTCCTGGCGGTGCCCTCGGTGGCGGCCAGTGCCACCATGGTGCATAACGATGCCGTGGGCCCGCTGGCCGGCGCGGCCGCGGCATGGCTGAGCGCGCGCATCGTGGTAGGTAAGAAAACCGGCTGGGTGCTGCCCGCGCTGATAACCGCGGCTATCTGCCTCTCCCGGGTCATTTCCATCACCGGAATTTTGGCGATTCTGGTGCCGGTTACCTTGGCGATTTGTTGGCCGGGCCTGGTGGGCTTCGGGCGGGCGCAGCGGCGCCACCTCGCGGTGCTGCTCGGTACTCAGGTACTCACGGTGGCCGCCTGCTACCTGGGCTGGGATGCTATCCAGGGCGCCCGTACCCCAGAAGGCTACGTGCCCGCCATCAACGCGATCTCTACCTCGCCGGTAAGCGAGGCCAGTACTGGGCGGCTCCTTCTCAGCCTTCTCAATCCCTACGGCCTAACCAATCCCGCGGCGAAATACCACTTTTCCCCGGAGCTCATCTCCGCTCCCACCCAGATCTGGGGCACGGTGGCCTATGTTGTTCTGCTGGTCGGACCGCTCCTCGCGCTGGTGGCGGGGCTGCGCTCGGTGCGCGGGCGGGTGCTCGGTCTATCGGGCGCTACCGGGCCACTTATTGTGGGCGTGGTGGTCCAGGCGCGGGAAATTATCAACGGCGGTCTTTACTTCCGTTCCATTCCGCGCCGCTACGGGATCGCCAATGTGGCAGGGGCACTGGCCGCTATCGCCCACCTGGCAGACCGGCCCATCTGGCGCGGTGTGCTCATGGGGGCCGGGGCGCTGGGGTACCTGTGTTTGCTCGCCGGGCCGGTGTGGGCGTAGCTGCGCCGTCGTACCTATATGGACCGGGCCAGCGCACGCTATATGTACGCCTTCAGTGCGTGTGCCGGACCGCCGGCGGTGCACGGGCCGGAAGTGGATCTTCGCGGAGGGCCACCTATCCGCGCCCGTGAGGCAAGCCACGCGGATCGGCCTTGGCGTGGCCGCGCGAAAACGATAGACTAACCGATGCCAAAGACCGCAGGTTCCAACGGGATCAAACTCGCACCGCGAGGCCAGCGCAGGTAAGAACAGAGCTAAATGTTGCCGTGCTCACGGCAGGTCATCCAAGCCCCGTGCCTTACCGCGCGGGGCTTTTTCGTTGCCGATCCTGCGGGTAAGACCGGAAGGAGGCCCCATGGCACGGACCGATAAGTCTGCAGCGATTGCGGAACTCAAGGAGCTCTTCGAGAACTCCACCGCTGTGCTGTTTACTGAGTACCGTGGCCTGACGGTCGGCCAGATGAAAGATCTGCGCCGGTCGTTCCAGGGTGGAGCTGTCTACAAGGTCGCCAAGAACACCCTTCTTGATATCGCCGCGAAGCAGGCCGGAGTCGAGGTAGCGGAGGGGACCTTCCAGGGTCCGACCGCCGTTGCTTTCGTCACCGGTGAAGCTCCGGAAGCCGCGAAGGCCCTCAAGACCTTCGCCAAGGAGAACGAAGCCCTTATCCTCAAGGGCGGCGTGATGGACGGCGCCCAGCTGTCCGCAGACGACGTCAAGCAGCTCGCGGAACTCGAATCCCGCGAAGTCCTGCTGGCCAAGTCCGCCGGTGTTCTCAAGGCGCTCATGTACCAGGCAGCGTACGTACTCAACGCGCCGGCCACCAAGGCCGTTCGCACCATCGACGCCTTGCGCGCCAAGCAGGAAGCGGCTGCGTAGCCACTTCCACCTCGGAATATCACGGGTATCGAATAGCGACTATCACGGATATTTCGGAGTTTTCGCGGCTCGGCATACGCGTCGCGGAGCGGCCCCCAGCCGCGCACCCAGTTAGATCTGCACGGCAGGTATTTCTGCCCATCAGATAGAGTCTGCTCGCTAGAGCGGAAAGGAAGGCCATCATGGCTAAGCTCTCGACCGAAGAGCTCATTGCAGCTTTCAAGGAGCTCACCCTCGTTGAGCTCAACGATTTCGTCAAGGCGTTCGAAGAGGAATTCGACGTTGAAGCCGCGGCTCCCGTTGCCGCCGTTGCCGCTCCGGCCGCTGCCGGTGGCGACGCCGGTGCTGCCGCCGAAGAGAAGTCCGACTTCGATGTTGTTATCGAAGCCGCTGGCGACAAGAAGGTTGCGGTCATCAAGGAAGTCCGCGCCCTCACCTCCCTCGGCCTCAAGGAAGCCAAGGACCTCGTGGACTCGGCTCCCAAGGCCGTCCTCGAAGGTGTGGACAAGGACACCGCCGAAAAGGCCAAGGAAGCCCTCGAGGGCGCCGGCGCCACCGTTACCCTCAAGTAACACGGCACGCCGAAAACTCGGCTAATCGGCTGAAAAATCAGCCATCGGCGCGCGGGCTTCACGCCCGCGCTCCACTCCACAAGCGGATACGCCCCGGCGTATCCGCTTGTTTGGTTTCCGTGATGTGAGACCCCGTGCTATTGGCCGTCCGGCGCCGTGCTGGATCGCAAAGTGGTACTGGAGCTACAGTCAAACCACGATTTTCTGTCGTGGAGTACCACTTTGTCAGTCCCGATGTTCTCCAGTACCACTTTGTCGCGATGGTACGCACGAAGGTTGTTCCCGGCTACACTGGCACGGGTGAGCATCGGCGCACAGGCGGATGCGAGGCCCGAGGCAGGGCCGGAAACGGATACCAGCTCGCCCCGGAAACGAGCCGGGACGAGCCCGGAAACGCCCCGGAAACGAGCCCGGATACAAACTCAACGATGATAACGAAGACGAACGTGAAGATGACGCAGGAAACAACGACGAATCACAGCCCCGAATCGTGCTTAAACCAGAGCTCCGAATCGCCCCAGGAGCAAACCCTGAACCCGGGCTCAAAGAAGAGCCCGAGTCAGACCCCGGAGCAAAGCCCGAACCAGCGCTCAAGCGAAGCCCTGAGTTGGCGCCCCCTCACCCCGAGCGATATTCCTGCGTGGGCCGCGCTGGGCGCCGCGGATCCTTCTCTGCTCCACTCCGCCACGGAGCGCGATCTGCGCGATTTCCTCGCCAATCCTGAGGTCGATCCGGCCACTGAAACCCTCGCGCTGTACCGCGGCGATCACCTCCTCGCCGGAGCCACCGTATCCACGATGGGCGACGTCGACCAAGATGATGACCTCGATATTTATATCGGCTATGCCTGCCCGGACCTCACGTACCTCCCCGAACTCCTCAGCCGCTGCGAGCAGCTCGCCATCGGACTCGCCGAACGCTCCGAAACCCGCTATTCCGGGCTGTCGGTGCAGGTAGCGCGCGATGATGACGCAGAAGAAACCAACGCGGCGCTGGGAGAGCTCGGCTACCGCCTCACCCGCAAATACGAAGTGATGCGCCGCCCGGCCGCGCAAATCCCTACCGTCCACATCGACGGCGTGACCTTCCGCGCCCCCACCCTCGCCGACGAAGAACCGCTGCGCCTCGCCCACGCCGAAGCTTTCCGTGACCACTACGGGCGTTACGATTACGAGGCCGCATCCTGGCACTCCTTCCTCACCGGGTGGCGCATGCGCCTGGACTGCTCCGTCGTGGCGCTCAGCGAAGAAACCGGCGCGGTAGTGGGCTACGCGCTCGCCAATGACTACGGCACCGAGCTCTATATCGAATATCTCGGCTCGCTGCGGGCCGTGCGCGGGCGCGGGGTGGGCGGCCAGCTTGTGGACCGGGTCATCACCAATGCGGCACGGGCCGGGTATGCCACCGTAGGGCTGGACGTGGATACCCATAGTTCCACCGGGGCCGGCCGGCTGTACACCGCCCACGGGTTTGAAGGCTACTGCGCCGAGGTGACCCTCGAAAAACGCTTGCGCTAGAGGAGGTGACCACGCGGGACTGCGGCGTCGTCGTGCTACCGGAACGCCCCGAGCAACGGCGCCCCGGCGCACGCAAGCTCGCCACCCGGCCCGGGCCGCGCCACATACGCACGCACCCGCAGACCTGCGCGAACGCCCCGCGCCCCGGCGCCCCGGCGCGCCCGCACTTGCATGTACGCCGTTCTTGTGCGAAAGTACTTTCGGACGATGAAGTTCAGATGAGATACCGGCACCGCCAAGCGCTGGTATCCCTATGTGTGACCCCTCGCATAGGCCTGGGGTCTTGGTTCTTGCCGTTAAAACGTGTAGTGTAGAAACTTGCGTTGACACTCCTATGCCCTTGATCACCTCCGCAGCGCTTTTCGGCGTGATATCGCGGTTTTCGGTGAGGGTGACTGGATTGTCCTTCTGCCAGATTCGTCAGGGAAGGATCCACTTTGGCTGCTTCGCGCACATACTCGCTCGCTGCACATAACGGCAAGCCGGTTGTTGACCGCGTATCTTTCGCGAAAATCCATGAACCACTGCAAGTGCCGAATTTGCTCGGCCTCCAAACCGATAGTTTCGGTTGGCTGATCGGCTCGGATAAATGGGTCGCGGAAAACCCCGGCGTTCAGTCCGGGCTCGAAGAAATCTTCGAAGAAATTTCCCCGATCGAAAATGCCGCGCAAACCATGGGCCTGGTGCTCTCCGCCCCGCATCTCGAGGAACCGAAGTACTCCATCCTCGAATGCCGCGAACGCGATCTCACCTACTCGGCCCCCCTGTACGTCACCGCGGAATTCCAGAACTACGAAACGGGCGAAATCAAGTCGCAGACCACCTTCATTGGCGACTTCCCGCTCATGACGGACCGCGGTACCTTCATCGTGAACGGTACCGAGCGTGTAGTGGTGTCCCAGCTGGTGCGTTCCCCGGGCGTGTACTTCGAGCGCACCGCGGATAAGACCTCCGATAAGGATATTTACAACACCAAGGTGATTCCCTCCCGCGGCGCCTGGCTGGAATTCGAAATCGATAAGCGCGATGCGGTGGGCGTGCGCGTGGACCGCAAGCGTAAGCAGTCCGTGACCGTATTCCTCAAGGCCCTGGGCATGACGGAATCGGAAATTCGCGAAACCTTCTCCGAATTCCCCATCCTCATTGACACCCTGGAAAAGGACACCGTCCACAACCAGGAAGAAGCCCTGCAGGATCTCTACCGCAAGCTGCGCCCGGGTGAACCGCCCACAGCGGAAGCGGGCCGTACCCTGCTCAATAACTTCTACTTCAACCCCAAGCGGTACGACACCGCGAAGGTGGGGCGCTACAAGATCAACAAGAAGCTGGGCCTGCCGGAGGATAACACCGCTCGCCAGCTCACGCTCACGGATATCACCGCGGCGCTGCGCTACCTGCTTGCCCTCCACCAGGGCATGGATCGCATGGGGGAGGACGGCGAATTCCCGACCATCCTGTGCGCCGAAGGTGCCACCCCGGTGCGCGTGAGCACCGATGATATTGACAACTTCTCCAACCGGCGCGTGCGCGCGGTCGGTGAGCTCATCCAGAACCAGGTCCGCACCGGTTTGGCGCGCCTGGACCGGATGGTGCGCGAACGCATGACCACTCAGGAAGTGGAAGCGATTACGCCCTCCTCGCTCATCAATATCCGCCCGATTGTCGCCGCGATTAAGGAGTTCTTCGGAACGTCCCAGCTTTCGCAGTTCATGGATCAGAACAACCCGCTGGCGGGCCTGACCCACAAGCGCCGCCTCTCGGCCCTCGGCCCGGGCGGTCTGTCCCGTGATCGCGCGGGCATGGAAGTGCGCGACGTGCACCCCTCGCATTACGGGCGCATGTGCCCCATCGAAACTCCGGAAGGTCCGAACATCGGCCTCATCGGTTCGCTGGCCTCCTTCGCGCAGATCAATTCCTTCGGCTTCATCGAAACGCCCTACCGGCGCGTGGTCGATGGCCGGGTCACGAACGAGATCGATTACCTCCAGGCCGGGGACGAAGATAACCACAATATCGCCCAGGCCGAAGCGCCCATCGACGCGGACGGCCACTTCCTGGAAGAAGAAGCGCTCGTGCGCGTTCCGGGCGGCGAACCGGCCCTCGTTCCGGTGGACGAAATCGATTACATGGACGTGTCCGCGCGCCAGATGGTTTCCATCGGTACCGGCATGATTCCCTTCCTCGAGCACGACGATGCCAACCGCGCCCTCATGGGTGCGAATATGCAGCGCCAGGCCGTGCCGCTCATCCGCCCGGTTTCCCCGTACGTGGGAACCGGCTGGGAGATGCGTTGCGCGGTTGACTCCGGTGACGTGACGGTGGCCGCGGCCCCCGGCGTGGTCACCGAAGTGGATGCCGACGCCGTGCACGTGGAACAGGACGACGGCCGCCACGTCATCTACAAGATGTCCAAGTTCGAACGTTCCAACCCCGGCAACTGCATTAACCAGCGCGTGGTCGTTTCCGCTGGGGACCGCCTGGAAGCGGGAACTCTTATTGCCGACGGCGCAGCTACCGAAGGTGGCGAACTCGCGCTGGGGCAGAACTTGCTCGTGGCCTTCATGTCCTGGAATGGCTACAACTACGAAGACGCCATCATCCTCTCCGAGCGCTGCGTGCGCGATGACCTCCTCACCTCGATCCACATCGAGGAACACGAGGTCGATGCGCGTGATACCAAGCTCGGCCCGGAGGAAATCACCCGCGATATCCCCAATGTGTCTGAGGAAATGCTTTCGCATCTCGATGATCACGGGATTATTCGCATCGGTGCGGAAGTGCGCGCCGGCGATATCATCGTGGGCAAGATTACCCCCAAGGGGGAAACCGAACTCACCAGCGAAGAGCGCCTGCTGCGCGCCATCTTCGGGGAGAAGGCCAAGGAAGTTCGCGATACCTCGCTGCGCGTCCCGCACGGCGAATCCGGCATCGTCATCGATATCCGCCAGTTCGATAAGGAAAATAACGACGAACTGCCCTCGGATGTTAATGAGACCGTTCGCGTGTACATCGCCCAGCGCCGCAAGATCACGGTGGGCGATAAGATGGCCGGCCGCCACGGAAATAAGGGCGTTATCTCCCGCATTCTTCCGGTGGAAGATATGCCCTTCATGGAAGACGGCACCCCGGTTGATATCATCCTCAACCCGCTGGGCGTTCCCGGCCGCATGAACCTCGGCCAGGTGTACGAACTGCACCTGGGTTGGGTGGCTTCCCGCGGGTGGGATGCCAGCGCCGCCCGGGAAGCGGGTGAAGAATGGGCCCTGCGCCTGCCCGAAGATACCGTCAAGGCCGCCCCGGGTACCCGGGTTGCCACCCCGGTATTCGACGGCCTCCAGGCCGATGAGCTGGACGGACTGCTCCAGTCCACCCTCCCGGATGCGGAAGGCCACACCCTGGTCAATCGCTTCGGCAAGGCCCGGCTCTTCGACGGGCGCACCGGCGATCCCTTCCCGGATCCGGTCTCGGTTGGCTACATGTACATGCTCAAGCTGCACCACCTCGTGGATGATAAGATCCACGCCCGGTCCACCGGTCCGTACTCGATGGTGACCCAGCAGCCCCTGGGCGGTAAGGCACAATTCGGCGGCCAGCGCTTCGGTGAAATGGAAGTGTGGGCCCTGGAAGCTTACGGTGCCGCACACACCCTGCAGGAAATGCTCACGATCAAGTCCGACGACACCGTGGGCCGCGTCAAGGTGTACGAAGCCATCGTCAAGGGCGATAACGTCCCCGAAGCTGGTATTCCGGAATCCTTCAAGGTTCTTATGCAGGAAATGCGGTCGCTGTGCCTGAATGTGGCAGCTCTCGATGCATCCGGTCAGGTCATTGACCTCCAGGATGCAGAAGAAGATCGCATGCGCGCTGCGGCCGGCCCGGAGGAGCCCGTGCTGCAGACCGGTCTGGAGGATCTGTCCACCGGAGCCGACTTCTAAAATCTCAAATCTTCTTAGTGGCGCACAACATCGGAAGTAGGAATCTTGCTCGACGTTAATCGTTTTGACCAGCTCCACATTGGTCTGGCAACCTCGGATGATATCCGTGCCTGGTCGCACGGTGAGGTGAAGAAGCCGGAAACTATCAACTACCGCACCCTCAAGCCGGAAAAGGACGGCCTGTTCGGCGAACAGATCTTCGGGCCCACCCGCGATTGGGAATGTGCCTGCGGTAAGTACAAGCGGCCGCGGTTCAAGGGCATCGTCTGCGAACGCTGCGGCGTGGAAGTCACCCGCTCGAAGGTGCGGCGCGAACGGATGGGCCATATTGAGCTCGCCGCTCCCGTCACCCATATTTGGTACTTCAAGGGCGTGCCCTCGCGCCTGGGCTACCTCCTGGACGTAGCCCCCAAGGACCTCGAAAAGGTCATCTACTTCGCCGCCTATATGGTGACCGAAGTTGATGAAGAAGCCCGCCGCGCAGATATGCCCACCCTCCAGTCCGAATACGAACTGGAGCGCCGCGCCCTGGAAAAGAACCGGGATGTTGCCCTCGAAAGCCGCCAGCAGGAGCTCGAAAAGGAGCTCGCGCAGGCCGAAGAAGATGGCGCGACCGATTCCCAGAAGCAGAAGATCAAGCGCGCGGCCGATAACGACCTCGCCAAGATCCGCAAGAATACGGATCGCGAACTCGAGCGCCTGGAAACCATGTGGGATCGCTTCACCAAGCTCAAGGTGGGGGATCTGGAAGGCGATGAAGACCTCTACCGCGAAATGGACGCGCACTACGGCGACTACTTCAAGGCCGCCCGCGGTGCGGAAGCGATCCAGGCCCGGCTGCGTTCCTTCGATCTGCAGGCCGAACATGACCGCCTCGTGGAGGTCATCGAATCGGGTACCGCCCAGCGCAAGGCTCGCGCCCTCAAGCGCATCAAGGTGGTCAACGCCTTCCTGCACTCGGATACCAAGCCCGAATCGATGGTGCTTGATGCCCTCCCGGTGATCCCGCCGGACCTGCGCCCCATGGTGCAGCTGGACGGTGGCCGCTTCGCGACCTCCGATCTCAACGACCTCTACCGCCGCGTGATCAACCGGAATAACCGCCTCAAGCGCATGCTGGACCTGGGCGCCCCGGAGATCATGGTCAATAACGAAAAGCGCATGCTCCAGGAATCCGTGGACGCGCTCTTCGATAACGGCCGGCGCGGGCGCCCGGTGCAGGGCGCGGGCAACCGCCCCCTCAAGTCGCTCTCCGATATGCTCAAGGGCAAGCAGGGCCGCTTCCGCCAGAACCTCCTGGGTAAGCGCGTGGACTACTCGGGCCGCTCCGTGATCGTGGTGGGCCCGACCATGAAGCTGCACCAGTGCGGGCTGCCGCGTGTGATGGCCCTCGAACTGTTCAAGCCCTTCGTGCAAAAGCGCCTGGTGGACCTGGAAATCGCCAAGAATATCAAGGCGTCCAAGCGTTTCATCGACCGCCAGCGCCCCGAAGTATGGGACGTTCTCGAAGAGGTTATGCGCGAGCACCCGGTGCTCCTCAACCGCGCACCTACCCTGCACCGCCTGGGCATTCAGGCTTTCGAGCCGCTCATGATTGAAGGCAAGGCGATCCGCCTGCACCCGCTGGTGTGCTCCGCCTTCAACGCGGACTTCGACGGCGACCAGATGGCCGTGCACCTCCCGCTTTCCGTGGAAGCCCAGGCCGAGGCGCGCATCCTCATGCTCTCCTCGAATAACATCCTCAAGCCCTCCGACGGGCGCCCCGTGACCATGCCTTCGCAGGACATGGTGATCGGGCTGTTCTACCTGACATCTCAGGTCGACGGCGCCACCGGGGAAGGCCGCTACTTCACCTCCATTGATGAAGCGCAGATGGCCTATGACATGGGCAGTCTTGACCTCAATGCGAAGGTGAAGATTCGTTTCGAAGCGGACGTTGTTCCCCCGCGCGGCTGGAAGGCCCCGGAGAACTTCGAAGAAGGCGACCGGCTGCTGCTGGAAACCACCCTGGGCCGCGCGATCTTTAATGATTCGCTCCCGGTGGACTTCCCCTACGTCAATGAGACCGTCGATAAGAAGGTGCTCGGCGGGATCGTCAATCGCCTGGCCGAACGCTACGAGAAGGTCTACGTGGCCGCCTCGCTGGACGCCCTGAAATCAGCTGGTTTCTACTGGGCCGGGCGCAGCGGCGCCACCATTGCGGTATCGGACGTCGTCGTACCCGAATCGAAGCCGGAAATTCTGGCGGAAGCCGAAAAGAAGGCCGCGGTTATCGAAAACCAGTTCCTCACCGGCCGTATCGAGGACGAGGATCGCCGCCGCGACCTCGTGGACCTCTGGTCGGAAGTGACGGACGCGATTGCCGTGGAGATGCGCGAAAACTTCACCGCGGATAACACCGTGAACCGAATGGTGTCCTCCGGGGCGCGCGGTAACTGGGAACAGGTCCGCCAGATCGCGGGTATGCGCGGCCTGGTGGCCGACCCGAAGGGCGCGATTATTCCCCGCCCGATTACCTCGAATTACCGCGAGGGCCTCTCGGTTTTGGAATACTTCGTGGCGACCCACGGCGCCCGCAAGGGCCTGGCGGATACCGCCTTGCGTACCGCCGATTCCGGGTACCTTACCCGCCGCCTCGTGGACGTGGCGCAGGATGTTATCGTGCGCGAATCCGATTGCGGGACCAGCCGCGGCCTGACCAAGACCATCGCGGAGAAGGGCGCCGACGGCACCCTCATTCCCGATCCGCAGCTGGATACTTCCGTGTACGCTCGCACCCTCGCGAAGGACGTTGTATCCGAGGATGGCGAAGTGCTGGCGGCTGCCGGAACCGATCTGGGCGATGCGATTATCGAGCATCTCATTGAGAATGGCGTGACCCAGGTTTCGGTGCGTTCCGTGCTGACCTGCCAGTCGCGCACCGGTACCTGCGCCAAGTGCTACGGCCGCTCCATGGCCACCGGCAAGCTCGTGGATATCGGCGAAGCGGTGGGTATCGTGGCCGCCCAGTCCATTGGTGAACCGGGTACCCAGCTGACGATGCGTACCTTCCACACCGGTGGTTCGGCCTCCGCGGACGACATCACCCAGGGTCTTCCCCGTGTGCAGGAACTCTTCGAAGCCCGTACCCCGAAGGGCGAGGCCCCGATCGCGGAAGCGGCCGGCATCCTCCAGATCGAGGATGGGGAGCGCGTACGTCGCCTCATTATTCAGCGCGACGACGCCGAAGAGGACCTTGTCTACCAGGTCTCCAAGCGAGCCAAGCTCTTCGTTCCCGAAGGCGGCCACGTCAATGTTGGTCAGCAGCTCGTGGAAGGTAGCGTGGACCCCAAGAAGGTGCTGCGTATTTCCGGGCGCCGGGTGGCTCAGGAACATATCGTTTCCGAAGTGCAGGCGGTGTACCGCTCCCAGGGCGTGGAAATCCACGACAAGCACATCGAGGTCATCGTGCGCCAGATGCTGCGCCGCATTACCGTGCTGGAAGCGGGAACCACGAAGCTGCTCCCGGGCGAACTCGTGGATGTGGCGCGCTTTGAAGATGAGAACCGCGCGGCGATGGCCGAAGGTGGCAAGCCCGCCTCCGGGCGCCCCGAGCTCATGGGTATTACCAAGGCCTCCCTGGCCACGGATTCCTGGCTCTCGGCGGCCTCCTTCCAGGAGACCACCCGCGTCCTCACCGAGGCTGCACTCAATTCCAAGTCCGATCCGCTCGAGGGCCTGAAGGAAAACGTTATCCTTGGTAAGCTCATCCCGGCCGGTACCGGCCTGGAGACGATGCGCTCGGCCAAGATCGAACCGACTGCCGAAGCTCGGGTGGAGTTCGAAAAGAACAATGGCTTTGCCGCCACCGATTTCGACATGTTCGATGACACCTTCCCGTATACCGACTTCCAAGAGTTCGATCTCGGAGCCGGCTACGGAATGTTCTCCTAAATAAGTTCCCCGGTAGCGGGGGAGTTCCCAGCGGGGCGGCCACGGTGTGGCCGCCCCGCTGCGGCGTCGTCGTAAAAAGAAACGCGGCGCAGAAAAACGGCCCGGGTGGGCCCGCAGCCCGTGTGTTTCCTAACACCTCAGCCCGCGAAGCTTTGACGGCTCCTCGCATTAACCGCTATTCTTGTTTAGGTTGCCTGTTTGCGGGTCTGTTGTGGCGGCCCTCGGCCGTCCCGTAATGAGCGGTGTGCGTTCGGGCAGATTTGGCAAACGTTATAATATTCATCTGTCTATCAGGAGAAGTAGTGCCTACAATTCAGCAGCTGGTCCGCGAGGGCCGCGCGAAGAAGAAGCGCGCTCCTAAGCGCCCGGCGCTTAAGGGGAGCCCCCAGCGTCGTGGGGTGTGCACCCGCGTGTTCACCACCACCCCCAAGAAACCGAACTCTGCGCTCCGTAAGGTTGCCCGTGTTCGCTTGTCCTCCGGCATCGAAGTGACGGCGTACATTCCCGGTGAAGGTCACAACCTGCAGGAACACTCCATTGTCCTCGTTCGCGGCGGTGGCGTGAAGGACCTCCCCGGTGTGCGGTACAAGATCGTCCGCGGCGCCCTTGACACCCAGGGCGTGAAGAGCCGCAACCAGGCTCGTTCCCGTTACGGCGCCAAGAAGGAGAAGAAGTAATGCCTCGTAAGGGTCCGGTTAAGAAGCGTCCGCTGGTTAGCGATCCGGTTTACAATTCCCAGCTGGTGACCCAGCTGGTCAACCGCGTGCTCGTGGATGGCAAGAAGTCCCTGGCGCAGTCCATCGTCTACGGTGCGATGGAAGGCGTGGCGGAAAAGTCCGGGCAGGATGCCCTGGCGGTTCTCAAGCGCGCTATGGATAACATTCGTCCGCAGCTGGAAGTGCGTTCCCGCCGTGTTGGTGGCGCCACCTACCAGGTGCCGGTGGAAGTCAAGGCTGGCCGTTCCACGGCCCTCGGCCTGCGCTGGCTGGTGGAATTCGCGCGCCAGCGCCGCGAAAACACCATGACGGAACGTCTCCTCAACGAAATCCTCGATGCCTCCAACGGCCTTGGTGGTGCTGTGAAGCGCCGCGAGGATACCCACCGCATGGCGGAAGCCAATAAGGCCTTCGCCCACTACCGCTGGTAATCACCAGGGTTATCTGACCCGCGATATAGAAGAGAGCGAAAAGTGGCACAAGAAGTGCTTACGGACCTTTCCAAGGTTCGCAATATCGGCATCATGGCGCACATCGATGCCGGCAAAACAACGACCACCGAACGCATCCTGCTCTACACCGGCATCAACCACAAGCTGGGTGAAACCCATGACGGCGCCTCGACGACCGACTGGATGGAACAGGAAAAGGAACGCGGCATTACGATTACGTCTGCCGCTGTGACCGCGTTCTGGAAGGGTACGCAGTTCAATATCATCGACACCCCCGGCCACGTTGATTTCACCGTGGAAGTGGAGCGGTCCCTGCGCGTGCTGGACGGCGCCATCGCGGTGTTCGACGGTAAGGAAGGCGTGGAGCCGCAGTCGGAAACCGTGTGGCGTCAGGCTGATAAGTACCATGTGCCGCGTATTTGCCTCATCAACAAGATGGATAAGTTGGGGGCTAACTTCGACTTCTCCGTCCAGACCATTCGGGACCGCCTCGGCGCCCACCCGACTGTCATCACCTTCCCGATCGGCGCGGAGAATGACTTCTCCGGCGTGGTGGATGTCCTCAAGATGAAGGCCATCCGCTTCCCCGAAAAGGACGCCCAGGGTAATGACACCTGGGGCGCCGTGGTGGTGGAAGAGGATATCCCCGCGGAACTGCAGGCCAAGGCCGAAGAACTGCGTATGGCCGCCATGGAAGATGCCGCCGAAGCCTCCGATGAACTCATGGAGAAGTACCTCGAGGACGGCGAGCTGAGCACCGAGGATATGATCAAGGGTCTGCGTATCCGCACCATCGCCTCGGAAATCTACCCCGTGTACGCCGGTTCGGCTTACAAGAACAAGGGTATTCAGCCCGCGCTGGACGGCGTGGTGAACTTCCTGCCCGCCCCGATTGACGTTCCCGCTATCAAGGGCTTCAAGCCGGGTCACGAAGAAGACGGCGAAACCGAAGAACGCCACCCGAGCGAGAACGAACCGTTCTCCGCGCTGGCCTTCAAGATTGCGGTGCACCCCTTCTACGGCAAGCTCACCTACATCCGCGTGTACTCCGGTAAGGTTTCGGCCGGCACCCAGGTGCTCAACTCGGTCAAGGGCCGCAAGGAGCGCGTGGGCAAGATGTTCCAGATGCACTCCAATAAGGAAAACCCTGTTGAAGAAGCGCATGCCGGGCATATTTACGCGTTCATTGGGCTGAAGGATACCACCACCGGTGATACCCTCTGCGCCCAGGACGCCCCGATTATTCTTGAGTCCATGTCCTTCCCGGAGCCCGTGATTCACGTGGCGATTGAGCCGAAGTCGAAGGGTGACCAAGAAAAGCTTTCCGTGGCTATTCAGAAGCTCGCGGAAGAGGATCCGACCTTCACGGTTCGTCAGGATGAGGAAACCGGCCAGACCGTTATCGGCGGTATGGGCGAACTCCACCTCGATATCCTCGTCGACCGTATGAAGCGTGAGTTCAAGGTTGATGCGAACGTCGGTGCTCCGATGGTTGCCTACCGCGAGACGATCCGCAAGAAGGTCGATAGCGTCGAATACACCCATAAGAAGCAGACGGGTGGTTCGGGCCAGTTCGCGCGTGTCATCGTCACGTTTGAGCCGCTTGACTCCAACGAAGACGGCGATACTTACGAATTTGTCAACGCCGTGACCGGTGGTCGCGTTCCGCGTGAATACATCCCGTCTGTTGATCAGGGTATCCAGGAAGCCATGCAGAATGGTGTCCTCGCCGGGTTCCCGGTGGTGGGCGTCAAGGCCACCCTGGAAGACGGCGCTTATCACGACGTCGACTCCTCGGAGCTGGCGTTCAAGATCGCGGGTAACCAGGTGTTCAAGGAAGGCGCACGCCGCGCCAACCCGGTGCTCCTGGAGCCCATCATGGACGTGGAAGTCCGCACCCCGGAAGAGTACATGGGCGACGTTATCGGCGACCTGAACTCCCGGCGCGGTATGATCAAGTCCATGGAGGATGCGACGGGCGTCAAGATCGTGCGCGCCAACGTGCCGCTGAGCGAAATGTTCGGCTACGTTGGTGACCTGCGGTCGAAGACCCAGGGGCGCGCGGTGTATTCCATGCAGATGGATTCCTACGCCGAAGTCCCGAAGGCCGTTGCGGAACAGATCATCGCGGAATCTCGTGGTGAATAGTCGCCGGTTTCGTTTACAATAGGTAACTGTTCGGAACAGACCGGATTATGCGCGAGCATCATCCACATAGCTGTAAGTAATTTCTAGAGTCCCAGGAGGGCCCAGTGGCGAAGGCCAAGTACGATAAGTCCAAGCCGCATATGAACATTGGCACCATCGGTCACGTCGATCACGGAAAGACGACCACGACCGCTGCTATCACCAAGGTTCTGTCGGATAAGTACCCGGATCTGAACGAGTACACCCCGTTCGATCAGGTTGACAACGCTCCCGAAGAGCGCCAGCGCGGTATTACCATCAACGTGTCCCACGTGGAATACCAGACCGAGAAGCGTCACTACGCACACGTTGACGCCCCCGGCCACGCGGACTACATCAAGAACATGATCACCGGTGCGGCCCAGATGGACGGCGCGATCCTCGTGGTTGCGGCGACCGACGGCCCGATGGCCCAGACCCGCGAGCACGTGCTGCTCGCCCGTCAGGTTGGCGTGCCCCAGATCATCGTTGCTCTCAACAAGTCCGATATGGTTGACGACGAAGAGCTGCTCGAACTCGTGGAAATGGAAGTTCGTGAACTTCTGTCCTCCCAGGAGTACCCGGGCGATGACCTCCCGGTCGTGAAGATCTCCGCTCTCAAGGCGCTGGAAGGCGATCCGAAGTGGGTTGCTTCCATCGAAGAGCTCATGGACCAGGTGGACAACTACTTCGAGGATCCGGTGCGTGACACCGATAAGCCGTTCCTCATGCCGATTGAGGACGTCTTCACCATTACCGGTCGTGGCACCGTGGTCACCGGCCGTGTGGAGCGCGGTATCCTCAACCTCAACGAGGAAGTGGAAATTCTCGGTATCCGCGATACCCAGAAGACCACCGTCACCGGTATCGAAATGTTCCACAAGCAGATGGACTACGCCGAAGCCGGCGAAAACTGCGGTCTGCTGCTCCGCGGTACCAAGCGTGAAGATGTTGAGCGCGGCCAGGTTGTGGCCAAGCCCGGCACCATCACCCCGCACACCCAGTTCGAAGCTCAGGTCTACGTGCTGAAGAAGGAAGAAGGCGGCCGTCACAACCCGTTCTTCTCCAACTACCGCCCGCAGTTCTACTTCCGCACCACGGACGTCACCGGCGTCATCACGCTGCCTGAAGGCACCGAGATGGTTATGCCCGGCGACAACACCGAGATGTCGGTTGAGCTCATCCAGCCCATCGCCATGGAAGAAGGCCTCGGCTTCGCTATTCGCGAGGGCGGCCACACCGTTGGTTCAGGGCGCGTCACCAAGATCATCAAGTAACTTTGATGCATCTGGGCGCAGCTACCCGGTCACCGGGTAACTGAGCAAAACGTCCGCCGCGAGGCGGGAAGGGACCCTAGCACTGCGCTAGGGTCCCTTTGTTATGCGTGGGTGTTAGGGGCGCTGTGCGGTGCGCCGTTACGCTTGATGCTTGCGTGCCGTACAGGTGCGCCGCTGCGCGATGCGCAACCGCGCGGGGATGCTTGCGCGCCGTCGTATATTTGCACGACGACGCAGAACTTGGCAGAGTGGCGCTATGGCTCTTGAGGACGTGTATAAGAAAATCGGGTTTCCCGGTGATATGGCGGGCAGCGTTGCCCCGGCAGCAGGAAACGCAGCCCCGGCAGCGGTGGGTGCTGCAGGCTCGGCGGGATCTGTCGCTCCGGCCGCGGTACTCTGGGATATGGACGGCACCCTGGTGGATTCTGAAGAGGAATGGGCCCGGGTATCTGGAAATGTGGTGCGTTCCCACGGTGGAATCTGGACCGATGAGGATGTGCTGGCGATCCGCGGTGCGGATACGATTGCGCACGGGCGGCGCATGATGGCCGCGGTACGCCGCGGCGGGGGAGAAGTGGACCCCTGGAAAATGTTTGCTGAGGTGCTAAGGGCCATGGCCGATCATATGGCCGATGCGGAACTTATTGACGGGGCGGCTGAGCTCCTCGATGCTTTCTCCGCGGCCGGCATCCCGCAGGCACTTGTTACGGCCACCCCGGGCCGCCCGGTGGAAATCTTCCTGGCCGGGCCGGGAAGCAGGCTGGAGGCGGCGGTTACCGGGGATGATGACGTCCCCGGTAAACCGAATCCCGCCCCGTACCTCCTGGGTGCGCAGCGCCTTGGCGTTCCTATTGAGAGCTGCCTCGCTTTCGAGGATTCCGGGCCGGGGCTGGCCGCGGCCCGCAATGCCGGCGCTTTCACCGTGGATGTGGGGGAGTTCCCCCTGGCTGAACTCGCGGCTTTGCTCTAGCACGCCGCCGCGCGGCCCACCCGCTAGAAGGACGTGATAACCACGCGCCCAATCCCGGCGTGATGATCCACCATCGCCTTATAGGTGGCGTCGATATCATCAAGGGCAATTTCCGTGGCGACAAGGTCATCCAGGTGGAGGCGGCCCTGCTGGTAGAACTCCACGTACTGGGGAATATCGGTCTTAATATCGGTATTCCCCATGTACACCGCGTGGATATGGCGCCGGTGCACGAAGAATTCGTTGAGCGGATTAATGGTCCACTCCATCTCCGGCTTGAAGACCCCGGCTACGTACACGTCCCCACCCTGGCGGGTGGCGGCGATGGCCGTCTCCATCGTGGGCACGATGCCGAGAGCCTCGAAGGACTTATCCACCCCGCGCCCCTCGGTCGCGGCGAAGATCTGCTCGATAACATCCCGGTCGCCCGCGTTCACGAAGTGGGTCATCCCGAATTTCTTTCCGAATTCTTCCTTCTCCGGGTTGGTATCCACCCCGATAATCCGGCTGGCCCCGGCAATGCGGGCGCCGTTGACGATGCTCAGGCCCACTCCGCCCAAGCCCACCACCGCCACGGTGTCACCGGGGCGTACCCGCGCGGTATTGAGAGCCGCGCCCGCGCCAGTAATGACCGCGCAGCCGATCACGCAGGCCTGCGGGAAAGGCATGTCCGGGTTGATCTTCGCGATCTGGTGTTCGTGCACGAGCGCCTGCTCCGCAAAGCCGGCAATGCCGTAGGTTTGGAAAATCGGTTCGCCTTTCCGGCTCAGCCGCGGGGCTTCGTCTGGGCCGCGTAGTGTTTCCTCCGGGAATTCGCATTCGTACATGCGTGATTCGCGGCAGGCCCGGCAGTGTCCGCAATACTGGATGAGGGAGGCAACCACGTGGTCACCCACCTTGATTTCCTTCACGTCCGGGCCTACGGCAGTAACCACGCCGGCGGCTTCGTGCCCGAGCACCTGCGGGAAGGGGAAACCGAAATTGGTGGTGGAGAGCGTGAGATCCGAGCGGCACAGGCCGGAAGCCTTGACGTCGAAAAGTACCTCGCGCCCGATGGGTTCGGCAATTTCGATATCTTCGATGGTGAACCCACCGCCCACAGAATTGACTACTGCTGCTTTCATGCTTACTCCTTTCCTGAAAGCGAGGAGAGGAACTCCGCCGCGGAGATTCCCTCCGGGAGAAGAATCGACTGGATATTGGCGAATTCGCGTACCCCTTCGTAGCCCATCTCGCGCCCGAAACCGGAGCGCTTGACACCGCCGAAAGGCATGCCGGCGGGAACAGCGGGAACCGGGGAGTTAATAGCAACGGTGCCGGTATCTACCCGGGCGGCAACGCGCGCGGCATGCGCAACGTCTACCGAATGAACCGTTCCGCCCAGCCCGTAGCACGAATCATTAGCCAGTCGGATTGCTTCTTCTTCCGAGGATACCCGGTACACGCTCCAGACCGGCCCGAAAATCTCCTCGTAGAAGAGGGGGTTATCCCGCTCCACGTTTTCGAGCAGGGTGGGCTGCACCCAGGTATCTCCCTCGGGAACGATATGGCCCAGGGGAGTGGCGCTCGCCCCGCCTTCGATAGCCCGCCGAATCTGATCATTGACCGTGGCGGCCTGCTCGCGGGACGACATGGGCGGCACGGTGGTGTCTTCTGTTGCCGGGTCCCCGGGCCGCAGCTGCGCGGTGCTCTCCTTGAGGCCGGTAACGAAACGGTCATAGAGCGCATCGGGAACGATCATGCGTTTGGGGGAGGCGCATACCTGGCCGGCATTGAAGCAGCGTCCCATAATTGCCAGCTGGATGGTGGCCTCAATATCGGCGTCGTCCAAAACAATAAAGGGATCGGAACCACCCAGTTCCATCACGGATTTCTTCAGGTGCCGGGACGCGAGCTGCGCGATTTTCGCTCCCGCAGCTTCTGAGCCGGTGAGCGTAACAATGCGTACCCGGTCGTCGCTGATGAGCCGCTCCACCTGCGCGTGGGTGGCGTAGAGATTTTGCCATACCCCGCGCGGCAGCCCGGCATCGTAGAGCACCTGGACAATCGCTGCGGCGCATTGCGGCAAAATCGACGCGTGCTTGAGGATAACCGTGTTGCCGCAGAGCATTGCGGGCGCGAAACCGCGAATGGCCTGGTAGTACGGGAAGTTCCACGGTTCAATTTCGACGACGACGCCCTCCGGGCGATAGTCAATATAGCCTTCAAAAGGTGCGGCGGTGGAGCTGACAGGGCGCGGAGCTAAAATATTTTCCGCTTCATCAGCGAGCCAACGCAGCATTGTTGGAACGGTGCCGCCGGCTTCCCCGGTGGCTTCCCCAATGAGTTTGCCCATTTCCAGGGTGGCCAGCGCCCCGAGTTCGCTCGCGCGTTCTTCCGCGATATCCGCGGCGCGGCGCAAAATAGCGGCGCGTTCGGCGATGGAGGTGCGGCTCCACGTCTGGAATGTTTCGTGGGCCAGCTCGAGGGCCTTATCCACCTCGGCATCGGTGGCATAGGGGAACTCGGCGAGCACCTCACCGGTATAGGGATTTGTTGATCGATAGGACATCTTTGTCTACCTCCTCGGTATGGTGGATGATCACCCGCCCGCAGCATCCGCGCTGCTAAGCGATGTAGATCACTTAAGGCCATGCTAGGTGGTGGCGGCATCCGGGGCAAGGGTGGGGCGACGGCGCCGCTGGCGGCCCGCGTGGCCGAGAGTCCGGGAGGCTGCGGCGTCGTCGTACCGCGACGTGAAGCGCTTCACCGCAACCGTTTCTTGCACGAAACGCGGCCTTTCGGTAAAATTTTTACCCGTGCCGGCAGGCCTTCGGGCTCGCTGGGAATGAGAAACGGCGCACGTTCGCCGTGAAAGTCTTGAAAGTACGCCGAAGTTTTTGGCATACTTAACAAGTTGCTCGGATTACGAGCGAAGGAACTTAATCGGTTACCCAACGCCGATTATCGTATAAAGGGTTCTCCGTAACCTCACATAGGGCATGGCTACTAGATTTACCTCCGGTACGACACGCCCGAGTGCGGGTACCGGGCACCGAAGCTAAAGAGAGGTAGACGCGCCATGGCGGGACAGAAGATCCGCATTCGGCTGAAGTCATATGACCACGAGGTCATTGATAGCGCGGCCAAGAAGCTCGTCGATGAAGTTGCGCGTACCGGCGCGACCGTGGTGGGACCCGTCCCGCTGCCGACGGAAAAAAACGTTTTTTGCGTTATCCGCTCGCCCCACAAGTACAAGGACTCCCGCGATCACTTTGAGATGCGCACACACAAGCGCCTTATTGACATCGTGGATCCCACCCTGAAGACGATTGACAGCCTGCGCCGTCTCGATCTTCCGGCTGACGTCAACGTGGAAATCAAGCTCTGAGGTAATACGCAATGAACTCCAAGCAAGCTGTTGCCAGCAAGCCCGTGAAGGCGTTGCTGGGCACGAAGCTGGGGATGACCCAGCTCTGGGATGAGGACGGGCGCCTCCTTCCCATTACCGTTGTGCGCGTGGGCACCAATGTGGTGACCCAGGTTCGCACCCCCGAGGTTGACGGCTATTCCGCCGTGCAGCTCGCCTCGGGCGATGAAAAGACGAAGAACGTCACCAAGCCGCTCCAGGGCCACTTCGCTAAGGCCGGTGTTACGCCGCGCAAGAAGCTGGCGGAAATCCGCACCCCCGATGCCAGTGAATACACGCTCGGGCAGGAACTGACCGCGGATATCTTCGAAGCCGGTCAGTCCGTTGACGTTATCGGTACCTCCCGCGGTAAGGGCTTCGCCGGTGTGATGAAGCGTCACGGCTTCGCCGGTGTGTCGGCCTCCCACGGTGCGCACCGCAACCACCGCAAGCCCGGTTCCATCGGCGCCTGCGCCACCCCCTCGCGCGTCTTCAAGGGTCTGCGCATGGCTGGTCGCATGGGTCAGGACCGTGTCACGGTGCAGAATCTGTCCATCCACTCCGTTGACCTCGAGAACGGCCTGTTGCTCGTGGTTGGCGCCATCCCCGGTGCAAAGGGTGGCTCGGTTGTGGTCCGCACGTCCGTGAAGGGAGCCTAACAATGGCAGACTTCAAGATTGACGTTCTCGATGAAACCGGCAAGGTGACCTCGCAGGCCACCCTCCCGGCTCAGCTCTTTGATCTCGACTTCAATATGGCGCTGGTCCACCAGGTCGTTAACGCGCAGCAAGCTGCCGCTCGCCTCGGTACCCACGCCACGAAGACCCGCGGTCAGGTGTCCGGCGGCGGCAAGAAGCCGTGGCGCCAGAAGGGGACCGGCCGGGCCCGCCAGGGTTCGATCCGCGCTCCGCAGTGGGTCGGTGGCGGCGTTGTCCACGGCCCGCAGCCGCGTGACTACTCGCAGCGCACCCCCAAGAAGATGATCGCGGCCGCGCTGCTGCAGTCCCTTTCGGACCGGGCTCGCCACGAGCGTATTCACGCCGTGACCGCTTTTGTTGCCGATGAGACCCCGTCCACCAAGGCGGCGCGTACGCTCATCGAGAAGATGAACGAGGGGCGCAAGGCGCTCGTCGTGGTCCAGCGTGAAGATGACGCCTCGGTGCTCTCCGTGCGCAACCTCCCGCAGATCCACGTCCTCTACGTTGATCAGCTCAATAGCTACGACGTTCTTGCTGCTGACGACGTTATCTTCACCGAAGCCGCGCTCGGCGCGTTCGTGGAGAAGAACACCAAGAAGGATGAGAAGTAATGACTGAGAACGGTAACTTCTGGAATAAGAACCCGCACGATGTCATCCTCGCCCCGGTGATGTCGGAGAAGAGCGCGCTGCTCGAAGAACAGGGTAAGTACACCTTCTTCGTTGATCCGCGTTCGAATAAGACCGAAATCAAGCAGGCCGTCGAAGCGATTTTTGGCGTCAAGGTTGCCTCCGTCAATACGCAGAACCGCCAGGGCAAGACCCGGCGTACGCGCAACGGCATCGGGCGGCGCAAGAATACCAAGCGGGCCATCGTCACCTTGCGTGAAGGCTCCATCGACATCTACGGCGAAATCGTCTAATAGGCGATTCGAGGAACTGAGGAATAAGAACTCATGGGAATTCGTAAGTACAAGCCGACGACCCCGGGTCGTCGCGGTGCGAGCGTTGCCGACTTCGCCGAGATCACTCGTTCGACCCCGGAGAAGTCCCTCGTTCGTCCCCTGAAGAAGACCGGTGGGCGTAACAACCAGGGACGCATCACCACCCGTCACAAGGGCGGTGGGCACAAGCGCCAGTACCGTCTCATCGACTTCCGTCGCTGGGATAAGGACGGCGTGCCGGCCAAGGTTGCGCACATTGAATACGATCCGAACCGCACCGCGCGCATTGCGCTGCTTCACTTCGTTGATGGCGAGAAGCGTTACATCGTTGCTCCCCGCGGCGTGAAGCAGGGCGATCTCATCGAAACCGGTCCGAATGCGGATATCAAGCCCGGCAACAACCTGCCGCTGCGCAATATCCCGCTCGGTACCACGGTGCACAATGTGGAACTCAAGCCGCTGGGCGGGGCCAAGATCGCCCGCAGCGCCGGCGCTTCCGTGCAGTTGGTTGCCCGCGAAGGCAAGTACGCGCAGCTGCGTATGCCCTCCGGTGAAATCCGTAACGTGGACGTGCGTTGCCGCGCCACCGTCGGTGAAGTCGGCAATGCCGAGCAGGCGAATATCAACTGGGGTAAGGCCGGCCGTATGCGCTGGAAGGGCGTGCGCCCGACCGTCCGCGGTGTTGTGATGAACCCGGTGGACCACCCGCACGGTGGTGGTGAAGGTAAGACGTCCGGTGGGCGCCATCCCGTTAGCCCGTGGGGCAAGAAGGAAGGCCGTACCCGCCGTCCGAACAAGGCCAGCGACAAGCTCATCGTGCGCCGTCGCAAGACCGGCAAGAAGCGCTGAGGAAGGATTAGCTGATGCCCCGCAGTTTGAAGAAGGGTCCGTTCGTCGACGAGCACCTCTACAAGAAGGTCGACGAGCAGAACGAGAAGAACACCAAGAACGTAATCAAGACCTGGTCGCGTCGGTCGGTTATCACCCCCGATTTCCTGGGTCACACCTTTGCAGTGCACGATGGACGCAAGCATGTGCCGGTATTCATTACCGAATCCATGGTTGGCCACAAGCTCGGGGAGTTCGCCCCGACCCGCACCTTCCGCGGGCACGACAAGGACGACCGAAAGGGCCGCCGGCGCTAAGCCGGGGCCTCGAGCGAGAGAGTAAGGCAGAACTATGGAAGCAAAGGCGCAGGCGCGCTTCGTGCGCGTGTCGCCCATGAAGGCCCGTCGTGTCGTGGACACCATCCGCGGCCGGCGCGCCCTGGACGCTATTGACGTACTGCAGTTCGCACCGTTTGCGGCCGCCACTCCGGTTCGTAAGATCGTGGAGTCGGCCATCGCCAACGCGCGCTACGCCGCCGAGCAGGCGGGGGAGCGCTTCGATGAGTCCGAGCTGTTCATTGGCGAAATTTACGCCGATGAAGGCCCGACGATGAAGCGTATCCAGCCGCGTGCCCAGGGCCGGGCGAACCGCATCAACAAGCGGACGAGTCACATCACCGTTATCGTTACCGACGAGAAGCCCAAGACCAAGAACCAGAGGAGGGCCCGCTAGTGGGACAGAAAGTCAACCCTATTGGGTTCCGTCTCGGCATCACGACCGACCACCGCTCCAAGTGGTTCGCTGATTCCACCAAGAAGGGGCAGCGCTACTCGGACTACGTCCTCGAAGATGTCAAAATCCGTGACATGATCGAAAAGACGCTCGAGCGCGCCGGGATTTCCAGCGTGCACATCGAGCGCCGCGCCGAGCGCGTGGTTGTGGATATCCACACCGCTCGCCCCGGCATCGTCATTGGCCGGCGCGGTGCGGAAGCTGATCGCCTCCGCGCTGATCTGGAGAAGCTGACCGGTAAGGCCGTGCAGCTCAATATTCTCGAAGTGAAGAACCCGGAAGCTGACGCCCAGCTCGTGGCGCAGGGTATCGCGGAACAGCTCGCCTCGCGCGTGTCCTTCCGCCGCGCCATGCGCAAGGGTATCCAGTCCGCCGAGCGCGCCGGTGCCAAGGGCATCCGCGTGCAGTGCTCGGGCCGTCTGGGTGGCGCCGAAATGTCGCGCAGCGAGTTCTACCGCGAAGGGCGCGTGCCGCTGCACACCCTGCGCGCGAATATCAACTACGGTTTCTACGAAGCGCGTACCACCTTCGGCCGCATCGGCGTGAAGGTGTGGATCTACCGCGGTGATCTGACCGACGCTGAGTACTACCGCAGCCTCGCGGAAGCTCCGCGCGGTGGGCGCGGGGGCCGTTCGGATCGTCGCGGTCGCCGCGGCGCCGGTCGCGGTCGCGGTGGCCAGCGTGGGGAAGCCCGCAGCGAACAGGCTCAGAGCCCGGCGGCCGGAGCCGAAGCTCCGGTGGCCGCGCCGGAATCAACCGGAACGGAGGCATAACTCATGCTGATTCCTCGTCGTACTAAATGGCGCAAGCAGCACCGTCCGCACCGTAAGGGTATGGCCAAGGGCGGAACTCAGCTGGCTTTCGGTGAATACGGCATCCAGGCGCTCGAGCCGGCCTACATCACCAATCGTCAAATTGAAGCAGCCCGTATTGCCATGACGCGTCACGTCAAGCGTGGCGGTAAGATCTGGATCAATATCTTCCCGGATCGCCCGCTCACCAAGAAGCCGCTCGGCGTGCGTATGGGTTCGGGTAAGGGCCCGGTGGAAACCTGGGTTGCCAATATCAAGCCCGGCCGGGTCATGTTCGAAATGGCCGGCGTGGATGAGGCTCTCGCCCGTGAGGCCATGAGCCGCGCCCAGCACAAGCTGCCCATCAAGACCCGCTTTATCACCCGTGAGGAGGTTGAGTAATGGCTAAGGGACTGACCACCGCGGAACTCGACGCGATGACCGACGCGGAGCTTCTCGAGAAGCTTGCCGAGTCGAAGAAGGAACTGTTCAACCTCCGCTTCTCGGCGGTGACTCACCGCCTGGAGGACAGTGGCCGCCTGCGGGAAGTTCGTCGCGAGATTGCTCGCATTTACACCATTAAGAGCGAGCGGGAGAAGAACATTCGAACCGCTCCGGCCGCTCAGTAAGTGAGGATGAGATGAGCGAGAACGCAAGCACCGAAACACGTAATCATCGCAAGTCGCTGCGCGGCTACGTGGTCTCCGACAAAATGGACAAGACCGTTGTTGTTGAAGTTGAAGATCGCGTAAAGCACCCGCTATACGGTAAAGTTATTACCCGCACCAAGCGAGTGAAGGCGCACGACGAAAATAACGAAGTTCGCGTAGGCGATTTGGTTTCCATTATGGAAACCCGCCCGCTCTCCGCGACCAAGCACTTCCGGGTCGTTACGATCATCGAGAAGGCGAAGTAGTTAGGGCTTTCCTAGCTTGAGCGAATGTGACCGGCCTGAACGCAGGCGGCCCTCGCATGTGGGCCAAAGGCGTTTGGGCCGGCGCAGTTCGCGCGAACCCATTCGTTCGGCAAGGCTCGAATCCGAGAACCGGCACGACAATAGGAGATAGAAACACATGATCCAGCAGGAGACGCGGCTTAGCGTCGCCGATAACACCGGTGCCAAGGAACTTTTGTGCATCCGCGTGCTCGGCGGCTCCGGCCGGCGCTACGCCGGAATTGGTGACACCATCGTCGCCACCGTCAAGGATGCTATTCCGGGCGGAAACGTAAAGAAGGGCGACGTCGTCAAGGCGGTCGTCGTCCGTGCAGTTAAGGAAACGCGCCGCAAGGACGGGTCCTACATCAAGTTCGACGAAAACGCAGCCGTGCTGTTGAAGAACGACGGCGAACCCCGCGGCACCCGTATCTTCGGGCCCGTTGGGCGTGAGCTTCGCGACGCGAAGTTCATGCGCATCATTTCGCTGGCTCCGGAGGTGATCTAATGGCGAAGATTAAGAAGGATGATCTCGTCCAAGTTATCGCCGGGCGCGATAAGGGTATGCAGGGGCGCGTGCTTTCCGTTGATACCAAGCGTGATCGCGTCATCGTGGAAGGCGTCCAGCGCGTGAAGAAGCACGTGCGTGTGGGGCAGACCTCGCGGGGCGGCACCACCGGCGGTATTGAAACCGTTGAAGCACCGATTCACATTTCGAACGTTGCCCTCGTTCACGATGGCAAGCCGATTCGCGTGGGCTACCGCGAGGTAGAGGTGGAGCGCGACGGCAAGAAGAAGATTGTCCGTGAGCGCATCGGACGCCGCGGCGGGAAGGAAATCGAACTGTGAGCGATACCCCCCGTCTCAAGGTGAAGTACCGGGAACACATCATCCCGGAACTCCAGGAAGAATTTAAGTACGTCAATGTCAACCAGGTTCCCAAGATCGTCAAGGTCGTGGTGAATATGGGCGTGGGTGATGCTGCGCGTGACTCCAAGGTACTCGACGGCGCCGTCGCCGATATGACGGCGATTACCGGCCAGAAGCCGATGATCACCAAGGCCAAGAAGTCCATCGCGCAGTTTAAGCTGCGTGAAGGCCAGGCCATCGGGTGCTTCGTCACCATCCGCGGTGACCGCATGTGGGAATTCCTCGACCGGCTTATTTCCACCGCGCTGCCGCGTATCCGCGACTTCCGCGGCCTTTCGCCCAAGCAGTTTGACGGCAACGGGAACTACACCTTCGGTCTGACCGAACAGACCGTGTTCCACGAGATCGACCAGGACAAGATTGATCGCGTGCGCGGTATGGACATCACCGTGGTGACCTCTGCCGGGAGCGACGACGAAGGGCGCGCTCTTCTCAAGCATCTCGGATTCCCCTTCAAGGAGGCCTAAATATGGCAAAGACCGCTCTGAAGCAAAAGGCCGCCGGTAAGCAGAAGTTCGCCGTTCGTGCGTACACCCGTTGCAACCGGTGCGGCCGTCCGCATTCCGTTTACCGCAAGTTCGGCCTGTGCCGTATTTGCCTGCGTGAGTTGGCCCTGCGCGGCGAACTCCCCGGTGTTAAGAAGTCCAGCTGGTAAAGACTACGTCGCAGGTCCATCGGAAACCGCGACGAGGAAGGGCCACAGCCCAAAATGACAATGACTGACCCAATCGCAGACATGCTGACGCGTCTGCGTAACGCCAATTCGGCGTTCCATGAGTCGGTGTCTATGCCGTACTCCAAGATTAAGTCCCATATTGCGGACATCTTGAAGCGCGAAGGCTACATCGACTCCTACGAGGTGGAGAGTGCCCAGGTGGGCAAGACTCTCACCCTCACGTTGAAGTACGGATCGAACCGTGAGCGCGCCCTTGCTGGCGTCCGGCGCATCTCCAAGCCGGGCCTGCGCGTTTACGCGAAGTCCACGAACCTGCCGCGCGTTCTTGACGGCCTGGGTGTGGCTATTTTGTCCACCTCCTCCGGCCTCATGACGGACCGCGAGGCCAAGGATAAGGGCGTTGGCGGGGAAGTCCTCGCTTACGTCTGGTAATGGGAAGTAGGTGCAATAATGTCTCGAATTGGTAGGCTTCCCATCGCTATCCCCGGCGGCGTCGACGTGTCGGTTTCCGGCCAGGACGTCACCGTCAAGGGCCCCAAAGGTCAGCTCGCGCTCTCCGTGGCCGAGCCGATCGCGGTGAATGTTGATGACAATACGGTTCTGGTGACCCGGCCCAATGACGAGCGCGAATCGCGTTCGCTGCACGGCCTGACCCGCACCCTCGTCGCGAATATGATCGAGGGCGTCACCAACGGGTACACCAAGGCGATGGAAATCGTCGGAACCGGTTACCGCGTGGTCGCCAAGGGTTCTGATCTCGAATTCTCGCTGGGCTACTCCCACACGATTCTTTTCGAAGCTCCCGAGGGTATCACCTTTACGGTGACGACCCCGACCAAGTTCACGGTCTCGGGTATCGATAAGCAGCTCGTGGGTGAAACCGCAGCGAAGATTCGCAAGCTTCGTAAGCCCGAACCCTACAAGGGCAAGGGTGTCAAGTACGCGGACGAAGTTATTCGTCGCAAGGCTGGAAAGGCTGGTAAGTGATGGCTGTTACCATCAAGGGCAAGGGCAAGTACATCGCTCGTGCGCGCCGCCACTTCCGGTTGCGCAAGCGTATTTCCGGTACCGCCGCGCGGCCGCGTCTCGTGGTTTCGCGTTCCAACCGCCATATTTACGCCCAGGTTATCGACGACGTCGTGGGCCGCACTCTCGCGGCCGCCTCGTCCTACGAGGCTGACCTGCGCGAAGCGGAGGGTACCAAGACAGAAATCGCGCGGAAGGTCGGCGAACGCGTCGGTCAGCGCGCCAAGGACGCTGGGATCAGCGCCGTGGTCTTCGACCGCGGTGGCAACCAGTACCACGGTCGCGTTGCAGCTGTCGCCGAAGGTGCGCGCGAAGCAGGACTCGATTTCTAACGGCTGAGGAAAGGCAGAGGAAAATGGCTGCAGAGCAGCAGGATCCGGCCCAGAACGGCCGGGAAAATCGCAACGAAGGTCGTCGCGGCCGCCGCGACAACCGTCGTGAGAACCGCCGTGACAACCGTCGCGGTGAAGAAAAGAACGCTTATATCGAGCGCGTGGTGACCATTAACCGCGTTGCGAAGACGGTCAAGGGTGGCCGCCGGATGTCCTTCACCGCCCTCGTGGTGGTGGGCGACGGCAACGGCCTCGTGGGTGTCGGCTACGGCAAGGCCCGCGAAGTTCCCGCCGCTATCGCCAAGGGTACCGAGGAAGCGAAGAAGAACTTCTTCCGCATCCCGCGTATCGCGCGGACCATCCCGCACGTGGTGCAGGGCGAAGACGCCGCCGGCGTTGTGCTGCTGCGCCCGGCCGCTCCCGGTACCGGCGTTATCGCCGGCGGCCCGGTGCGCGCCATTATGGAGTGCGCGGGTATTCACGATGTGCTCTCCAAGTCGCTCGGTTCCTCGAACGCGATCAATATCGTGCACGCCACCGTGGCTGCCCTCAAGCAGCTTGAGCAGCCCGAAGCGGTTGCCGCCCGGCGTGGGCTCCCCATCGAGCGCGTCGTTCCCGAAGCTATGCTGCGGGCCCGCGCCGAAGCGGAAGCCAAGGAACGCGAGATCGAAGAGGCCGAAGCCGCCAAGGCGGAAAATGAGGCCGCGGCCGCGGGAGTTGGTGCGTAATGGCAAATCTTAAGATCACCCAGGTGAAGGGTGTTGTTGGTGCGATCCAGCGCCAGAAGGACACCCTGCGCACGCTCGGTCTGCGCAAGATCGGTCAGTCCGTTGTGCGCGAGGATACCCCCGAGGTGAAGGGCATGGTTCGCGCCGTGGCTCACCTCGTTACGGTGGAGGAGGTTGACTAATGGCGGAAGCAGAAAAGGATTCCATCATTAAGCTGCACGACCTGCGTCCGGCTCCCGGTTCGAACAAGGCGAAGATTCGCGTTGGTCGCGGTGAAGGATCCAAGGGTAAGACGTCCGGTCGCGGTACCAAGGGTACCCGGGCACGTAATACCGTGCGTCCCGGCTTCGAAGGTGGCCAGATGCCGCTGCATATGCGCCTTCCGAAGCTGCGCGGTTTCAAGAACCCGTTCCGGGTCGAATACCAGGTCATTAACGTTTCGGCGCTCGGCGAGCTCTTCCCCGAAGGTGGGAAGGTGACCTCGGCGGATCTCGTCGCCAAGGGCGCGGTTCGCAAGAACTCCCCGGTCAAGGTTCTCGGAACCGGTGAGATTTCCGTCAAGCTCGACGTCGAAGTGGAAGCGTGGTCGAATTCGGCTAAGGAAAAGATCGAGGCTGCCGGGGGTTCTATCTCCGCGCCGCAGGTCGAATCCAAGTAATACGCGCTGGCCGCACGGCCACCGTTTGACTGAGCACTCACCCACACTCTGTGGATGAACAGTGCGAAATTTGCTCGTCCCCGCTATTATGGCGGGGGCGAGCTTTTTTCTGGGCGCAGGCAGCCCTGCTGAAGTATTGCTTTGCTGCGGAAAGATTGCTTTCAGTGGCGAATAAGCAGCGTGGCCGGTGCGCCGTCGTACGTACTTTCCCAGAAAATACGCTTGTCCCCATTTCCGTCACCCGACGGTTCTCGACGATAACGGACTGCCCCGCGCGATCCGTCACCATCAGGAGGAATCTTGATTAAGGCTTTCGCAGCTGCTTTCCGCACCCCGGATCTGCGCCGCAAGTTGCTTTTCACCATGATGATTATGGTGATTTACCGCTTGGGCAGCTTCATCCCGGCTCCGTTCGTGAGCCTGAGTAATATTCGGGAGTGCACCACGCAGCAGTCGGGCGCGCAGGATCTCATCGATATGCTCAACCTGTTCTCAGGTGGCGCGATGATGCAGCTCTCCGTTTTCGCCCTCGGAATCATGCCCTATATTACGGCCTCGATTATTGTGCAGCTGCTGCGCGTGGTGATCCCGCGCTTCCAGGAACTGCATAAGCAGGGGCAGTCGGGTACCGCGAAGCTGACGGAATACACCCGCTACCTCACCATCGGGCTGGGCCTGCTCCAGTCCTCGGTTGTGGTGGCCACCGCGAACTTCACGCTTTTCGCCGGCTGCAAAGAACCGGTGATCCCGAATGCCACCTGGTGGACCTACACCATGACCATCCTCGCCATGACGGCCGGCACCGGCCTCATCATGTGGATGGCCGAACTCATCACCGAACGCGGGGTGGGTAACGGTATGTCCATCCTCATCTTCACGGGTATTTGCGCCGGCTTCCCCTCGATGATGGGTCAGATCTACGCCGGGCACGGCATCGGTACCCTCCTCATCGTGATCGTGGTCTTCGCGCTCATCACCCTGGTTGTTACCTTCGTGGAGCAGTCCCAGCGCCGCATTCCGGTCCAGTACGCCAAGCGTGTGATCGGCCGGCGCACCTACGGCGGGTCCACCACCTACCTGCCCATCAAGATCAATATGGCGAACGTTATCCCGGTGATCTTCGCTTCCTCGATCCTCATGCTCCCCACCATGATTTCCACCTTCGGGAATCAGAACTCTTCGTGGGTGATCTGGATCCAGCGCAATTTCCAGCACAATGGCTGGGCCTATATCCTCACCTACGCGCTTCTCACCTTCGCCTTCACCTTCTTCTACACCTCCATCGCCTTCGATACAGACGAAGTGGCGGACAATATGAAGAAGTACGGCGGCTTCATTCCGAATGTGCGCGCCGGCAAACCCACCGCGGATTACCTCCACTTTGTTTCGAATCGCCTCACCTGGGTGGGCGCCACCTACCTCACCATCGTGGCCCTCATCCCGCTGCTGCTCTTCAGCGCGCTCGGCATCGTACAGTCCGGTTTCGGCGGTACCTCCATCATGATTCTGGTGGGTGTGGGCCTCCAGACCGTCAAGGACATCAACGCCCAGCTCCAGCAGCGCCACTACGAAGGCTTCCTCGGCGGTATCCGCTAACGCGGCCTCGCCCCTTCTTTCAGGCGGGGCGCGCGGGCGCTCCGCATCGATAACACAGAAAGGTGCCACTCATGTCAGTACGTTTGATTTTGGTTGGCCCCCCGGGCGCGGGCAAAGGCACCCAGGCGGCCGGTATCGCGCAGCGCTACGGTATCCCGGCGATTTCCACCGGTGACCTGTTCCGCGCGCACGCCAAGGCCCAGGATGAACTCGGGCGCCTGGCGGCCTCCTATTCGGAAAAGGGCGAGCTGGTTCCTGATTCCGTCACCAACCAGATGGTGGAGGAGCGCCTGGGCGAAGCCGATGCGGCCGCCGGTTTCCTCCTGGATGGCTACCCTCGCAACCTCGACCAGGTGAGCGCCCTGGATGCCATGCTCGGTGAGAAGAACGTGGACGCCGTGGTGGAATTGCAGGCCGACGACGACGTGGTGGTCCAGCGCCTCCTCGGGCGCGCCCTCGAGCAGGGCCGTGCCGATGATACCGAGGATGTTATCCGCCACCGCATCGAGGTGTACCACGCCACCACCAAGCCGATTATCGACGCCTACGCCAGCCGCGGGCTCGTGGTCTCCGTCAATGGCCTGGGTACCGTGGAGGAAGTCGCGGCCGCGATTGATAGCGCGCTGCGCGATTTCCTGGGCCGGTAGGCGCACCGATGATTAATCTTCGCAGCGAGGCGGATATCCTGGGCATGCGCCAGGCCGCGCTCGTGGTGCGCGCGATTCACGATGACTTGCGCGCCCACGTGAAAGCCGGAATGTCGACGGCGCAGCTCGACCAGCGCGCCAAGGCCGTCTTGGAGGCACACGGGGCCGTCTCGAATTTTTACGGGTATTACGATTACCCGGCCCAGACCTGCATCTCGGTGAATAACACCGTGGTGCACGGTATCCCCAGCGAAGAGGAAATCCTGGAGCCGGGAGACTTGGTCTCCTTCGACTGCGGGGCGCTCCTCAACGGCTGGAATGGGGATTCCTGTTTCTCCATTGTTCTTCCGGGTGGGGATGAGAAGCAGATGGCCGCCCGCCAGCGGCTCTCCGATATTACGGAAGAATCCATGTGGGTGGGTATCGCCGCGATGGCCACCGGAAAATTTGTATCCGATATCGGGGCGGCTATCGACGATTTCGTGGTAGCCCAAGATCCCGAACCGGGCATCGTGGAAGAATTCACCGGGCACGGCATCGGGCGGGCCATGCACGAAGACCCCACGGTCTTCAACTACCGCACCCGCGGGCGCGGGCCCCGGCTCAAGGCCGGCATGGTGCTGTGCATCGAACCGATTCTTACCGCAGGCTCCCAGGAGAATATCACCCTGGCCGATGGCTGGACGGTTAAAACCGCGGACGGCCAGGATGCCTGCCATTGGGAAAGCCAAATCGCCAAGCACGCCGGAGGTATCTGGGTGCTCAACGAGCCCGATGGGGGAGCGGCCCGCCTCGCTAAGTACGGCGTGGTGCCGGTACCCCTCGGGGACTAAGCCGCGCCGTCGTACTGAAGGTGTGCGGTTCTGGGCTAAGGGCCTGCGCGCCGCAGCTGCGCCGTCGTACTAAAAGTGCACCGCGCACAACCGTTCCCCGCGCAATTCTCGCACTACACGTGACCCATAACATCGCTGCCGCCCCTTACGTAGGGGCGGCTTCGTGCAGTAGTATTGAACGTCGGTGCCGTGTGCCCGTATGGCGCACGCTTGCGCACCGATTTTGATGTCCCGCACAATCCGGTGCGGGCAACACTGTTAGCGAGGAACATGGCGAAGAAAGACGGCGTCATCGAAGTTGAAGGTAGCGTGATCGAAGCGCTGCCCAACGCGATGTTCAAGGTCGAGCTGGAAAACGGGCACGAAGTTCTGGCCCATATTTCCGGCAAAATGCGTCAGCACTACATTCGTATCCTGCCCGAGGATCGGGTGGTTGTAGAGCTCACGCCCTATGACCTGAACCGCGGGCGGATTGTCTACCGCTACAAGTGATCAACAAGGAAAGTTATTCATGAAGGTCAAGCCGAGCGTTAAGCGCATTTGCGATAACTGCAAGGTCATTCGGCGCCACGGTCGCGTCATGGTGATCTGCAGCTCGAATCCGCGCCATAAGCAGCGTCAGGGCTAAAGCCCCGTTGCACCAGCACTGTTAGCCGCAAGGCAACCCCCGGTCCGGAGGCCGGGGCTCACGGATTAGAGACCCGTGGGAACAGCAGTGCCCGACACCTCCGGCATAACTAAGGGAGCTAAGAAATTGGCACGTCTCTCCGGCGTTGATCTCCCCCGCGAAAAGCGGATTGAGATCGCGCTCACTTACATTTTTGGCATTGGACGCACCCGCGCCCACGAGACCCTCGCCGCTACCGGGGTGAACCCGGATACCCGCGTGCGTGATCTCACTGAAGACGATCTGGTGAAACTCAAGAACCATATCGACGAGAACTACAAGGTTGAAGGCGACCTGCGCCGCGAAGTCCAGGCCGATATTCGCCGCAAGATCGAAATCGGTTCGTACCAGGGCCTGCGTCACCGTCGCGGCCTGCCCGTGCACGGGCAGCGCACCAAGACCAACGCGCGCACCCGCAAGGGCCCCAAGCGCACCGTGGCCGGTAAGAAGAAGGCCAAGTAGGCTTCGTCGTAGTTCAGGAGAAATAGATTATGGCTCGTCAGACTCGTTCTGCTAACGCCGGTGCGCGCCGTCCGCGTCGCAATCAGCGTCGTAATGTCACCGTGGGTCAGGCCCACATTAAGTCCACCTTCAATAACACCATCGTGTCCATCACCGACCCCACCGGCGCGGTGATCGCTTCCGCGTCCTCCGGGATGGTTGGCTTCAAGGGCTCGCGTAAGTCGACTCCCTACGCCGCGCAGCTCGCCGCGGAAAACGCCGCGCGCCAGGCCATGGAACAGGGCATGAAGAAGGTTGATGTATTCGTCAAGGGTCCGGGTTCCGGGCGCGAAACCGCGATCCGTTCCCTGACCGCCTCCGGGCTGGAAGTCACCTCCATTTCCGATGTGACTCCGCAGGCCTTCAACGGGTGCCGCCCGCCCAAGCGCCGTCGCGTCTAATACGCGTTTGGCCGCAACTGCGTCGTCGTTCTTAACGACGACGCCGCGCGCAGCGGCCCCGGCCGCTGCGGCACCCCTCCCAGGGCGCGGGCTTTGACAGGAAAAACCGCGCCCGAACCTCGCGGACAGACGGAGTTTCGCGAGGCTACGCAAACCTCATATAGCGGTTGTTTGCGGAAAGGAAAGAATCGTGCTTATTGCACAACGTCCCGTTCTGAGTGAAGATAAGATCTCCGAATTCCGGTCCCGGTTCGTCCTCGAACCGCTCGAACCCGGATTCGGGTACACGCTGGGCAATTCCCTGCGCCGTACCCTGCTGTCCTCCATTCCCGGTGCTGCGGTCACCTCGATTCGCATCGATGGGGTGCTCCATGAGTTCTCCACCATTCCCGGTGTGAAGGAAGATGTTGCGGAAATCATCCTCAACCTCAAGGAACTTGTTGTCTCCTCGGATAACGACGAACCGGTCCTCATGTACCTGCGGAAGACCGGCCCGGGCGAAGTAACCGCCGCGGATATCACCCCGCCGGCGGGCGTGGAGATCCTCAACCAGGATCTGCATATCGCCACCCTCAATGACAAGGGCAAGCTCGAAATCGACCTCACGGTTGAACGCGGGCGCGGCTACGTTTCCGCGGCTCTCAACAAGGGCGATAACGATGAGATCGGCCGCATTCCGATTGACTCGATCTACTCGCCGGTGCTCAAGGTTTCCTACAAGGTGGAAGCCACCCGTGTGGAACAGCGCACCGACTTTGATCGCCTCGTGGTGGATGTGGAAACCAAGGAATCGACGACCCCGCGGGACGCTCTCGCCTCTGCCGGCAAGACCCTCGTGGAGCTCTTCGGCCTGGCCGTGGATCTCAATGACGAAGCCGAAGGCATCGAAATTGGTCCGGCACCGGTGACCGAGCAGCGCTCCTCGGATCTGCAGCGTCCGATCACCATCCTCAACCTGCCCGCACGTTCCCAGAACTGCCTGCAGCGCGAAGGTATCCACACCATTGGGGAACTGGTGCAGCGTTCGGAAGCCGACCTGCTCGATATTCGCAACTTCGGGGCGAAGTCCATCGATGATGTCAAGGATGAACTGGCGAAGATGGACCTGAGCCTCAAGGATTCCGGATCGAGCTTCCTCGGTGGCGGATTCGATGATTTCGGGATGCAGTTCAGCGACGATTCTCAGGCCTGAGCAGCCACATAATTTACTAGGAGTAGACAATGCCTAAGCCCACCAAGGGTCCGCGCCTCGGCGGTAGCCCCGCCCACCAGCGCAAGATTCTTGCCAACCTGTGCAAGGAACTTATTCATCACACGTCGATCAAGACCACCGAAGCGAAGGCTCGCGCGGTGCGTCCCCACATCGAAAAGCTCATCACGAAGGCGAAGAAGGGGGATACCCACAATCGCCGCCTGGCCCTCAAGGTGCTGGGCGATCGTGAAACCGCCTACATCCTCTTCGAGGAACTCGCCCCGCTGTTCGCGGAACGCGAGGGTGGCTACACCCGCATCACCAAAGTGGGCAACCGCCGCGGTGATAACACCCCGATGGCCGTTATTTCGCTGGTGACCGAGAAGGTTTCCCCGAAGCAGGCGGTTGTCAAGGAAGCGGAAAAGGCCGCTGAGCGTGCCGCTGCCGCGGAAGAAGCCGAGTCGGCTGAGTCGGCGGAATCCGCTGAGTCGGCCGAAAGCGCGGAATCTGCTGAATCTGCTGAAAGCGCCGCTTCGGCGGAAAGTGCCGAATCTGCTGAATCGGCTCCCAGCGCGGACGAAGCTGCGGAAGCCGAGAAGGCCGAAGAAGCTAAGTAAGCTAGATAAGCGCCCGCGGTTGGTTCGGTCACGTGAGTAAACCGAACCGCCGGGAAGCTTGAGAGAAGGGCTTCGGAAACGTGAGTTTCCGGAGCCCTTTTCGCTGCCCGCAGGACGCGGGGCTACTGTTGCCCGCAGGAAGCGGATCTACTATTGCCTGCGGGAGCGGGGCTACTGTTCCGCACGAGCCCGCTCGGAGGCGGCCACCAGATCCCAAGCGCGCACCCCGCCACTCATCCCGGCGGCATTCGGAATAAAGACTACCGAGCCGCTCAGGCGTTCACGCACGCTCTCGGTGATACGCGCCGCGTTACCGCCTCCGAGGTAGAGGGTGTCCCAGCGAATTACCGGGTAGAGGGACTCAATAGCGCGGGCCACCTGCCGGCTCCACGCGGCATCGCCCAGGCGGATGCGCTCAATTTCGCCGATCACATCATCGTAGGTGAGGCCCCAGCGCAGCGGGGCATGTGAAAACTCCAGGTGCGGGGCCAGCACCCCGTTATCAACAATGGCATTGCCCAGTCCGGTTCCGAAAGTGAGGACCACTTCCAGACCCTGGCCGGTCACGGTTGCGGCAGCGGCTACCTCAGCGTCGTTGAGCACCAGGGTGGGCCGGGAAAAACGCGCGGCGAGGGCAGCGCGAATATCCAGGCCGTTCCAGGCGACCTCCATCTCCGGGTCGAGGCGGGTATGCGGGCCGGCGCGGCGAATGTAATGCGGGGTATAAACCACCACGCCGTGGCGGAGCATCCCCGGCATTCCCACCGTGAGGCGCTCGAAATCGCAGCCCTCGGCGCGCAGTGCGGCGGCATCCGCAGCAATGATATGTTCCAGGGCCGCGGGGGAGAAGGGGTAGCGGACCGGGGTGCGCCGGGCCGGTCCGATCTGGGTGCCGGCCGCGTCCAGCAGCGCCGTTTTGATACCGCCCCCGCCGCAATCAACCGCGAATGTGCGCGGTCCGGAAACAGCGGCCGCGGTGGTGGCGTTCGCGGCGTCCTCCGGGCTGGGCGCACTCGCGTACATCGGTGCGGTGCCGAGTGGGAGCGCCGGCTCCTCATTTTCGAGTACACGGCCCTCGGCTACGTGCCCCTCGAGCCCGCGGCCTTCTGGCGCGCGGCTCGCGGGTATGCGGGCGGAGGGCTCGGCATGGGAAACTGGATCCATGAGTGACACGCTAGCGCAAAACCTTCGGCTTCGGCTTGATCTTTCCTACGACGGTACTGAATTTCACGGTTGGGCGGCGCAGCCCGGCCTGCGCACCGTGGAAGGCACCCTCACCGAAGCCCTCGCCACGGTGTTGCGCGTGCCGGTCACCCTCACCGTTGCCGGGCGGACCGACGCCGGGGTGCATGCCCGCGGGCAGGTCGCCCATATGGATGTGCCGCGCGGGGCGCTCGCCGCGGCGGCGGGGCGCTCTCAAGATGACCCGACCCGGGTACTGGTGCGGCGCGTGCAGGGCCTGCTCGCGCGCGATGCGGGCGGCCCCCGGGGGAGTGCCGATATTGTGCTCCACAGCGCCCGCGAAGTCTCCCCCGATTTCGAGGCCCGTTTTTCCGCGGTTTCGCGCGAATACACGTACCGCATTGCGGTGGGTCACTTTGATCCCTTACGACGACGCGACGTCCTCTGGCTGGCCGGCCCGCTCGACCTCAACGCGATGCGGGAGGCCGCGGCCTCCCTCCTGGGCGAACACGATTTCCTCTCCTATTGCAAACCGCGCCCGGGGGCGACGACGGTTCGCGAGCTCCTGGCCCTGGACGTGGCTGAAGCAGGCGAGCTGGTAACCATCCACGCGGTGGCCGATGCTTTTTGCCATTCGATGGTGCGGACCCTGGTCGGCTCGCTGCTCCGGGTGGGCGAGGGGCAGCGCGACGCCGCCTGGCCACTCCGGCGCCTGCACGAAGCGAGCCGCGACGGCGAGGTGGTGGTGGCCCCGCCCCATCCCCTCACCCTGGAAAAAGTGAATTATCCTGAACCGAGTCAGTGGGCCGCGCGTGCAGCGGCATCCCGGGCTATCCGCACCCTGCTCGAGGATTAGCCGGGCGCTACTATTGCCCAAGCTCGGCGCGGCGAAACGTGCCGCCGCTGCTCCGCACGTGACGAGCATCGTCAATTCAGGCCGATTTAATGTGTCGTAGGCGCCGAGTAAAATCGAGGCGTGACTCAGGAACAAAGCGATGTCGGGCAAACAACGCCGGTGCTCTCGGTGCGGCACAGCGCTGACCAGCGCTGGCCAGTCCCCGCGCGCCCGCCCGCCTATACCCGCCTGCCCCGGCAGCGGCTGCGGCGCGGCTTCCCTTTGTATGCGGTCTTGGCGGGGCTGTTCGTCGTCGTCGCCCTGATTTATAGTTTCTGGCTGGCCGTGCTGCTTTTGCTGCGCGGGCTCCCCGGGCAACCGCTGTGGTGGCTGCACCTGCTGGTATTTTGGGCGCTCGCGGCGTATTTCGCTTTCCCGCGCCTCCACCAGCTGTTTTCGCTCATGTACGTGCCGGATTATTTCTTCGGGCGCACCAAAACGGCGGACGGCATCCTCGGGGACCCGGTCAATATCGGCTGGGAGGGCAGCGAGGCGGATATTCACGCGGCCATGCGGGCCGCCGGCTGGATCGAAGCCGAACCCATTACTTTCCGCACCTCTTGGCGGATAATTGTGGCCGCGGTACTGCGCCGCTCCTATCCTTCCGCACCGGTCTCCGATCTGTATTTGTTTTCCCGGAAACAAGAATTCGCCTACCAGCAGGAAGTGGATGGCAATGCGGCCCGGCGCCACCATGTGCGCTTCTGGCGCTGCCCGCCGGATTGGACGCTTCCGGGTGGGGAACGCATCACCTGGCTCGCCGCCGGAACCTTTGATCGCAGCGTGGGTCTGTCTATTTTCACCGGGCAATTCACCCACAAAATCGATCCGAATATTGATGCGGAGCGGGATTTCATTATCAATACGGTGCGCTACGCGGATCCCGATAGTCACGTGAGCGTGATCGAGCAGTATTTCAACGCCTATAGCTCGCGTAACGGCGGCGGGGATGAGATTCAAACCGACGGCGATCTTCCCATCCTCGATGTCACCGGCGCGGCCGCGCGCCTGGAGGAGGGGCTGGAACTGGAAGAGGAGCTAGAGTTGGCCCTCCCCGATGCCGAGGGAACGTGCGGTGAGGAAGCATGCGGTGAGGGAACGTGCGGTGAGCGCGGTTCCGGTAATGGTACGACGGCGCAGCCGGGCCGCGGGCGCTCTAGCCATCCGCGCGCGGGTCGGCAGGGTTCGGGATACCAGGGCCGGCGCCGGCAAACCGGCCCGGCTGGCAAACCCGGGTGGCGCAATTCCAGTGCCATGGCGGAAAAAGCCACCGAGCTGGCGCGCATCGCGGCTGAACACCGCGTCCCGCCCGGGGCCCTGCTCTTTTCCGCTGTCGCGATCACGGTGCTGCTGGGCGCCGCGCTGGTCACCGATATGCTTCCGGCTTCCGCGGTGGATGTGGTGCTCTACCTGGTTATGCTGCTGCTCCTGTTCGGGGTGGCCAACCATTCCCGAGTGGCCTGGGTACTCTTCCTTGCCTGCGAAGCGGGTATCGCCCTGCTCTACCTATTGCTTGCAACCACGGGGGAAACCGCGGCCATGTACCCGGCCGGGATCTCGGTGCTGGTGGTGCTGGCAATCACCGCGCCGCATGTGCGCCTGTGGGTCACAGAAGGCCGGGCCGAACCCGTGGTGGACCTGCCCACCCCGATTCTGTAATGCCAGATCCTGTAATGCCAGATCCTGTCATGCCAGATCCTGTCATGCCCGTTTCTGTCATGCCCGCTTCTCTAGCGCCCACCCGCACTGCCGCGGCGCGCAAGAAAGCGAGGCGGCGGGCCGGTGCGGCGTCGTCGTACTTTCCCGCGCTAAAGCGCCGGTGGAGTACCTCACAGCGCCGGCAAAGCTTTGACCGACATAGGAGCTACGGGTATGATAGAGCGTTGTTGTCCATACCATCGGCGCGATGCTTATTCCCACTCGTCGCGCGCTGTGAAGGGCACATCTAACTTTTGACCGTTACGGTTTCGCCCGCCACCACGGCGGATGTTCGGAACCAATATCAGAAACGAAGGCTACGCACGTGCGCACGTACACTCCTAAGCCCGGCGACATTGAGAAGAAGTGGTACATCATTGACGCCACCGATGTTGTCCTCGGGCGTTTGGCAGCTCAGGTTGCCGCCCTGCTCCGTGGGAAGCACAAACCGAATTTTGCTCCTCACATGGATACCGGCGATTTCGTTATTATCACGAATGCGAGCAAGGTGACCCTCACGGGAAGCAAGGCAACGCAGAAGATGGCTTACCGGCATTCCGGTTACCCGGGGGGCCTCAAGGCCACCTCGTACGCCGAACTCCTTGCCTCGAATCCCGAGCAGGCCGTTATTAAGGCGGTGCGCGGCATGCTTCCGCACACATCTCTCGGCCGTCAGCAGCTGAAGAAGCTGAAGGTTTTCGCCGGCGCTGAGCATCCGCACGGAGCTCAGAAGCCCGAACCTTACGAGCTGAAGAAGATCGCCCAATAAGCGAGTCGCGTTCGGCCGCTTTTTTCGGAACAGGATTTACATCAATGTCAGAAACTCAAATTGACACCCAGGTGGAGGAGGAGTTCAGCGGCTCCTACACCACAGAGACCGAAACCCCCAAGGTCGGTCAGGGTGTATCCGCCGCTGTCCCGGGTCAGGCACTCGGCCGCCGCAAGGAAGCCGTTGCCCGCGTCCGGCTCGTCCCCGGCTCCGGGGAATGGAAGGTGAACGGCCGCGACCTGGCCGATTACTTCCCCAACAAAATCCATCAGCAGCTCGTGAAGTCCCCCTTCACCCTGCTCGATCTCGAAGGCCGTTTCGATGTTATCGCCCGTATCAACGGCGGTGGCATTTCCGGCCAGGCCGGTGCGCTGCGTCTTGGCATCGCCCGCGCCCTCAACGAAATTGACCGCGAAGCGAATCGCCCGGCCCTCAAGAAGGCCGGTTACCTCACCCGCGATGCTCGCGCGGTGGAACGCAAGAAGGCCGGCCTGAAGAAGGCCCGCAAGGCTTCGCAGTTCTCCAAGCGTTAAGCTTCGGCGTTATGCGCCACTTCGGCGCAGCGCTCAGTTTTTACAAGGGAGGTCCTACTTCGGGGCCTCCCTTGTTGTATATGGCGTGCTCGAGGTGCTTGTGTGAGGGGTGCTTGTGCTCCGTTCGCTGTTTGCTGTTCGCGGTGCGCGGTTCGCTGTGCTCCGCGCGCCGTTTGGCCACCCCGCGTCCACCCCGCGTTCCTTTTTCCGCCGGCCGGCCGCGCGCGTTACAGTAGAACACAGCGCACCCGCGGTGCCAACCAGGCCGGCCAGCTTCAACAAGCTCCACAGCCGCCCCGGTTCCGGGCCCCGCGGGCGAAGTAGAACAGAGGGAAGCACATAGGTGCGGCACCGGCCGCGCCCCGGCGAAAGGCTGAGTAATGCCACGACTTTTTGGAACAGACGGCGTCCGCGGACTCGCAAACCGCGCACTCACGGCGGACCTCGCCGTGAAATTGGGTGAAGCCGCGGCCCGGGTCCTCACCCGCGAATTCGACGGGGAAGGCCGCCCGCGCGCGGTCATCGGCCAGGATTCGCGCGTCTCGGGCGGGATGCTGTCCCAGGCGGTGGCGGCCGGGCTCGCCGGCGCCGGGGTGGACGTGGAACACGTGGACGTTATTCCCACCCCCGGCATCGCCTTCCTCACCGCGGAAGGCGGCTATGACCTGGGCGTCATGATCTCCGCTTCCCACAACCCCATGCAGGACAACGGCATTAAATTCTTCGCCAAAGGCGGCTTCAAACTCGAAGACAGCCTCGAAGACGAAATCGAAGAACTCCTCGGCACGGACTGGGGCCGCCCCACCGGCGCCGGCATCGGCCGCATTAGCGATACCGCGGAATTCGGGGATCGCCTCTACCTCGACCACCTCACCACCGCGATCACCACCCGGCTGGACGGCCTGACCATCGTCACCGATTGCGCGAACGGTGCCACCTCCGCTATCGCACCCGAGGCGCTGCGCCGCGCCGGAGCGAAGGTTATTGTTATTAACGCCGATCCTTCCGGATACAACATTAACGACGGCTGCGGCTCCACCCACCCGGAAGCCCTCCAGCGCGCGGTCGTGGATAACGACGCCGATTTCGGGGTGGCTTTCGACGGCGACGCGGACCGCTGCCTCGCGGTCGATCACGAAGGCGAGCTTGTGGACGGCGATCAAATCATGGCGATCCTCGCCCTCGCCCTCAAAGACGCCGGCAAACTCGCGAAAGACACCCTCGTCGTCACGGTCATGTCCAACCTCGGCCTGCTCCTGGCCATGAAGGAGCACGGCGTGCGCACGATCCAAACCGGGGTCGGGGACCGCTACGTCCTCGAAGAAATGCGCCGCGGGGGCTACAGCCTGGGCGGCGAACAATCCGGCCACGTCATCTCCCTCGAAAAAGCCACCACCGGTGACGGCTCCCTCACCAGCCTGCTCCTCGCCCAGCAGGTCGCGGCATCCGGGCGCAGCCTGAAAGAGCTGGCCAGCGTGGTCACCCGCCTCCCGCAAATCCTCGTCAACGTGCCAAATGTGGATAAAGCCGCGGCTTCCACAAACGAGCAGGTCCAGCGCGCGGTCCGCGAGGCCGAGGAGCGCCTAGGGGAGACCGGCCGGGTGCTGCTGCGCCCCTCGGGCACCGAGCCGCTGGTGCGCGTCATGGTCGAAGCCGCCACCCAGGAGGAGGCAGACGCCGTGGCGCACGAACTCGCGGACGTGGTCGCCACGAACCTCGCGCTATAACTTTTGCGGTGCGCGCCGCGCAGTATTTTTTACGACGCCGCCGCCAGGTAGCTTGCGCCCCGGCCCGCCTACGCTGCTGGCCGGGGCGCAGCCTAGCTATGGGCCGGGCGGCTACAACTTACGCAGGTGAATGCGCTGGACCCGGTGGTCGGCGCCCTTGCAGAGCATAATATCGGCGCGCTCGCGGGTGGGCTGAATATTCTCCAGCAAATTGGGCAGGTTGATGGCGTTCCAGATGTCAAGGGAGCGGGCCCGCAGCTCGGCGTCCGGCATATCCGCAAATTGGTGGAAATAGGCGCCGGGCAGATTAAAAGCGACGTCGCGCAATTTGAAAATACGCGAGAGATACCAGGTTTCCAGATCTTCCGGGGAAGCGTCCACGTAAATCGAGACGTCGAAGAAATCGGAAACGGCGGTGAGGTTCCCGGTGTAGAAAGCGGCATCCGTGGGAGTCACGCGCGCGGGGGCGCCGGGCCGCGAATCAGCTCGCTTGCCGGCCGCGGTGCCGTCCCCGGCATTCCTGTTCGGCCAGCCGGCTGCCAGCAGTGGCGGCTGGAGCACATTGAGCCCTTCCAGGATGAGAATATCCGGGTGGGCCACCACCTGGTGCTGACCGGGCACAATATCGTAAATAACGTGATCGTAGCGGGGCACCTCCACGCGGTCCTCCCCGGATTTGACCCGCCGCAGAAAATCAAGAAGCGCGGCGTGATCATAGGATTCCGGGAAACCCTTGCGGTCCATGAGGCTGCGCTCTTCCAGCACCGCATTGGGGTAGAGGAAGCCATCCGTGGTCACCAGGTCCACGCGGGGTGTGTAGGGCCAGCGCCGAAGCAACTCTTGGAGAAGTCGCGCCGTCGTCGATTTTCCTACCGCAACCGAACCGGCAATACCGATCACAAAAGGCGTGCGCTGTTCGCGCAAACCCAAAAAATCCGAAGTTTTGCGGTGCAGATCGCCGATTTCCTGGGCGTACATTTGCAGCAGCGCGGAGAGCGGGCGGTAAATAGCATCCGCTTCGGCCAGGTCAATCGGGTCGCCCAGGGCTTTCAGGTGCCGCACATCCGTGTGCGTGAGGGGGAGGGGCGCGTTCTTGGCGAGGGCGCTCCATTCGTCGTGCGTGAAGGTGACGAGGTGACGGTTGGACTCCATGGGGCCAGCCTACTAGCTGGGCGGCGGGGTGCGCGGGCGCGGGTATCGCGGCGCAGGTGCGCGGCTCCGCTTGCGGTTCGTGACCGCGCCGGCCCAGCTCCGGGTGCGCGGGCGCGCGTTACCATACCAGTATGTTGCGTACCTATGATGCCGCGACCGTGCGAGCCGCGGAAGAACCCCTGTTGGCGGCCGGCGAGCCGCTCATGGCCCGGGCCGCTCGGGCGCTCGCGAATGCGATTATTTGGGAGCTGCGCCGTCGCTCCATCCGCGTGAGCGGGACCCGCATCGCGATTTTTGCCGGGGCGGGTAATAACGGCGGGGACGCCCTCTACGCCGGTGCATATCTGGCGCGGCGCGGGGCCACCGTGGTGGCGGCGCTTCCGCTGCCTGCTTATCACCGCGCGGGGGCGCAGGCTTTGGAGCGCGCCGGCGGCACCCTCATCCGCGAGGCCAGCGCGGCGCAGGCGGTTGAGCTCGCGCGCCGCAGCGCCGTCTGGGTGGACGGGCTGCTCGGCATCGGGGCGCGTGGGCCGGCGCGCGAACCGCTGGCTTCGTGGCTTGCCGCGCTGGAATCCGAGCGTCTGGCCAGCCCGGTGGAACCGCTCGTGGTCGCGGTGGATACTCCCTCCGGGATCGGGGTGGACGACGGCGCCCTGCCCGGCCCCTACCTCTCCGCCCACCTCACCGTGACCATGGGAGCAGCCAAGGCCGGGCTGGTGCTCGACCCGGCCCGCCGGGCCGCGGGGCGCATCGAGGTGGTGGAGCTCGGCTTCGCCCCTCACCTGGGCGAACCATCCGTGCTGCGCCTGGGTGATTCCGATGTGGCGGACCTGTGGCAGGTCCCCGGCGCGGACGACCACAAATACACCCGCGGCGTGGTGGGGATCGTGTCCGGTTCGGTGCAGTACCCGGGTGCGGGTTTATTAACGACGACGGCCGCTCTCGCGGCGGGACCCGGGATGGTACGTTACCTCGGTGAGAATGAGGTCGCGGAGCTGGTTATCACCGCGCATCCGGAAGTGGTGGCGGCCCCGGGGCGGATCCAGGCCCTCGCGGTTGGTTCGGGCGATCCTCCGGGAGCACCGGCCCTCCTGCACGCCGCGCTTAAAGACGGGTCCCCGGTGGTTGTGGATGCCGGCGCTCTGCCCACCATCGCCGATATGGCGGCGCGGGCGGGCGTGCGGTTCGGCGAGCACGTGGTGCTCACCCCGCACGCCGGGGAAGCCGCCCTACTCGCCGCGCAACTGGATCTCCGCGACGGGGATGGCAGGCCTTTTAGCCGCGCGGTGATTGAGTCCTGCCCGGTGGCGGCCGCGCGGGCTCTGGCGGCCCGGTTGGGGGCGACGGTGGTGCTCAAGGGATCCGTTGATGTGGTGGCCAGCCCGAGCGGACAGTGCTACGCCCAGGGCGGGGCGCCGGGCTGGCGCGCCGTGGCCGGGGCTGGCGATGTGCTGGCCGGGCTCATCGGAGCCATGCTCGCTCAGCACGCTGTGGTTGGCGAGCACACGGAGGTTGCGGGGCACACTGAACTCACCGAGCCGGCAGATGGCGCGGGCGGGCCCACCGCAATCGATGCACCCGCTGCGACTGCCTGCCTGGCACCCGGGGCGGCCGCCCGTATTGCGGCCGCTGCCCTGCACGTTCATGCCCGCGCTGCCGCGCTCGCGGCCGGAACACCTTTCGCCGCGCCGGCGCGGGGCGCGCTCGGGGAGCCCGCGCCCGCGCCGGGCCGGCCTATCAGTGCAGCCCAGATCGCCGCGCGCATCCCGGAGGTCATCGGCCAGATTCTGGGCGGCGCGTAGAATACAGGCACGCCCGCGCCGCGGCCCGCGGCCGGCAGCTCGCAGCGCGGCTCGCCCGCAGGTGACCAGCGCGCCGCAGCTCGCCAGTCCCGCCCCGCACTCCTATCCGCGCCTCAACAGGAAGAACACCATGTTTAGCCTTGATCCCGCAGTTTTCACCTCCCGAGCTACCATCAGCCTGGGTGCGCTCGAGCAGAACCTCACCCGGGTACGGGCCCATCTCACGGGCCAGAAAATCATGGCGGTTATCAAAGGTGATGCCTACGGCCACGGGTTGCTTCCCGCCGCGCGCGCATTCGCGCGCGCGGGAGCGGACTACCTGGGGGTTGCCCAAGTTGCCGAAGCGCTCGCGCTGGTCCGGGAATGGGGGGAGCAGCCTACCGAAGGTGAAGCACTAGCCGGCCACCCGGCCCTGCCCCCGGTGTTCTCCTGGATTTACACCCCCGATAGTGATCTCGCCCCAGCACTCGAAGCGGGGATTGAACTCTCGGTGGGGGATACCTGGATGATTGAGGCGGTGGCGCGGGCCGCTCAGGCTACCGGCCACACCGCCCGGGTTCACCTGAGCGTGGATAGCGGCATGACCCGCGAGGGCTTCAACCTGGAAGATATCCCCGCGGCCGCACAACTCCTCGCCACACACCAACAGGCCGGGCGCCTCGAAGTCGTTGGCATCTGGAGCCACCTGGCCTGCGCGGATGACCCGGATAGCGATGCCACCACCAGCCAAATCGCCGTTTTCGACGAAGCCCGCCGCCTCGCCACCCGCGCCAGCCTCACCCCGCGCCTGGCCCACCTTTCCGCCTCCAGCGGGGTGCTCTGGCACCCGGGAGCCCGCTACGATATGGTGCGCCCCGGCATTATCCTCTACGGGCTCAGCCCCGAACCGCGCCGCACCCTCGCCTCCGACCTGGGCCTGCGCCCCGCCATGCGCCTGGAATCCGAGCTTCTCACCACCCGCCAGCTTTCCCACCGCGCCGGCGTTTCTTACGGGCACACGGCCGTTGTTGAGGACGGGGCCGTGCTCGGCGTCGTACCGCTCGGATATGCCGATGGGGTTCCGCGGGCGCTGTCCAATAAGGGCTATGTGACGGTCGGGGAGGGGCCGGCCGCTCAGCGCGCGCCCATCACCGGGCGGGTGTGCATGGATCAGTTTGTGGTGCGCCTGGATGGGCCGCTGCCGGCCGGCACCCCCGTGGTGCTCTTCGGCGACCCGGCCCGCGGGGAAGTGAGCGCCGCGCAATGGGCACTGGCCAGCGGCACGATTTCTTATGAGATTATTACCCGCGTGGCCGCCCGGGTCCCGCGCTTGTACGTGAAGTAGGCACCCGCACGCCCTACGCCCGCGCCCGCGAAGCGACGTAGAATAGCACGGTGACTGAGAAGATCCTTATTGAGGACGCCGAGGCGATGCACGCCGTTGGCTGCGCCCTCGGAAAGCTCCTGCGCGGCGGCGACCTCATCATGCTCAACGGGCCGCTGGGCGCCGGAAAAACCACAATGACCCGCGGAATCGCGGAAGGCATGAACGTGGGCGGGCGCGTCACCTCCCCGACGTTCGTGATCGCCAATGTGCACCGCTCGCGGGCCGGCGGCCCCGACCTCGTCCACGTGGACGCCTACCGCCTCACCTCCCTGGAAGAACTGGACGCCCTGGACCTGGATTCCTCCCTGGAAGAATCCGCCACCGTGGTGGAATGGGGCGAAGGCAAAACCGAGGTCCTCACCAATGACCGCCTCGATATTGATATTGAACGGCCCGTCGGCGCCGCGGCCGGCAGCGATGTGCTCGACCTGTACGTCGATTCGCCCCGCACCCTCAGCCTGCGCGCTTCCGGCCCGCGTTCGCGCCAGCTCGCCGCCGACCTGCTCGCCTCGTACCACCAGGAGAATGCTTCATGAATATTTTGACCATTGATACCAGCGACCTATCCGTGGTGGGCCTGGTCCGCGTGGAACATTTTGGGAACGACGGCGCCGCCGGGCAGATCGCCACTCTGGCCCGCGAGGTGTCCCCGGATTCGCGCCACCACGCTGAAACTCTCACCCCGATGGTCAAGGCAGTCCTGGAAGCAGCCGGGGTGGAACGCGCCGATGCCATCGTGGCGGGAACCGGGCCCGGGGCCTTTACCGGGCTGCGTGCCGGCTTGGTGACCGCCCGCACCCTCGCTTTCGCCTGGGATGTGCCCCTCTACGGCGTTTCCTCCCTGGAAGTGCGGGCCCTGGGCACGCTGCGCGAGGGAGCTACCCGCGCGCTCGCGGTTATCGATGCCCGGCGTAAGGAACTGTATGTGCTGAGCGCAGAAGTAGCACCGGCTGCCCAGAGCGCGGCGCGCGGCGAACTCACCGTCACGGATGGCCCCCGCATTATCCGCCCGGCCGAGGTACCTGCGCTGCGCGGCGAACATACCAGCGTCGTCGTATCCCATGGGGATATGTATCCGGAACTGAGCGGGGCGCGCGTGGTGGAATGCGAACCGGAGCTCATGGTGGCGCGCGCGGGCGCGAAGTTGGCGGCGGGCGAGGCGCTCGATACCGAGCCGCAATATTTGCGCCGCCCCGATATCGCGCAGGGCGTGGCCCAGCCGGCGGGCAGCGGTTACCTCGGCAGCTAGGCGCGTGGTGGGGAGTGAGATGCCGCGGCACTGGCGCGATGTGCCGATGCGGCGCGTGGTAGCTGATCCGTCCTGGGCGCGTGACCTGGCCCGTTTCGACGCCGCCCAATTTGGCGCGCGGGAAGCCTGGCCGCGCGGGGCCTGGGAGCAGGCGCTGCGGGCCAGTAGCGAAGCCTACCTGCTCTACACGGTGGAACCTCCGCGGGAAGTGATGGAGCGGGGCGAAGCTGCGGTGTTCCCGGGCACTGCCGCAAATTCGGTAGAGCACGGCGCCACTGCGGCCGTGCCCGGTGCCGCCACACCAAACGCTCCTTCCATTAATGCGCTTGACGATCTTCACCCGCCCATCCTGGCGGCCGGCGGGGTGAGCCTGGGAGTGGAAGCCGAAATCCTCACTCTCGCGGTGGCGCAGGCGGTGCGCGGGCAGGGCCTGGGCGGTGCGCTTCTTGACGACCTCATGACCCTGGCGCGCGACGCGGGCGGGGAAACCATGTTCCTGGAGGTCCGCTCGGACGACCCGATTGCCACCGGACTCTACGCCTCGCGCGGCTTTACCGCGGTGGGGCGGCGCCCTGGCTACTATCACGGGCGCGACGCCACGATTATGCGCTGTTCATTAGCCGCCGCTTCGGCCTAAACTATCCCTTTGCGGGCTCGCGGGAGAATCCGCCGGCACAGCGTAGTGAAAGCGGAAAGGAAACGGGGATGGCGGAATGCAGCGGCGCGAATATGACGGGTAGCGCGGATGCTGTGGATTATGCAAACTTTGAGGTCCACCGGCTGCGCCAGCCCCTCCCGATCTGCCCGGAACTTTTCGGCTTCGCCCCCTCCCCGAATATCAGCGCGTGGGTCGGCCCGCACCTGGCGCTCCTCGGCTGGGGCGAATACGTAGCGGTAGAAAGCGAGGCCCCGGATACTCTCGAACGCGCGGCCGCGCGCTGGGCGCAGCTGAGCGCCGCGGCACGGCGCAGTGGGCAAACCGGGCAAACCGAGCGAAACGGGCACAACGCGCGAACCGCGCGAACCGGGCACAAGAATACGCAGAAGTACGACGACGCAGAGCTGCCCTGCGCCCTCCCGCTCGCCTTCGGATCTTTCGGGTTTCTCCGGGGCGGAATGCTCCTGATCCCGGAAACTCTCCTGGTGATCACCAAGGAAGCCAGTTGGGTGATCGGGGTGGATTGCGGGGAGCTGGCTCGGCGCCTGGACTCCCTGGACGGGGCGGCGGTGTGCGCGGCGGGCCGCGCCGCATTAGCGAGCATTCCCGGCTGCGGGGCCACGCACTCGGAAGGCGGGAGCCTGAGCGAAAGTGAATGGTGCACGGCGGTGGCCACGGTGCGCGATATGCTCCGCGCGGGCCAAGCGGACAAAGTTGTGCTGGCCCGGGATAAAAAACTGCGGGCGCAACGGGATTTCGATCCGCGCCTGCTGTGCGCTCACCTGGCGCGTTCCTATCCGAGCTGCTGGATATACGCGGTGCGCGGCCTGGTGGGCGCCACCCCCGAACTTTTGGTTGGCACCCGGGCGGGGGAGTTTTCCTGCCGGGTGCTCGCGGGAACAGCCACAGCGGATGAGGGGGAGGTGCTCCTCGCCTCGGAAAAAGACCGCCGCGAACATGAGATCGCGGTGGAATCGGTGCGCAGCGCGCTTACTCCCGTGGCGAGCTCGCTGGATATTCCCGAGCAACCGGAGCTGCTCCGGCTCCCGAACGTGTGCCATTTAGCGACCGATGTGCGTGGGCGCAGCGAGCATTCCGCACTGGGCCTGGCCTACGCTTTGCATCCCACCGCGGCGGTGTGCGGCCAGCCCACCGCTCTGGCCCGCGATATTCTCACCGATGTGGAACATATGGACCGCGGGCGGTATGCCGGTCCGGTCGGCTGGGTGGACGCGGCCGGCAACGGCGAATTCGGGATCGCGCTGCGCGGGGGCCACATCACCGGAAACTTCATCACTCTGTACGCGGGAGGCGGGATTATGCCGCAATCTATCCCGGAGGCAGAATTCGCGGAAACCGAAGCGAAAATGCTCCCTATGCTGAGCGCGGTGGCGGAAAGCCGCTAAGCCCCGCACCACGCCGGCGCACTTAGCTCATGCGGTGCTTCGCGCGTGCATCGCGTGAGTTATGCACCTAGGGCAGCACTAATTTCCGCTTGCACCTGCGCATCGCGAGCGCGCAGATCCGGAATATCGGTACGCACCTCAACCACCGACACCCCGCGGATCGGGCGCGCCAGGAGATCATCGAGCTGGTCAAGGCTGCGCACCTCCAGATAATCAGCTCCCATACCGTAGGCAAGGTACTCGATGTCACAGCGCTGCGGCGTCGCAAAATAACGCCCGAAATCCTGCGCGTGCTGCGGCTCGCCGTGCTCCAGGCCAGCGAAAATTGAACCGCCCGCATCGTTGAGGACAATGACTTGCAGATCCACCTCCGGCTCGTGGCTCCCGCGGAGCAAGCCGCCCATATCGTGGAGGAAGGTGAGATCGCCCAGCAGCACCCGCACCGGTTCCCCGGTGGCGGTGGCCAGACCGCGCGCGCAACTGATGGTGCCGTCAATCCCCGCCAGTCCGCGGTTACTGAGAACGCGGAGCGGGCGGGCCGGGGTGCGTGCCGCGCGGTCGAGGATCCGGATAGAAGCCGAAGCCCCCACGAAGAGCAGCGGGGCACTCTCGGGATGCTCGCTGTGACTATCCCAGATAGTGCAGGCAATATGCAGGGGATCGAAAGGTGCGCCGGGGGTGCGGGCGGCTAGGCTGCGCCGTCGGCTTATCATCGTGGCGCTCCGTTCCTCCGCTGCGCGCCACAACGGTGGAATCGTACCCGTAGTTTCAGGTGCGGGCGGCAGTGCCGGTAGCACGGCGCGAACCGTTCCGAAAGGATCGAAATAGTAACCGCTGCGATCAGCCACCGCCACAATATTAATATCGGCGCGTTTGAGGAGCTGGGTGACGGGGCGCGAGAGGGTGGGATGCCCGCACAGGAGCACCTGCTCAATACCCTGCATGTGCGTGAGGTAATAAACATAGTGGCTGAGCGCGGGCCCGTAAGCCGCCGGGCTACTCGGCTCAGCCAGCAGCGGCCAGCCCAGCGCCCCCGCGAGCGCCACGATTCCCGCCCCGCTGCCGGTAGCATCCCCGGCCACAATAACGGTGCCGAGCTCCCGGTCCAGCACTTCCGGCCAGGGCGTGCCCGCCGTACCCATAGGGGCCGGCGCGGCGATCCGGCGGGGCGCGGGCCATACCCGCGGGGGAGCGGGAAGCGCGGCAAGATTGCCATCCAAACAAATATTGAGATGTGCGGGGCCGGGGCGCCCGCCCTCGCCGAGCGCCCGGGCGACCGCGCGCCACACCTGGTTCGCGACCACCGCGCCGTCCTCCCCGAAGGCCGGAATATCCAGCTGGGCGCGCACCACGGTGGCGAACATTCCGGCCTGCTGGGTGGTTTGATTCGCTCCGGTGCCGCGCAGGTAGGCGGGGCGGTCCGCGGTCACGGCGAGGAGGGGGATTCCGGTGGCATCGGCTTCCGCGAGGGCCGGGTGAAGATTGGCGACGGCGGTGCCGGACGTGGTGATCACAGCAACCGGGAGGGGCTCTGCGGCGAGCACCTCACCGCGGGCCAGCCCGAGGGCGAAGAAGCCAGCGCTGCGCTCATCGACTCGCACGTGGGTGGTGATCAGGCCGGCGCGCGCCGCTGCAGCTGCCGCGTAGGTGAGGGGCGCATTGCGCGAACCGGGGCAGATGACCATATGGCGCACCCCGCAACCGATCAGCGCCCCGATAATATCGCGGGCGTGCGTGGCGGTCGGGTCCGCGGGCGCGGCCCGGTCCGGTGCGGCCGGTGCGGTGGCGGCTGACGGTAGCGTGCGCGGGGCCGCGGCGCGGGTTGCGTCGTCGTTCATCATGCTCATGAGTACCACTCCATCATCTCGCTCAGGCGCCGCTGCCAGCGCGCCACCAAATCCGGTGCCGCACTGAGCTGCGAGGTATCCACGGCGGCCCTCCCGCATTCAATCATGCCCGCGCGGGGCAGCTTCGCTTCGCTCGCAATATCGGCGCTCAGGAGCTGAACGGTTGCCAAACCGCAGGCGTAGGGGAGGCGATCCACCGCGGCTGCCGCGGCCAGCCCGGCCGCGATCCCCACCGAGGTCTCCAGGGCGGAAGAAAGCACCACGTCCAATCCGCACTCGCGGGCAACATCGAGCGCGCGCGGGATTCCTCCCAGGGGCGCCACTTTAATAACCGCAATATCGGCAGCTCCCGCGCGAGCCACCGCCAGCGGGTCGCTGGCGCGGCGAATCGATTCATCCGCGGCAATTTTGGGGGCAACCCGGGAGCGCACCCGGGCCAGCTCCGCGATCTTTTTGCAGGGCTGCTCCACGTATTCCAGCCCGGCCAGCCCGCCCGCGCGGGCCGCCGCGTCAAGCTCGGTGATGGCCCGGATAGCGGTATCGGTATCCCAGGCCGCGTTCGCATCCACGCGTACCCTCCCGGCCGGCCCGAGCGCCGCCGCCACCGCGGCCACCCGCTCGCAATCCTCGCGTAGGGTCGAGCGCGGATCGGCAACTTTCACTTTCGCGGTGGTGCAGCCGGCCGCGTCGCGAACCAGCCGGGCTGCATCCGCAGGCGTGGTGACCGGGATCGTCACATTCACGGGGATATGGCTGCGCAGCGGACGCGGAAAGGGCCGGGTGGCCGCCTCGATTCCGGCGCGCAGCCACGGGGCTGATTCCCGCGGGTCATAATCCCAAAACGGAGCTGCCTCACCCCAACCGGCCGGGCCCTCCAGGAGCAGTCCCTCCCGCACGGTAATCCCCCGGAAGCGGCGCTTGAGCGGAATCGAATAGGCGAGCACCCGGGACAGTTCGGGGAAAGGATTGACTAATTCAGTAAGCATGGCCTCGTTGACAAGTACGCGGTACGGCACGCGGGCCCGGGCCGCTAGGCCGTGGCTCCGCGCCGCCGAGAGTGTGAAACAGACCCCATACTAGCGCCTGCCGGCTAAACTGTCCCCCATGAGTATGCTTCCTTCGGTTTCAGATACATTCGATCCCGCGCGCTGGCGCACGGTCCCCGGTTTCGAGTTTGAAGATATTACCTACCATCGTGGTATTTCCCGCGGGGAGGTGGATGGCCGACCCGCGGGCGAGGACCTCCCGGTGGTGCGCATCGCCTTTGACCGCCCCGATGTGCGTAACGCTTTCCGCCCGCTCACCGTGGACGAACTCTATCGGGCATTCGACCACGCGCGCATGAGTTCCGATGTGGCCGCCATTATCCTCACCGGGAACGGTCCCTCCCCGCGCGATGGCGGCTACGCTTTCTGCTCGGGCGGCGACCAGCGGGTGCGCGGGGCAGACGGCTACCAGTACGAAACGGCCGGCGCGGATTCTAGCGCCGGGGTGGCTCAGCGCCGCGCCCAAATCGACCACGCCCAAGCCAGCCGCATGCACGTGCTCGAACTCCAGCGCCTTATCCGCACCACCCCGAAACCGGTGATCGCGGCGCTCACCGGGTGGGTGACCGGCGGCGGGCACTCCCTCATGGTGGTCTGCGATCTGGCGGTCGCCTCCCGCGAACACGCCCGCTTCAAGCAGATCGACGCCAATGTGGGTTCCTTCGACGCCGGATACGGCAGCGCCCTGCTGGCCCGCCAGGCCGGTGACAAGCGCGCTCGCGAGATTTTCTTCCTCGCCCGCGAATACAGCGCGGACCAGGCCGCGGCCTGGGGTGTTATTAACGAAGCGGTGGCGCACGCGCAGGTGGAAGAAACCGCTCTCGAGTACGCGCGTATTATTGCCACGAAATCACCGCAAAGCATCCGTATGCTCAAATTTGCTTTTAATATGGTCGACGACGGTATCGCCGGCCAGCAGGTATTCGCTGGTGAAGCCACCCGTTTGGCCTATATGACGCCGGAAGCCCAGGAAGGCCGGGATGCCTTCCTCGAGCATCGCAGCCCCAATTGGGATCCCTACCCGCGCTACTTCTAAAACAGGCGGGTTGAGGTTCGCGCATGTCCAGTGTTCTGAGCCCGGAGGATATTGAGTTCATTGTTCCTTCCCGGAGCGGTATACGCGCGCTATACGATGCGATAGCGGCGCGGCTGGAAGCACCCGGTAGCCACCGCCCGCTCATGCCGCTGGCTTCTTCGGCGGCCGATGCAGCGGCGGATTCGGCGGTTGATGCGACTACGGCCGCGGATGCAGCGGCCGATGCGGCGGCGGTGGCGGGGCGGATCCGCTGGCGGCCGGATATTGATTTTATTTTGCAAACCTCCGGTTCCACCACGGGGAAGGGGCACCTGGTCGGGCTTTCCGCCCGGGCTTTCCTCGCTTCGGAAGCTGCCACCGCGGAATTCTTCGGGGGCCGGGGCCGCTGGGTGCTGGCCCTCCCCGCGCATCACGTGGCCGGGTTCCAGGTAGTGGCACGCTCCTGCGTGGCCGGTAGCTATCCGGTGGAGCTCCCACCCGGGCTATCGCTACGCGATCATGGCGGCGTGGATATGGTGGATATGCCGGAGGGCGGCTTCCTATCCGTGGTTCCCACCCAGCTCTCCGATATTGTGGAATCCGGCCAGGCGGGCACCACGGCCTTGAGGAACTTGCGTGCCATATTGGTGGGCGGGGCGGCGGCTGCGCCGTCGCTCATCACCCGTGCCCGAGCATTGGGGCTCCCGGTGGTGACCACCTACGGCATGACGGAAACCGCGGGCGGCTGCGTTTATAACGGTATCCCGCTGCCCGGGGTGCAGGTGGCCGCGCCCTCCGGGCGGCTGCAATTATCCGGGCCGATGCTGGCCGCAGGGTATTTGAACGAACCAGAATCTGCGGCTTTTATAACGAGTGGCGGCCGGCGCTGGCACGTGACGAATGATGCCGGGAGCGTTATTGAGGGGAGAGTGCAGGTCGCGGGGCGCCTGGATGACGTGATCATTTCCGGCGGGGTGAAGGTGCATGCCCGGCAGGTCAGCGAGGTGCTGTGCAGTTTCCCGGGGGTGCGGCGCGCGGAAGTTCTTCCGGTGGTGGATGAGCGCTGGGGGCAGATCGTGGGAGTAATTCTGGAAGCAGAGTTCCCTTTCGCGCAGCGCGCGGAGGAGGTACGTGAGTACGTGCGCGTGCGGATGGGGAAGGCCGCCGCGCCGCGCCGGGTGGTGCAAGCAGCTATCCCCATGCTGGCCTCCGGGAAAGTGGATCGCCTGCGCGCGCTGGAGATGCTGCGCACTCCCACATGGGAAAAGTGAGGAGTAAGATTGCCGGGCGTGAGTACAACAGTTTTGGGAATCGAAACCTCGTGTGATGAAACGGGGATCGGGATCGTACGCGACGGCGAGCTGCTGGCGGATGTAACCGCCACGTCTATGGATGAATACGCCCGCTACGGCGGCATTATCCCGGAGATTGCCTCGCGTGCTCACCTCCAGCAAATGGTCCCCACCCTGAACGCGGCCCTGGAGAAGGCCGGCGTGGGGCTGGGCGATTTGGATGCGATTGCGGTAACCGCAGGCCCGGGGCTCATCGGTTCGCTGACCGTTGGGGTTTCCGCGGCGAAATCCCTGGCCTTGGCGCTGGGTATTCCGCTCTACGGCGTTAATCATATTATTGGGCACCTGGCGGTGGATCAGCTGGCCAGCGGGCCCTTCCCGGAGAGCTTTATCGGACTGGTGGTTTCCGGGGGTCATTCCTCGATTCTGCACGTGCGCGATATTGCCGGGGATGTGACGGAGCTGGGCGGCACCCTGGATGATGCCGCCGGTGAAGCCTTCGATAAAGTGGGGCGCCTCCTCGGCCTGCCCTACCCGGGCGGCCCGCATATTGACCGCCTCTCCAGGACCGGCAACCGGGATGCCATTCGCTTCCCGCGCGGCCTGGAAGGCGGGAAAAATAAGGCACGCCACCGCTACGATTTCTCCTTCTCCGGCCTGAAAACCGCTGTGGCCCGCTATATTGAGGGCCTGGAAGAACGCGGCGAAGAAGTCAATGTTCCCGATATTGCCGCCGGATTCACCGAAGCTATTACCGATACCCTCACGGATAAAGCCCTGCGGGCCTGCGAAGATAAGGGCTGTGACACCCTGGTGGTGGGCGGGGGATTCTCCGCGAATTCCCGGCTGCGGGAACTGGCCGCCCAGCGCGGAGCCGAACGCGGGATCAACGTGCGCATCCCAGCGCTGCGCTACTGCACCGATAATGGCGCCATGATTGCTGCCCTCGGGTACAGCGTGGCGGTCAGCGGGCGGGCGCCGTCGCCCCTCGATATAACGGTGGACACGAATATGCCCCTCGATCTGGTAGCGTTCTAGCGCCTACCACCCTTCGCGTTCGGCGACGATAGCGCGGTGCTCGCCGAGGATCCGGGTGAGGATCACGGTGGCGGCGCCGTCCCCGGCGTTCTTGTGCAACTTGAGTTGTTTGCGGAAGAGCGCCGGGTCAATATCGGTTCCGCGTTTTTTGATTTCGGCCCGCACGACGCCGCGTTTGCGCAGCTCGGCAGCCACGGTTTTGGCGTGCAGCGGGAGCACATCCAGTATTTTGAAACGGGCGAGGAGCGGGGAGGCGACGGCGTCGCCGCTTAAATACGCCAGCCCGGGCGAAATCGGAGCCAAATCAAAATCGCTACACACCTGGTCGAGGCCGCCCGCGCGCATAAGCGCCGGATCCGGTTCGTACAGGTACGCATCCAGGGGCCGGGCCGGCAGGGAAGCGGCGGACTGGCTCGGATCCCCGCGCCAGGTGCGATAGTAGCCGACCAAGTTCCCGGTGGCGGAAGTGGCGGCGTCGTCGCCCTCCTCGCGCCGGGGCTTTTCGGTGAGGATCGTGGCGCCGCGCCCCGGATCGCGCGTCCCAAACCACGCCACCGCCTCCACGAGGTCCCCGTCCACGCTCACCCAATCGACGAAGGCATCGGCGGGCAAATCCGCCCAGCGAATCCCGGGCCCGAGCTTAATCCCGGTCACCCGGAATTCGCGCGCCAGCGCAATGGCATCGCTGAGCGCCGGCTGCCAGTGCTCGGGATGCGAAATCCGCTTGCCCCGCGCATCGCGCCGCGCCGGGTCGAGCCACAGCCCCTCGCGGCTCTCATAGCTACCGAGCAGGGCGTATCCGTCTGTTGGTACGACGGCGCAACCGGCATTAGCCTGCGCGAAATGAGCGGTAACCGGGTCACGCTCCACTCCCAGGGCGGTCAGGCCGGCGTCGGTGAAGGCCTGGGAATCCGCCCCGATCCCGCAGCCGAAATCGAGCACTTCGCGCACGCCGGCACGTTGGAAGACCGAGGCGTGCTGGCGGGCCACGCTGGCGCGGGTGGATTGCTGGAGGCCGGCGTCGGTGAAGAACATGCGGGTGGCGCGCTCGCCGAATTTGGCGCGGGCGGCATCGCGCAGGCGGGTCTGGGTGAGCAGAGCGGAGCTTTGCTCGGGGGTGAGGCCGCGTTCGCGCAGTTCGGTGGAGAGTTTGAAAGCATCGGCCACGTTATGGGCCGGCATGGTGGCGAGGAGGGCTTGCCCGGCGGGGGAGGTGAGCCAGTGGGCGACGTCGAGCTGTTCCACGCTTCCAAGCCTAGCGTGCCCGGGCGGGCGGGGCCTAACGCGTCTGGGGGAGTGCCTGGCGCGAGCTGCCCGCGCCTGGCACACTATGTGATATGGCTAATATTCCGACATTGACATTGAACGACGGGCACACCATCCCGCAGCTCGGCTTCGGCGTTTTCCTGGTGGAGCCGCAGGAGGCAGAGCGCGTGGTGAGCGAGGCGCTGGCCACCGGCTATCGGCATATTGACACCGCAGCCATTTACGGCAACGAAGCCGAGGTGGGGCGCGCGATTGCGGCCTCCGGTATCCCGCGCGAGGAACTTTTTATCACCACGAAACTGTGGAATGACCGGCAGGCCGATGCCCCGGCCGCGCTGGCGCAATCCCTGGAGAAACTGGGGCTTGATTACGTGGATCTGTATCTCATTCACTGGCCGGCACCGCAGCAGGGGCTGTACGGGGAGGCGTGGAAGGACCTGGTGAGCTTCCGGGAGGCCGGGTTGGTCCGTTCGGTGGGTGTATCCAATTTCCAACCTGCGCATCTCAATCGCATCGTGGCTGATGGCGGCGTCGTACCGGCCGTGAACCAAGTTGAGCTGCACCCGCGTTTCCAGCAACGCGAAGTTTCCCAGTATTGCGCCGCGCGCGATATCAAGATCGAGGCGTGGGGGCCGCTGGGGCAGTCTAAGTACGGGCTTGATGAACTGGAGCCGATTGCGGCCGCGGCCCGCGCGCACGGGAAAACCGCCGCGCAGGTCACGTTGCGCTGGCATCTGCAAAGCGGGCATATTGTTTTCCCGAAAACCACGCACCGGGCGCGTATGGAGGAGAATATCGACCTCTTCGATTTCGAGCTCAGCGCCGCGGAAATGCAGGCGATTGCCGGGCTGGATGCCGGGGAAGCCGGGCGGGTGAGCTCCCATCCCGATGAGGTGAACTAGGCGCGCGAAACGGCGCGAGCGTGGGTGTGGCGCGGTAGGTGTGAGTGCCCGGAGCCCTGCGGACGAGCGCGCGCCGTGCGAGAAACTTCGCTTTTCGCAAATCCTTAGCACTCACCTTGACTGAGTGCTAAGTGCGGCTTACCTTTAATAGCGGACGTAGTTCATGCTACGGCTTGTGCTTAGTGCGGGCCCGGCCCCCGCGACGGCGGGTCCCGGTTCTGAGCGCGTTTGTAGTGCACGAGTTGAGAAGTAAGGAGGAGCCGCATGTCGGTCTCCATTAAGCCGCTTGAGGATCGCGTTGTTATCCGTCAAGCTGAAGCAGAAACGACCACCGCTTCCGGTCTGATCGTTCCCGATACCGCTTCGGAAAAGCCCCAGGAGGGCACCGTTCTGGCGGTGGGCCCGGGCCGTATTGATGACAAGGGCAACCGCGTTCCCATGGATGTCAAAGTGGGGGATGTTGTGGTGTACTCCCGCTACGGTGGCACCGAAGTCAAGTACGGCGGGGATGAATTCATCATCCTCTCCGCGCGTGACGTGCTCGCCGTGGTGGAAAAGTAACATCACCTAGGCAGCGCTAGATAGCGCTAGGCAGCGCCGTTTTTGCGGTAGCTAGTAGCGCCGCGATTCGGCGGCAGCGTAGTACGTGGTGGGGCTGGCTCGTTTGGGCCGGCCCCACCACGTTTTTGCATAACCTTGCGTTCGGCGGCTCTGCCACAACCCGGTGCGCCACCTCTGGTTACAGGCATTTCCACAGATCGTGATCGCCATCGGGAACAGGTCTCATACCCAGGGGAAGACTGAAAACTGGGCGGTACCAATAACCTACTGTCTTGAAACGATGCTTTTCTACCGACGAACGTCAGTGTGAAATACCGACAAATGACGGTGTTGTGGTACTAGAAATAACTGGTTAACTGGAGGCGTATCTGAATGGAGATCTCCGCCCGCGTTTCCGGGCTGGGCAATTCGCCACCAAAGACGGTGGTGCAACGAAAGGAATACAGGGAATGAACGAGGGCGAATGTACGGATCGATTTCAGGAATTTGGGAAGCTATTTTCGACAAGCGCGCGTTCGTTGAAATCGGAGAAGAGGGTGCTAGTTTCCTTGAGGTGCTTCTCGGTTTAGAGGGTGTTGTAGCCGAATGCTTCGGCTAAAAGGACAACCATGGTTCGTGTTTCTCCGGATCCGGATTGGACGCCGGTGCCTTTCCGCCAGTCGTGGAGCGGTCACCTCATCGTTGGCACGCTGACCGCAATAGGTATTGTGATTGCGCTGGCGCTGAGCCGGTTGTTCCTCCCTCATCAGGTGAATTTTTTCGCACTGCTGCTCATCGTGGTGCTGAGCACCGTGGCTGTTGAATTCCTTTCGACCATCCCTCACCTGTGGCAACAGCAAAGGTATCATCATCCCCACCCGGGAGGATGGCTTCCTCCGCTGAGCCGGATTGCGTTCTTCGCAGGGGTCTATTTTCTTGTCACGCTGGCACTGACGTGGAACTCCCGGCAGGCACTCATCTGTGGTGGCCTGGCTACCGCGGTCGCGATCATTGAGGTGATCGGGATACGGCAGTGGAAATCCGGCTTGACCATAGCAGAGGAGAGAGAAGCCACCCTGAAAGCCAAGAAAGCGCTTCAAGAACTCATTATAGAAACCCGCATAGAGCGGCGGGAGATAGCTCGGCGCAGAGCGGCCGAGCGCCACAAGCGGCTCGGCTTACCGGAGGACACCAGTCCGATTATTACGGTCAAGCCGGGCGGCTTCGAATTCCGGCCGCATCGCGTGAACTTTATTGCGCCGCGCGCCGAGCCCGACGGCGCGGAGCAGCCTGATGCGCACTCAGATCCACATTCTCAAGAGGACCGAGGTTAGCTCGGCAGTTAATTGCGGCGTAGCTGGGCTCCCAGCTCTTCGGTGGCGCTTGTGCTTCACAGGTAGAATTGAGGACTGAATTGCTTGGGATTGAGGAAGTGAAAGAACAGTGCTTCAGCTAGTTGAATATGCGTTAGTCGGTTTGGAGCTCATCGTCGCCTTGCTCAGCGTTATTTTCGCGGTTATGAGCCTGATGGGGCACTCCGACATGATTTACTTGGCCATGTTATGTTTAGGGATCTATGCAGTCGCATCTGTGATCACTAAGGGAATCGAGCATTTGGGTAAGAATAAGTAATCTGGTACGGGGATATTTAGCAAGCACGCGGCGGCAAGGCAGAACGACAGAGGAAAACTGTCTGTCGCGCACACTTTGTTTCCCGGCTGAAATGAAGGAAGGGGAGGGCCCGGAAATTCCGGGGCCTCCCCTTTCGCTTGCCCGGGGCGGGATACTGGCCGGTGGGCCAGGATCCCGCGGGCGTTACTTGTTAGCGGGTTGCAAACAGTGCTGTGTTAGCGGCGGACGATGGGGGTATCAACACCATCCCCGTCCCAGTCACCAACCAGCATCTGGTCACCAGCCCGGCCATAATGCAAGGTGATATCAGCGTTCCCGCTCTTGAGCGAGTTCGCCACAAACACCTGGTTACCACGGCGGACCGCGAAGGTATCCTTACCATCGCCATCCCAATCACCAACGAAGATCTGGTCACCGGCCTTGCCGTAGGAGAAGGACGTTTCAGCCTTGCCGCCCGCGAGGGTGTTATTCACGAAGAACACATTCCCACGCTGGAGAGCGAAGCTGGACTTGCCATCCCCGTCGAAATCACCGGAGAGCAACACATCACCGTCGCGCCCGAAGCTGAATACCTGGTCGGCATCCCCCGAACGGATCGAGTTGAGGACGAATACCTGGTTGCCGCGGCGTACCGCGAAGGTATCCCTACCGTCGCCATCCCAGTCACCAACCACGATGGTGTCATCAGCGCGCCCGAAGGAAATCACTTCATCGGCCACTCCACCGGTGAGGCTGTTCTGAATGAAGATCTGGTTACCGCGGCGGACAGCCAAGGTTTGCTGACCATCACCATTCCAGTCCCCGGCCAGGACTTCGTCACCGGCTCGCCCGTAGGAAAAAGCGGGTTGGGTTGCTATGGAGTCCCAATCGTTGGATAGATAGAACGTATTGCCGGTGTTACCCGGCTTCGCCGGAACGTTAGTTGTGCTCGGGGTAGGCGCCGGTGTCGGATCTGGGGCCACCGTAGGAGTTGGCTGCACTGTCGGATCCGGTTTTTCAGTAGGCGCTGGCTTTACTGTTGGCGTCGGCTCGGCCGTAGGCGTCGGCTCGGTCGTTGGCGTCGGCTTCACCGGGGGAGTGGGCGTGGCCGTGGGAACGGGCTGTGGCGAAGGGGCCGGTTTCTCGGTGGGCGTCGTCGTTACTGAAGGAGTGGGTTTTGGATCTTGCTGCGCAATACCTGCCGATTGCTCAAGGCCGGCCAAGGTAAATTTCGCTTGCTTGATATACGCAAGATCGGTGCGCACATCGTACCCGCGCCCGGCCGTTCCCTTCCAGGAATGCGAGAAGTCCTTATCCCAGTGGCCATACGAGTGCATGATGAACGTGCCATCGGGCAGTGCGGTGATACCCGTATACCCGGTATCCCCGCCGTAACGATTATTCGACCAGTCCCGCTCCAGCAGGATGCGATACTGGCCCGGGCGCTGGTGCATCAAATCATCGAAGGTGCCGACCCAGGCCACCCAGTTCCCGGCCTTCCAATCACTGGCACCATCGTGGCGGCCATTGCCATTGAGGTCATAGCGGATTTCCCGCATGGGAACCACCACCCGGCCAGAGACGGGATCATAGGCCGGCTTATGCCGCTCGCCGGCAAGGGAACCGGGAAGCTCCACCGGCTTCGACCAGGTCTTGCCTTCATCCTTGGACACGATCATCGTGGGCAGATGTGCATGGGACTGGCTGCGCGCCAAACCAACAATCTGCTTGCCATCCGGAGAACGGAACATCCCGATCTCACACATTTGATGGGACTTTTCGATATCGCGGTGTTCGGCCAGGTAGGGAACCGGATCAGACCACTTCTCCACGCCGTCCTCGAAAGTGAGGTAGGTCTTGTAATTGACGAAATCGTAATCGTGATAGACACCCATCCATTTTTGGATTGGCTGGCCGGCGTCGTCGCGCAATTGCACCAGGGAAGCCATGGCAACAATCGCGGCATTATCCTTCCCATCATGCTGACGCACCGGGTGGAAATTGGTGTACTCGCTCCACGTCTCGCCATTGTCATCCGAATAGGAGGTATTCCACCCGTAACGGTGGCCGGCATTATCAACACCCCACCCCGGATTAGCGGTGATAAGCATGAGACGCTCCGCGCCATCCTCCCGGATGAGGGAATACAGGGTAGGAGTTTCCTGCGAACCCGTCCACGACTTCGGGGTATCGGTCTTTTCCGTCCACGTTTTCCCCTGATCATCCGAGATCATCATGACCAGCGGGCCCTTGCCGTGCCCGGCCGGGAACGCGGAAATCAGCCGCCCGGTTTTTGTTTGCACCAGATCGGGTTGCCCCAAATACTGGCGATTTCCACCCGGCTGGCGCATCACCGTGCTGATATTGGCATCATCGAGCTTGTATTCCGGGATCGTATTGCGTAGGGGGAGCTGGGGCTGGGCGGGTTCGTTTTTGCCGGGCTCGCCCTTGCCGGGGGTATCTTGACCGGGCTGACCGGGCTGACCGGGCTGGCCGGGAGTCGGCTTTCCCTGGTCCGGATTGCCTTGCGCGGAATCCTGCGGCCGTTCCTTATCGTAGAGAGCTTTCACCTCAGCAGCGCTCAGCGCGGAGTTGTAGACGGCCAGTTCGTCAATGGCACCGGTGAAACCAGTTCCACCAATAACATCCGCGGGGATGAGCACGCGATGGTTCTTCGTCCAGGAATTCTTATCAACAGCCTGGCCATTGACGTACATCGTCATCCCAGCGGTTTTCGATTGCGTCCACGCAAGGTGATACCAGGTACCACCGGAAAAATCGTATTTGAAGGTCAGCACATCGCCGCGGCCCTTACCTACATGGAATCCAGCCTGGCGGTTCGCAGCCAATTTTAGATCGAAAGAAAAATCCTTCTTGTTATCCATGAGCACCGAGGTGCGCTCCCGGGGTGCTGCATCCGAGCGCACCCAATAGCTCACCGACCACGGGTCATTTTCAGAAATCGATATCGGCTGGGAAAAGCTGAGGCCGTGGCCATTCTCCACCCGCAAGGCAGTGCCGGACACGCCATCCACCAGCGGCGCCTGTGCCTGATCTGGATTGCGCTGCCCCGCGGAATCCGCGAGATCCGTATCGAAGGTGTACTTATGAATGGGGGTAGCTGCCTGTGATGCGTGGGCGATGAGGGTACCGCCGCCCGGCAAGGTAAGGAGTAACGCACCGGCAACAGATATAAATTGGTATAAACGTTTCACCACTATTCGCTTTCGATGAATTTGACAGTTCTGAGCACGGAGCTTCCGCGACATTGCTTCCGCTGCAACCCAGGCCAGGGGTTGCCGTGCTCGTGTACAAGATCACCGGTTCTTGTTCTGAACATACTAGGAGCGTGGCCGGGCGGGAGTAAGTGCCTTTTGGTCCTAAAGTCTGACAACTTTTTGTGAGGTGAAATACACTCGGGTTGTGTGGTGGCGGGGAAGGCATGTAGCTGCGTCGTCGTTCGAAAAGACCCCGGGGGCCGTGAGCGAAATTTGTCTGACCTGCGCAAATGTGCGCGCTGTGCGGGTGTTGACTCTTTTCTCGGAGCCGCCGGCGCAGTACTTTAACTTCCATGTGCGGAATTGTTGGGTACGCGGGCCCGCGCTCGCGAGCAGAACAGAGAAGAACGAACGGCGCCGAAACGGCAGGCACCAGCGCCACAAACGAAGCCACCACGGGCGCCTCGACCGGCGCCACGCAACGCGGATTGCAGGTGGTGCTCGAAGGCCTAGCCCGCCTGGAATACCGCGGCTATGACTCGGCCGGGGTGGCGGTGGCCGGGCCGGAGGGCTTGCGTGCGGTCAAGCGCGCCGGGCGCCTCGATAACCTGCGCCAGGCCCTGCAGGACACCCCGCTGCCGCCCGCGCAGGTGGCTATCGGGCACACTCGCTGGGCGACTCACGGTTCGCCCTCGGATACCAATGCCCACCCCCACGTTTCTTTTGATGGCCGGGTTGCTATCGTCCACAACGGCATTATCGAAAACTACCGCGAACTCGCGGAGGGCCTCGCGGCCACGGGCATTACGCCCGTTTCCGATACCGATTCGGAAATCGCGGCGCATATCCTCGCCCAGCAGCTCGCCGCGGTTGATGCGAATGCTGCGGTTGAACAAGATGGCGCCACGGTTGATGCGAGCGTTGCGGAGTCCGGTTCCGACGACGCCGCGGCCGGTGCTGCGGCCAGCACCGCCACCACCACGGAGCCCGGCTTAGGCTCCGCCCTCTTCCGCGCCATGCTCGCTACCGCGAATATCATTGACGGCTCCTTCACGCTCGTCGCTATCGACCGCGATCACCCCGATACCGTGGTGGCGGCCCGGCGGAACTCCCCGCTGGTCATCGGCCTGGGCGAGGGGGAGAACTACCTGGGTAGCGACGTGGCCGCTTTCATCTCCGAAACCCAGCGCGCCCTGGAAGTCCCGCAGGATACCGTGGTGGAAATCAGCGCGGATACCGTGCGGCTCCTCGGCTTCGACGGTTCGCCGCGCGCGGGCAAGGAATTCACGGTGGATTGGGACGCCTCGGCCGCTGTCAAAGGCGGATACACCACCTTCATGGACAAAGAGATCCACGAGCAGCCGCGCGCCGTCGCCGATACCCTGCGCGGGCGCGTGGTCAATGATTCCCTCCAACTCGACGAAATGCGCATCAGCGAAGCGGTGCTGCGCACCATCGATAAAATCATCGTGATCGCCGCCGGAACCGCGTCCTACGCCGGGCAGGTGGCGCGCTACGCCATCGAGCATTGGTGCCGCATCCCGGTGGAGGTGGAACTCGCCTCCGAATTCCGTTACCGTGACCCGGTGGTGGGGGAGAAGACGCTCGTCGTCGCCATTTCGCAATCCGGGGAAACGATGGACACGATTATGGCGGTGCGCCACGCGCGCGAACAGGGCTCGAAAGTCCTCGCCATCGTCAATACCTACGGTTCGACCATCGCACGCGAATCCGACGCGGTGCTCTACACCCACGCCGGCCCCGAAATCGCGGTGGCTTCCACGAAGGCCTTCGTTGCCCAGATCACCGCGTCCTACCTGCTCGGGCTCTACCTGGCCCAAATCCGCGGCAATAAATTCCGCGACGAAATCACCGGCTACCTCGACGAACTCGAAAAAATGCCGGCGCGCATGGAAAAAATGCTCGCCCAAGAACCGCAAATCCGCGCCATGGCCCGCGAACTCAAGGGCGAAAACTCGGTGCTTTTCCTCGGCCGGCACGTCGGTTTCCCCATCGCCCTGGAAGGCGCCCTCAAACTCAAAGAAATCGCCTACGTGCACGCCGAAGGTTTCGCCGCCGGGGAACTCAAACACGGCCCCATCGCGCTCGTGACCGACAACCTGCCGATTTTCGTGATCGTCCCCACCCCGCGCCGCCCCGAGCTGCACGCGAAAACGCTGTCGAATCTGCAAGAGGTCCGTTCGCGCGGGGCACGCACCATTGTGGTTGCGGAGGAGGGCGACGACGCCGTGCGCGATTTCGCCACCTCGGTATTCTGGGCACCCCGCGGCACGCCCACCCTCATGATGCCGCTCGTCACCGTGATCCCCCTGCAGATTTTCGCCTCGGAGATGGCGGCGGTGCGCGGCTACGACGTTGATAAACCGCGCAACCTGGCCAAATCCGTGACGGTCGAATAATCGCGCCACCCCGCGCTCACTTTCCAGTCACGTTCAATTAGCCGGGTGTTTACCCGCGCTTCCTATGGTGACGGTGTCCTATTTCCCTCGGATGAAGGAACACCATGACCATATTTTCCCTGCGGCGCATGACCGCTTTCGGTGCGGTCGCGGTGCTGGGCGCGGGCGTGCTCACCACGCCGGCCCAGGCCGCGCCAGCCGACCACGTCACTATCGATATCGCGGCGATCTCCGATTTCCACGGCCATATCGAGAACGCGGCTGCCCTCGACTACCAGATCGATGAGCTGCGCAAGGCCAACCCGAATACCATTTTCGTGGGGAACGGCGATCTGGTGGGCGGCTCGGCCTACGTGTCCTCCATCGCGAACGACCAGCCCACCCTCGATATTCTCAACGCCATGCAGCTTGACCTCTCCGGGGCGGGCAATCACGAATTCGACCAGGGCGTCAAGGATTTCGAAAACCGCATCGTCCCGGCCTCTGAATTCCCGTGGACCCTGGCGAGCGTGGGCGGGATCGACACTGCAAAGATCACCCCCTACGCCTTGAAAACCGTGGGCGGGGTACGGGTGGCTTTCGTATCCGGCGTGACCGATGAGCTCAATACCCTGGTGTCTCCCACCGCGATCACCGGCCTGGATATTAAGGATCCCGTCAAGGCCGTGGATGCGCAGGCTGCCCTGCTCAAGGATGGGGACGAAAGCAACGGCGAGGCGGATATCGTCGTCGCCCTCATGCATGCCAATAATGCGGTAGCGGCAACGCTCGGAAGCGATGTGGACGCCGTCGTCGCAGGTCATACGCACCTCACCGTGGATAGCGTGACCACGCCTTCGGGCGCACCGGTTCTGGAAGTGGGCGAATACGGGCGCACGTACGGCCGTTACACTTTTGTGTACGACGCCGCAGCTAAGAAGCTCGTGAGCGCCACCGCCGCCAACGTTGCTATTGACTACAAGAATGCCCAGGCCCCCAAGTCCGCCGATATTGAGGCGATGTACCAGGCTGCCGAAACGAAAGCGAAGGAATTGGGCGCCCAGCAGATCGGAACCATTAAGGGAATCGCGAACCGCGGCACCAATAACGGCACCGATACCGGGGCGAATCGCGGGACCGAATCCTCGGCCGGCAATATGATCGCCGAAGCGTTCTACCAGTACTCCCAGGGCATGGAAAAGAAGGCCGATTTCGGGATTATTAACCCGGGCGGTATTCGCGCGGATCTGGACCCCAACGGCGACGGCATCGTCACCCTGGAAGAGTCCTACACAGTGCAGCCTTTCGGGAATTCCTACGCCACTGTGGACCTGACCGAAGCGCAGATCTACACCATGCTCGAACAGCAGTGGAATGACAAGGAAGGCGCCTCCCGGCCCATGCTGCGCCTCGGGCTTTCCTACAATATGCATTACGTTTTCGACGCCGCCGCGGATGCCACCCCGGGCCAGCGCGTCAAGGCCGTGTACATCAACGGTGAAAAACTGGATCGGGCGGGGGAGAAGGTCTATACCGTGGCCTCCAACCAGTTCATCCTGGCCGGTGGTGACGGTTTCACGGTGCTCGGCGAGGGTAGCAATTACGCCGATACCGGGCTGATCGATAACGATGTGTTCAACGCTTTCCTCAAGGCCAACCCCGGCTATCAGGTGCGTTATAACCAGACCTCGGTGGGTATCACCGGGGAAGAGGCTCTCAAGGCTGGGGAAAGCGCGGAGCTGAGCTTCTCCTCGCTGGCTCACACCTCCACCGAGCCCAAGGGTGAGAAAGTCACCGTGTACCTCAACGGGGTGGAAGTGGGCAGCGGCGCGCTGGATACCACCGTGACGCCCTCGCTGGATAACACCGGCCGTGCCACCGTGAAGGTCACGGTGCCTGCCGATGCCCCCGCGGATTCCGTGCTGCGGGTGGTGGCCGGGCCCACCGATCTGTCCTTCCAGGTGGCCGTTGCTCCCGCAGCGGTGACGCCGGATCCGGGTGCGGGCGAGGAGCCGGGTAAGCCTGGTAAGCCGGAACCTACGGAACCGGGCAAACCGGAACCCACGGAGCCCGGAACCCCGAACCCCACCCCGGAACAACCCGCGAAGCCGGGCGCTCCGACGGGTAACCGCTTCATCGCCACCAATAACTGGAACTCGGGTGCTGGCAGCATTGATGCCGCCTACGGGCGCGCTGGCGAAAGCTTCATTTACGGGGATTGGGATGGCGATGGCGTAGATAGCCTCGGCGTCGTGCGCGGTAACCAGTTCCTCCTGAGCAACGGCTTTGCCGGGAATGCCACCGAGGTCTTCGCTTTCGGGAAGGCCGGTGACCGGGTACTCGTCGGCGACTGGAACGGGGACGGTAAGGACACCGTGGCCGTGGTGCGCGGAAACACCATTTATGCGGTGGATTCCCTGCGCGGCGGCGCGGCGGACCACGTCTTCACCTTCGGACGCCACGGGGATACCTACCTGGCTGGTGATTTCAACGGCGATGGCCGTGACGAAGTAGCGGTCCAGCGCGGCAATACTTTCTTCGTCCAGGACTCCCTGGGCGGGGCTGCCGGTGCCGCCTTCTCCTTCGGCCGTGCCTCGGATATTGCCCTTGCCGGTGATACCGATGGGGACGGGAAGGACACCATCGTGGTGGTCCGCGGTAACGCCTACTACGTTGCCGGCTCCTTGAGCTCCGGGCCGGCCAGCGCGGTGTACTCCTTCGGGAAGCACACCGATACGCACCTCCTGGGTGACTGGAATGGCGACGGCGTCGATACTCCGGCCGTCCACCGGGTCCGCTAAGGATTCTGCGGAGGGTTCGCTAAGGAATTCCGGCGCAGCGCCGCTGAGCAATATTTGCCGGTAGTGCTGTGCATCGCTAGCCCGCATGCTGCCGTGCTCATGAGTGAGCCGTGCGGCGTGCGGGCTAGTTGCACACGGGTGACTTGCTAGTCACGGGCCTGTGAGCTGGGCTTATGTATATGTGCCTGCCGGTTGGGTATGCGCGCGCGAGCTGTGTCGATTTTCGCGTGCCGGCCACATTGGAGTTATCAGCTTGGCGCGATAACATGGGAAAATGGATTTCGTGAACGATTTTGCTCCTCTTGCTCTAACCTATGACGATGTGTTGCTTGTTCCGCAACCAACTGATGTTATTCCTTCCGAAGTCGATACCTCTTCCCACCTGACCCGCAATATTGTGCTGAAAACCCCCATGGCTTCCGCGGCTATGGATACGGTCACGGAGCGCGATATGGCTGTTGCGATGGCACGCCAGGGCGGTATTGGGATTATTCACCGCAATCTCTCCCCGGAAGATCAGGCCCAGCAGGTTCGCGAGGTCAAACGTTCCGAATCCGGCATGATCACCGACCCGGTGACCGTAGCCCCGAATGCCACGATCGCCCAGCTTGATGCCCTGTGCGGGCAGTATCGGGTCTCTGGCCTTCCCGTTGTGGATGAGCAGAAGCACCTGCTCGGCATTATTACCAACCGTGATTTGCGTTTCGTTCCGGAAGATGAGTACGCCACCACCCGGGTCGAGGATGTGATGACCCGCATGCCGCTGGTGACCGCACCCACGGGTGTGTCCCGCGCGGATGCCCGGGCGCTCCTCAAGAGCCACCGGATTGAAAAGCTTCCCCTTATTGATGAGGATGGGCGCCTCACCGGCCTTATCACCGTCAAAGATTTCGTCAAAACCCAGCAGTACCCCAATGCTTCCAAGGATTCCCAGGGCCGCCTTCTCGTGGGCGCGGGCGTTGGGTACTTGACCGACTCCTGGGAGCGGGCCGGGATGCTTGCCGATGCCGGCGTGGACGTGCTTGTGATTGATTCCGCGAACGGGGAAGCGAAGCTCGCCCTCGATATGATTCGTCGCCTGCGTGCCGATTCCGGTTTTGACGGCGTGGAGATTATCGGTGGCAATATCGCCACCCGCTCCGGCGCCCAGGCACTCATCGACGCCGGGGTGGACGCGGTCAAGGTCGGGGTGGGCCCCGGGTCCATCTGCACCACCCGCGTGGTGGCCGGCGTGGGCGTACCGCAGGTGACCGCGATTGTGGATGCGGCGCGCGCTTGCAAGCCGGCCGGTATCCCGCTGATTGCGGACGGCGGCCTGCACTGGTCCGGTGATATCGGCAAGGCCATCGTGGCCGGTGCTGATACCGTGATGCTCGGTTCGCTTCTTGCTGGCTGCGTGGAAACCCCCGGCGAAGTCATTTTCGTGAACGGCAAGCAGTACAAGCACTTCCGCGGCATGGGCTCCCTGGGTGCGATGAGCTCGCGTGGCAAGAAGTCCTACTCCAAGGACCGCTACTTCCAGGCCGACGTCACCTCCGATGCGAAGCTCATTCCGGAAGGCATCGAAGGCCAGATTCCCTTCCGCGGCCCGCTGGCCTCCGTGCTCTACGAACTGGTGGGCGGCCTGGGCCAGACCATGTTCTACTCGGGTGCCTCCACCATTGCCGAGCTCAAGGAAAAGGGCCGCATGGTCCGCATGACCGGCGCCGGCCTCAAGGAATCGCATCCCCACGACGTGGAAATGACCGTGGAAGCCCCGAATTACTCCGGGCTCAAGTCCTAAATATTCCTACTCATAATCTCCTTTAGCTCGCTGCCACGCGTGGCAGCGCTGGGGTGGTAACGAGGGCCGGGAACGTAAGAGCGCGTTCCCGGCCTTTCGCTATGTACCGCAAAGTACGACGCCGCAGCCCGGCTCCCGCGTGGCTGGGTTTATGCGCATACTGGATGATGCGTTGTCCGCTTGGGTTCGCCCAGCCGGACCAGCAACGTAACTAGCGAGTACTAGTTGCGCGGGACGGGCTAGCCTTCCTTGGGGCCATCCGAGCGGCCTACTTTGCGCAAAAACTCTTGGAATTCGCGTTCGGCCGCGATCTGAATATCCACGATTTCCCGCAGTTCCTTTTCCCGCAGCTGGGGGAATCTCTCCAACATGGCCCCGAGTACCCGCAGCGTGGCCACCACATCAGCTTCCGCATTGTGGAAAGAATCATCCTGGAAAACCCCGTAATGCATAACGAGGTTTTCCAAGCGCCGCTTCCCCTTGCGGTAGCGATCCACCCCGCGATCCAGCAGATAGGGATCAATAACCGGGAAAATCTCACCGCCCAAGCGCTGGTTGAGGGTGGGCAGCCCGTGGCGGGCCAGCTCACTTTCGAGCAGGGTGAAATCATAGGAGGCATTAAAAGCCACCACCGGCTGGCCGGCCGCTAGTTGCGCCCCCAAAATATCCGCGATCTCACCGAGGACTTCCGCGATGGGCTGGCCCTCCGCGCGGGCTTGCTCCGTGGTAATGCCATGCACCTGGCTGGCTGCTTCCGGAATATCCACCCCGGGATCCGCCAGCCAATACCGCCGCGAGGTTCCCTCACTATCCACCCGCACGAGCGAGCAGGTGACGAGGCGATCGCGCCGGGGATCCACCCCGGTTGTTTCTGTATCAAAGCCGATAAGCGGCAGCGTGGTCCACACGGTTCCCATCCTTTCCGCGGCCCGCGCCGCGCTTCTGTGCTGGTGCTTCGTAGTCTAATCCGCCCCTACGACACGAAAACGTACCGGTTCCTATCTGCGGCTACGTCCGCGGCGTAAGGGTATCCAATGTTTCAACGCGGCGACACCGATGAGCAGCAAGCTGGAGAAGAGCAGTACGAGAAGCCCGATTCCGGGTGGAAGCATATTCCCGGAATCGTCACCCCTGAGGATACTGATACCGGCAATTCCGGGAAGGTACTTTCCTACCTCGGGAAGAAGGGTTTGGACAAGCGGAGCGATAATCGCCACAATCGTGAGCAGAACGGCCACGCTGGAATATCGGGATCGGAAAATAAGGCAGATACTCACGCAGAATATGCACAGGGTGGCAAGATACACGAGTACCGCGCCTACCGAAGGTAGCGAGGCTAACAACAGCTCGCGATACTCTGTGGCACTTAGAGTTGAGGCATCTATACCGCGCGGTGCCAGAAATCTATACATCACCACGGCGCCAATGGCCTGACCCGATCCCCACAAACACACAGTCACGCCACTGCATATGGCTCGGGCGAGCAGGGTCAGTGGTGTGGCGGGGAGAACCAAGGTAGTGATATCGCGGTAACGCGGTTGATCATCGAAATTTAGCAACACGCACGGTAGGACAGCCGCAATGGGCTGCGCAAAAACAATGCTGACCGCGATGGCGGTAGATAAACCTGCACAACCAGCGGGAAGTTCGCCGGCGCGGGGGAGTAGTTGCAGTGCGGTCATCATGTTCCCGGCAACTACACACAGCCCGAGAACGACACCGATTCGTACCTGTGAAGCCACCTGAATGAGCGCACCGCGCAGGTGCCAGATCGCCCTATCGTGGGCACGCAAAGAGCTAATCATGCCGCGGCCTTACGGCGTTCGGACCAGAAAAATCCGAGTGCAATGACAATCATCCACGCGAGCAGAACGAAGATATTTGTGCTCCAATGAGCGGCTACATCCGCAGCAAGTTCTGGTGACATAGCCGAATTGGCGAGCATATCACCCTGCAAAATAAGGCCGTAAGCAGCCAGGTCCGGACTCCAACGGGCGAGGGGCGTTACCCGAGATAAAAGGAACGACAGTGGAACAACTGACTGATTGAGCAGGAGGAAGAGAAGAGGGATCGTCCCGGATTGGAATACTGAGGCGAGGAAGGAGGCTAACCAGCACAGTACATTCCAGTAGATGAGGAGGCCACATAAAGCTTGTACATTGAAGCTGCTCCACTGGAAGGCACCCACGCCAAAGCCGACAAGCAGGGCAAGGCTGAGGTAGATGACGACAAAGAAGAAACCTACCAGTAGATGAGCAGCCGCCCAGGCGAAACGACGTGGCACCGCTACCGCGATGAGAGTTCGGGTGGAAGCGTGGTGGGGCTCCAGGGGAACCAAGTTTTCGGAGATGGATCCCACCCCGGAAATAATGGGGGCAAGGGAGAGCATAAGGAGCGCCTGCGAGAATAGAGAATAATCGGCGTGCCAGAGTTTCCCGTCGCTGTACTGTACGAATAAGAACAATGCCGCAGGCAGGAAACATGCCAACAATGCGATTCGGACAGATCGTGAGGTCCACCAGAGTACCCATTGTGCGCGCACTAACCGCGAAAATGACCTAAGCATCTGTGTCTCCTTCGTGCTTCGCGGCTCCGGTAGCCTTTTCGGTTGTATTCGGGTGGGACGGCCATCGGCCGGATGCCAGGTTGCCGTGAGCCAACGTGGCTGCGCCGTCGTACACCACGCTGCCCTGTTCCAGGACCACCAGACGATCACAGGTATCGGCAAGGAAATCCAACAGATGACTGGAGAGCACAACCGTTTTTCCCTCACGCCGCCACATTGCAATCAGCTGCGCCAGTAACTCGATTCCTTGCGGGTCAAGACCATTGGAAGGTTCGTCTAGTAGCAGCACAGGAGGGTCGCCGAGAAGCGCGGCCGCTAAACCGAGACGCTGATTCATGCCCAGAGAGAGCTTTCCGGCTTTTCGAGTGGCCACGCGATCCAAACCAACCGTATGCAGTACCTCGTCAATGCGCTGGCTCGCGAAGTGATGGGTCGCTGCGATCCATGCCAGATGCTGGCGCACAGTACGCGAGCGAGTTGCCCCCGAACCACCCAGGAGGGTTCCCACGTAGCGAAGCGGGTAGTCCAGTTGTCGGTAGGGATGCCCAAAGATGAGAGCTTGTCCATGGGTGGGTGGTTCCAGGCCAACTAAGAGGCGTATGAGTGTGGATTTTCCGCAACCGTTATGGCCAGCTAAACCCACGATCTGGCCGGGAGGGAAACTCAGCGTTAGATTATGGAGCGCACTTTGACCACGATAAATTTTGGATAAATCCTTGGTTTCTATGGGAAGTGTTGTCATGCTTCTATGCTGGCGACTCATCATGCGGAGCACATCGGCCTCGTGTTCGATACTCGCGGCCCTAGCTCAGCCTGGGTTCCGAGGGAAAAATCAGCCCGCGGGCCGATGGAATGGGAGCGCTGCACGGGTAGCATATGCGCTATGTGCGCTACCACCTCTCCATCGCGTCCCGCGTCCATTCGCGTGACCGCCGGTCACACGGCGCAGAAGAAGGAAAACCGCTGGGGAGTGCTGGGCAGGGCGGTGCTACCGCTGCTTGTTCTGGGACTTATGGTTTTTGTGGCAGTTCCGGAAAAATACGAAATCTGGTGGCGCCTAGCGATATTTGCGCTCTGCGGGGCGCTGCTGGGGTGGTGGTATTGGCAGTGGCTTGTGCAAAGAAGACGCAATAGTGAGTTACAAGCACAGGCGGAAACTGAAAAAATCCTATCGGGAGATCGCTTAGCTCTCGCCGCGGAGTTGCACGATATAGTTTCCGACGGCTTGGGATTACAGCATTTGCGACTCACCCGGGCTCTCGAAGAAGTGACTGATCCGGTAGCATTGGCAGCGTTGAGTGATATTCGGGACTCTAATAAGCAAACTATCGCTCAGATGCGTACCGTTCTTGACCGATTGCAGGGCCGTGATATTAGTCCTCCCGGGATGCCGGATCTAGAACAAATTTTTGCGGCAGCGCAACGGCACGGTATGGAACTCAGGGGCACTGCCGAAGTGCTCGCAACTATCCAAAGGCTGAATCCGCAGCTGCGTAAGCTCTTCATCGCAACTTGCCGGGAAGGATTAGCGAATACCGCCCGCCATGCCGGACCCACCACCGTCACCTTCCAGATTGAAGAAAAAGGCAAGGGCGTGAGCCTCGAACTAGTAGATCAGGGGCCGGCACCGGATTGGCAGCCCATCATCGGCTCCGGGATTGGCTTGGATCACCTTCGGCAACGCGCCGCCGAATGCGGCTATGTCGTGGGCGCCGGGCCAGTGGGCGCCGGGTGGAAACTATGCATGTACCCCGAGTGAGAACGGTAATACCCGGTATGTATGAGGAGGTAGCACATGATGATTCGGATTGCGATTGCAGATGATCAGGGACTACTTCGGGAAAGCCTCGCGGTTCTCCTCGAGCAGCAGGAGGACTTTCGCGTGGTGGGCAGCGCCGGAGACGGCGTGGAAGCCTGCCGTATGGTGCGTGAGACGGATATTGACGTTCTGCTGCTGGATATTCGCATGCCTCTCATGGACGGACTGGACGTACTCAAGGAGCTGAAACGGAATGGCTTCCCTGGGCGCATTGTCATGCTGACCATGTATCAGGATGACCTGTATCTGCGAAAGGCCTTGAGCCTGGGCGCTGACGGGTACCTTCTCAAAGATAGCGAATCCGAGACGATTATCTCGACAATCCGCCAGGTATCGGTGGGAAACAGAGTGCTCGACCGCCAGGTCCTAGACCACGTAGTACAGTGTTACCTCCACGAAAGGGGCCGGTCGCCTGGTGAGGTACCTGAATTACAGAATTTGACCGCACGGGAACTAGAAGTCTTGACCCTCATCGGTAGCGGTTTAACTAACCTAGAAATTCGGGGGCAACTCTATATTTCGGAAGGTACTCTCAAAAGCCACATCAACGCAATACTGCGCAAGACGGGCGCTCGCGACCGCTCGGCGGCCATCGTCCTGGCCTTCCGAGCCGGATTGGTGACATTTAGCTAAGACGGATTATTCGCACCGAACTGAGGAAGCTTTCCGCCCCCATTTCCAGGGCTGTTTCAGCTTAAGTTACTCTAATAGGCAGGTGGCGAATCAGCTCTGAGCTGCCCGGCAGGAAGGAACACAATGCAGTTCGCGGTGTTATCCGAGAATGAGTACAACGACTACATGACCACGCAACGGTGTTTCATTTCCCAAACGGTGAGCTACGGGCGGGTGCGTGCGGCCGAAGGATACCGGGTGGAATACGTGGGCGTGCGTAACAATGCCGGAAATATTTGCGGGGCCGGCCTCGTTATGTATCAACCCTGGAAGAAGATCTTCACACGGGCTTCCCTCGCCTACGGGCCCACCTTGGATTGGAGCCGCAGCGAGGTTGTTTCCGCTTTCTTCAGCGGGCTCAACCGGCATTTCGCTTCCCAGCCGCGCTTGCTCACCGCCCGGATTAACCCGATTCTGGCACGGCGCTGGTACACGGATATTACGCCGCTCAAGGACAATCCGGTGGCCGGCGCGGTCTCCCAAGCTCTGGAACGCGATGGTTGGCGCCACCTTCCTTATGAATTCGGGGAGCGCTCCGATATTCAACTGCGCTGGATTTACACCAAGACGATCTCCGGGATGAACTTCGAAGAAGCCAAAGCAACTCTCGCCAAGGGGCTGCGTCGTCGTTTCAATAACGAAAACCGCTACGGGGTGCAGACCCGTTTCCTCGGGCCGGAAGATTTCGATGTATTCGCGCAGCTCTACGCGAGTACCCGCGACCGTACCGACGGCATGCCTGCTCTCTCGGCTTCCGCGGTGCGTTTCTACCGCGATCTCATGGCGGACATGGGTCCCGAACGCGCGCTGCTCGCGGTGGCCTATGTGTCTCCGCGCCGCTACCTCGATCAGATCGCGATTGAGCGCGCGGAAGTACACGAGCGGATCGAGGTGCTGCGCGGGCGTAAAGAAACGAAAGCGCGGGAGCGCGAACTTGAGCAGGCCGCCCAGCGCCTGGAAGTGCTCGACGGCCAGGAAGAAATGGCACGCGAAACCCTGACCGAGCGCGGCGACGCGGAGATTCCCTTCAACGCGGCGCTCGGATTCCGGGTCGGTTCCGAACTGATTTTGCTGCTCGGTGGGATGGATAAAACGCTATCCGCCTACGCGCGGGATTATCCGGTTGAGCGCGCCATGTTCAAATACGCCTGCGATGAGAGCCTGGATACCTACAATACGTTCGGCATTTCCGGGGACTTTTCCGAGGACGCGGCCGATGCCAATATTCTCGCTTTCAAGCGCTGGCTCAACGGGCAGGTGGAAGAATTTGTGGGCACCTATGAAAAGACGTTCGCGCCGCGTTTCCTCGCCCGCGCGCTGGGTGCGGAAACGCGGTAAGCGCGTGATGTGGTGGAGCGTGACGCGGTAGGACCTTGACACGGGAGCAGCGCAGAACGGTTGCGGCCCCGCGCTTCGCTGCCTTAGCCGCGCGGATGTGCGCCGCGGCCCGGTCGCGCGCCTTTCTTTGCCGGTAAAGTGGAGAACGTGAGCGAAATCGAGATTGGGCGCGGCAAACGCGCGCGGATAGCTTATACCTTTGACGACGTCGCCATCGTGCCCACCCGGCGCACCCGGGACGTTCGCGAAGTCTCCACTGCCTGGCAGCTGGATGCCTACCACCTCGATATTCCGGTGCTCAGCGCCCCCATGGATTCGGTGGCTTCCCCGGATATGATGATCCGCCTGGGGCGGGCCGGGGGATTGGGCGTGGCGGACCTTGAGGGCTTGTGGACTCGCTACGAGGATCCCACCCCGCTGTACGAAGAAATTGCCGCGCTGCCGCCCGAATCCGCTACCGCGCGCCTCCAGCAGATCTACGCCGAGCGCCCCATCGATACCGGCCTGGTGCGCTACCGGGTAGCGCAACTGCGGGCCGCCGGGATCACCGTGGCCGGGGCCTGTTCGCCGGGCCACGCCAAAGAAATTGTGCCGCCGGCCGCCGATGCCGGCCTGGACCTCCTGGTCATCCGCGGCACCACGGTGAGCGCCGAGCATGTGTCCACCACCCGCGAACCGCTCAACCTGCGCGGCCTTATTTACGATCTTGATATTCCGGTGCTGGTGGGCGGCGCGGTCACGTACCAGAGCGCGCTGCACCTCATGCGTACCGGCGCGGCCGGGGTGCTGGCCGGTTACGGGGGAGGGGCCGCTTCTGCGACGTTACGTACCGTGGGGATTGCTGCCCCGATGGCGACGACGATAGCCGATATCGCTGCCGCCCGCCGGGACTACCTCGATGAATCGGGCGGGCGCTACGTTCATGTGATCGCGGACGGCTCGGTGGGCAGCTCCGGGGATCTCATTAAAGCCCTGGCCTGCGGGGCGGACGGCGTGATGCTCGGAACCATTCTGGCGCGGGCCAGCGAAGCACCCGGGCGCGGCTGGCACTGGGGACCGGAAGCCCGCCACCCGCGCCTCCCGCGCGGGGAACGCGTTTATGTGGGCACCGCCGGCACGCTGGAAGAAATTCTGGTCGGGCCCACCTCGAGCGCCCGCGGGCATACCAATATCATGGGGGCGCTGCGCCACGCCATGGCCGCTAACGGCTACTCCGATTGCAAGGAATTCCAGCGCGCCCAGCTGGTGGTCACCCCGCGCTAGGCGCGCTTCTCGCAGCGATGGCGCTACTCACCACGCGGCCGCGCGCTCCTGTGCTCCGCCTTTACTGCGCGTGATACCGATACACGTTGGTATCACGCGCTTCGAAACCGCAGCGCCGGTAGAGCCGGTTGGCGGCTTCCCGGCTGGGCCGCGAAGTCAAATCCACCGATTTCACGCCGAGCTGGGCAGCGTGCGCCAGGGCAGCTTCCACGAGCTGCTGGCCGGCGCCGTGGCCGCGGGCGGCGTCGTCGACCACTACGTCCTCAATCCAGGCCCGCGTTCCGGTGGGAATCTGGAAAGTAACGAGGGTGAGCATCCCGAGGATCGGGGCACCTTCCTCCACCCGGTACACCAATTGGTACACCCCGGGCTGGGCGAGCAATTCCTCCGCAGCAGCGCGCGAAAGCGGCGCGCTGCTTGAGGAGAGCTGGGGGATGAGGCGCTGGCAGGCAGCCAGGAAATCCTCGGTCACATTTTCTTGCAGGGAAATCATGCGTCCTCCGTGGGAGTGCTGGGGATATTCTCCAGATCGGCCAGCCACACCCGGCTGGTGGCATCGGAAGGCATGCGCCAATCCCCGCGCGGGGAAAGCGAGCCACCCGAAAGAATCTTCGGGCCGTTGGGGAGAGTGGAACGTTTAAATTGCTGGGAGAAGAAACGGCGGTAGAACAGCTCCATCCACGTCTTGATCTCCGCCAGGCTATAGGCGTGGCGGGCATCCCCCTCAATACCTTCCGGCCAGAAGCCGCGGGAAGCATCCCCCCAGGCTTCCCGAGCCAGGAAAGCAATTTTCGAGGGCAGGAAGCCGTAGCGCAAAGCGAAATAAAGGGTGAAATCCTGGAGTTCGTAGGGGCCGATTTTCTCCTGGGTGGATTGCAGCGCCCCGCCGGCATCCGCGGGAACCAGCTCCGGGGAAATCTCCGTATTGAGAATATCGATAAGAGATTGCGCCGCCGCGCCGGCTAGGAAGTCCTGGCGAGCCATCCACCGCAGCACGTGCTGCATAAAGGTTTTCGGCATCCCGGCATTCACGTTGTAGTGACTCATATGGTCACCCACCCCGAAGGTGCACCACCCGAGGGCGAGCTCGGAAAGATCCCCGGTGCCCAGCACGATACCGCCGTGGAAACCGGCCAACCGGAACAGATAATCCGTGCGCAGCCCGGCCTGCACATTCTCAAAAGTGAGGTCATAGACCGGCTCGCCAGCCGCGAAGGGATGGCCCATATCGGCCAGCATCTGCCGGGCCGCCGGGCGAATATCAATCTCCTCCAGCGGCACCCCCAGGGCTTCGCATAGCGCATAGGCGTTGTTCTTGGTGTGCTGGGAGGTGGCGAAACCGGGCAGGGTATAGGCGAGGATATCCGTGCGCGGGCGCTCCAGAAGATCCATGGCCCGGCAGGCCACCAGCAGCGCGTGCGTGGAATCCAGCCCGCCAGACACCCCGATAATCACCTTGGCGGAGCCGGTGGCCCGCAACCGAGTAATGAGCGCGTACACCTGGATGGAGAAAGCTTCGAAGCAATCGCGATCCGGATTGCGTTCGCTGCCGCCCATGAAGGGGAAACGCACCACTTCGCGGTGCAGGCGCTGCTCCGCGGCGTCAAGCGCGCTCATATCCGGGATGCCGGCGGTGAAGTTAATAGTGCGGAAGGAATCCGTGCCCGGGTTGGAATACTCATCGCGCTCGGTGCCCTGGGTGAGCGCATTGTCATTAAAAGAGCCGTTGCGCTGGCGTTCTTGGCGGATACGATCCAGGTCGATATCACCCAGGGTGGCGCTGTGGCCGGCCGAAAAACGCTGCCCGGCCGCGATTTTCTCCCCGCATTCGTAGATGACGGTTTGGCCATCCCAGGCCAGATCCGTGGAGGATTCCCATTCGCCATTCGCCGCGTAGATATAGGCGGCCGCGCAGCGCGCCGAAGCCCCGCGGATCAGCAGATCGCGGTCATCTTCACGCCCTACCGTGACCGGGGAGCCGGATAGATTGACGAGCACCTGCGCCCCGGCCAGGGCCGCGCGCGCCGAGGGCGGGATCGGCACCCACATGTCCTCACAGATCTCCACGTGGAAATCAAAACCGGGAATATCACTGGCGGAGAAAATCAGATCCGGCCCGAAGGGAACAGTATTCCGCCCCAGGGTATAGGCCCAGGCTTCCTCAGTGTGGGCGAATTCGGCCCGCTGCTCTTCGCTAAGCCCGGTGCTCCAGGCTGCATCCGTACGCACCCCGGGCAGTTCAATATCCGCATTGCGCAGTCCCGCCCCGGAAGCGAAATGGCGCTTTTCGTAAAACTCCCGGTAGTTGGGGATATAGGACTTGGGAACCACGCCCAGCACATTCCCGTGGTGGAGCACAACCGCGCAATTATAGAGGCGGTTGCGCCAGTGCAGCGGCGCCCCCACAATGAGGGCCGCGTCGAATTCCGCGCTGGCCGCCCGCACGGTTTCCAGGGCTTCCAGGGTGGCACGCAGCAGTGCATCCTGGAGGAACAGATCCTCCGCGGAATACCCGGTGAGGCTCAGCTCCGGGAACACGGCCAGCACCGCACCTCGCGCGCTCACCGCCCGGGCGGCCGCAATAATGGCCTGGGCGTTGCGCTGCGGATCGGCCACCACCACTTCCGGGGAGCAGGCGGCCACGCGCACGTAACCGTGACTGTAAATCGAGGAGAAATCGCTCATGGGTCTAGTCTGCCATTGCCTTCGACACGCAGGAATCGTCAAACTCAGATTCGGGCAGTCCCAGCGCCCCGCTCAGCGAATCAAAAACCCCGCGGTGGGTGATTTTCCCGCCGCTAATATTCACGCCGCTAGCGAAACCCGGATCCGCGCTGGCGGCCGCGCGCCACCCCTGGGCGGCCAGGCGCACCACATAGGGGAGTGTCGCCGTCGTCAAAGCTTCCGTGGAGGTGCGCGGAACCGCACCGGGCATATTAGCCACGCAATAGAAAATCTTGCCGTCCACGGTGAACGTGGGCTCATCGTGGGTGGTGGGATGGGAATCCTCGAAGCATCCGCCCTGGTCAATAGCAATATCAACGAGCACGCTGCCCGGGCGCATACCCTCCACCATCGCGGAGGTCACCAGCTTGGGGGTGGAGGAACCCGGCACCAGCACCGTGCCGATCACCAAATCGGCATCCGTCACCTGCTCCTCGATGGTCTGCGCGGTGGAGGCGAGGGTGGTGAGCATCCCGGCGTGGCGCATTTCCAGCTGGGCGAGCCGCTCGATATTAATATCCAGAATCGTCACGTTCGCGCCCATACCGGCGGCCATCACCGCGGCGGATTCCCCGGCGATACCCGCGCCGATCACGGTCACCTTGCCTTTGCGGGTTCCGGCCACTCCGCCGATGAGAATCCCGGCCCCGCCCTGCGCGTCGAGGAGGTAATGCGAACCCACAATGGGGGCGAGTTTCCCGGCCACCCGGCTCATAGGCGCGAGCAGCGGCAGCGCTTTCCGTTCCCGCACGGTTTCGTAGGCGATGGCGGTGGTGCCGGCATCCAGGAGCGCGCGGGCCAGTTTCGGCTGGGAAGCCAGGTGCAAATAGGTGAAAAGCACCAGGTCCTCGCGTAAATACCCGTATTCTTCGGCTTCGGGTTCCTTGACTTTGAGAACCGCGTCGGCGCCCCACACCTCGGCCGCGTCCGGGCAGATACGGGCCCCGGCGGCGGCGTAGGCGGCGTCGGCGCATCCGGAGGCTGCCCCGGCCCCGGCCTGCACCAGGACGGTATGCCCGGCCGCGGCCAGTTCGCGCGCACCGGCCGGGGTGAGCGCGACCCGGTATTCGTTATTCTTCAATTCTGTGGGAACGCCAATAATCATGTGCTTAGTCTACGGCGCGCGTGCGCGCTGCTCCTAGGTAGTACGACGACGGCGCTGCGGGCCGCGCCACCGCGCGCCCCGCAGCACGGTCCCGCTCCCAGTTAGAGCCGCAGTAGATGCAAGCGGCCGGTGGAACGCCGCGCCAGCGCCCAGGCGATCACCGCGCAGGTGCCGAAGATGAGGGAGAAGGCGAGGAGCCCGATGAAGCCCTGATTGGCGGTAAGGAAATCCGTGAAGCCGGTCGAGTCACTCACCCGCCCCACCCAATGCGCGAAATCGGTGCCGGTGCGGGCGGCCCAGGCGTAGAAGCTTTCCCAATGGGGAATCCAGAGCCGGTAGATGAATCCGGCCAGCCCGGTGATACCAACAAGGTAGCCCACCAGGGAGAGCCCGGCGAAGAAAGCGATAACCACCGCGACAGCCAGTACCACCGTGCTCAGCGACCAGCGCAGCAAGAAGGTGGTCACCAGCACCGCCCCGAAGAACACGGCCATACAGCAGAGCCAGGTAGGTAGGAACATGAACCACACACTGCCCGATCGCATAGCGGTACCTTCAGGGGAAAACGCGGCATCCAGAGCCCAGGAACCATCCGGGCGGCGCACAATGGTGAGCACCACGAGGATAATCACGGCGGTAACCGCCAGGTATTCGGCGCTCATCCGCGCGGCGCTGCGCGTCAGGTTGCTAAAGAATTGCCGCCGCGTGCTCCCCGCTTGCAGATGCGCCCGCATGGAGAGGGTGCATATCACCCCACCGAAGATCAGGCTCCCGCTGAGCACAAACCATGCCAGCGCAACCCAGTTGAGAACGGGGTTGTCGATGCCTCCGATGGGTAGATGCGTCTCGGTATTGGTGAAGGGGAGCCACAGTGTTGCCACGACCAGGAAACATCCCGCAATCAACCAGAAGCTGCGATAAAAATAGGAGAAAGGTCCGCGCCGCCCAATCGCGCGGCGCGCCGCCAGGTAGATAAGAGCGTTCGCGCGGCGATACAGCTTAATCATGATCGACTCCAATCTGGGTGCGGGTGGATGCTTCCGCGGTGGCTTCCTGGGTGCCTTCCCCGGCAGCCGCCGCGGGGGCCAGCAGGCTTCCGGCCCGGGGCGCCTGCGCGCCCAGCGGCTGTGCCAGGCGGGCGCGCTGGGCGGGGGAGAGCGTCGTCGTAACTAAAACATCGGTGAGGGAAGCGAGGCTATCCGTGGAGTGGCGCGCGCGAACCTCATCGGCGTCCCCGGCCTCGAGCAGTTTCCCGCGGTGCAGGAACACCACGGTATCCACCAGGTTCTCCACCTCCTCGAGCAGGTGGGAGGAGAGGATGATGGTGCGGGGGTGCTCGGCGAAATCACTGAGCAAAACCCGGTAGAACAGTTCGCGCATCACCGCGTCCATCCCCAGGTGGACCTCATCGAAAATGGTGATGGGGCAGCGGGATGCCAGGCCCAGAATCGCGGAAAATGTGGAGCGCTGGCCTACGGATAGCCCGTCAATCACGCGGGTGGGATCCAGCTCGAAAAGCTCGAATAGCTCCCGGGCGAAATCCTCATCCCAGGTGGGGCGGGCCATGCGCCACAGATCCATCGTCATGGCGAGCGGGGAACCGGAAATCACCTCCACGCGGGCCGGAATATAGGCCACCCCCGGCATGACCTCCGGGTTTTCATCCACCGGATGCCCGTCAATAAAAATGCTTCCCGCGGCGCGCCCACGGGTGCGCCGAATCGGGAGGAGCCCGGCGATGAGCATCCCGAGCGTGGATTTGCCCGAGCCGTTGCGGCCGAAAAGGCCGGTGATGGTGTCGTGGCCGATCTCCACGCTGAGATCATCGAGGGCGCGAGCCCCGCGCCGGTAGCTGAAACTCAGGTTCTCGATGCTAATCATTGGTTCTCCTCCCAATAGGTCGAGACGAGTGCGGATATTTCCGCGGGGCTGAGCCCTAGTGCCCGGCCCGCGGCGAGCGCCGGGGCGAGGGTGTCACTCAGGTAGGTGGCGCGCCCGCGCTCGCGCAGGGCTGCCTGGGCGCCCGCGGTCACGAACATGCCGATCCCGCGGCGCTTTTCCAGGATTCCTTCCTCCACGAGGAGGGAAAAAGCCTTGTTCGCGGTGGCGGGATTAATGCGGTAGGTGGCGGCGTATTCGGTGGTAGACATGACCTTTTCTCCGGGCCCGAGTTCGCCGGAGAGAATACGACGACGCAGATCTTCGGCCAGCTGCACATAGATTGGCACCGCTGAACTGAACTCCATCACGCCCTCCCTCCTTGGTTAGTTACATAACTAATGAACCACAGAACCGACTCTGCTGCAAGTGCTATGAGGTATGACTCACATCTCGCACGCCTCGGGGGAATTGATCTAGGCTAATGACACGTTTGGAAGGAATCCCTGTTGAAAATTGGTTTACTGGGAGCGGGCCGCGCCGGGTTGATGCACGCGCGCATTCTCGCCCACCGTGTTGATGAACTTGTTATTGCCGAACCGAAACCTGAGCGCAGTGCCGCCGTCGTTTCCGAACTGGAAGGTGAGGCTGCAACTCGCGCCCGCATCAGTGAAGCCAGCGTGGAGGCTACCCTCACGGATGTCACCCTGGACGCCCTGGTCCTCACCAGCCCCACGGATGTGCATGCCGAACAGCTGCTGCGCGGCATGGAGCTGGGCATTCCTATGTTCACCGAGAAGCCGGTATCCACCTCGCTGGCCTCGACCCTGAAAGTGCGCGAAGCCGCCCGCGCGCGCGGAGCCCGCATCCAAGTCGGCTTCCAGCGCCGCTTCGATACCGCCTACACCCGGGCCCGCGCGGCGGTGCGCGAAAAAAGCCTGGGCGAGCTGCGCCGCCTGAGCATGGGAACCATGGATCAGGCCCCGGCCGCCCGCGAATTCCTGGCGGCCTCGGGCGGAATTTACATCGACTGCCTCATCCACGATTTCGATATGCTGCGCTGGGTCACCGGGCGCGAAGTCACCGAGGTCATGGCGTTCGGCACCGATCTGGGCCTGGCCGATTTCCGTGACTTCGGCGATGTGTGCGAAACCGCGGCGGTGCTGCGCCTGGAAGGCGATGTGCTCGCCACCGCGCAATCCTCGCGTTTCAACGGCCACGGCTACGACGTGCGCATGGAGCTGCACGGCACCGAGCAGACCCTCGCGGTCGGCTTCGATAGCAAACTCCCCGTGCGCTCCCTCGAGGATGGGGTGTCCTATCCGGAGGAGTCCGCCTGGGTGGATTTCATCGCCCGTTTCGCCGCCTGCTACGAACGCGAAATCGAGGCGTTTTTGGAGGTGGTTGCGGGCCGCGGGGAGATTCCTGCCACGGTGGACGATGCCGTCGCCTCCCTGCGCATCGCGGAAGCCGTGCGGTTATCGCAACGCGAGCACCGCGTGGTATCCCTGGCCGAAATTGAGGGCTAAAACATGGATTTGCGGCTCGACGCGAGCGCTTTCGACTACAGCTTCGTGGTGCTCTACCTGGTGCTGGTCCTCGTCATCGGCGTGGTCACCCGGCGCAAAGTCACTACCTCGGAGGATTTTTTCCTCTCCGGGCGTTCGCTGCCGGCGTGGATCTGCGCGCTGGCTTTCCTCTCCGCGAATATCGGGGCGGTAGAACTCATCGGGATGGCGGCCTCCGGCTCCCAATACGGCCTGCCCACGGTGCATTACTACTGGATCGGCGCGGTGCCGGCCATGATCTTCCTCGGGCTCATTATGATGCCCTTCTATTACGGCTCGCGGGTCCGTTCGGTTCCCGAATACCTGCGTTTGCGTTTCGACCGGCCCACCCACCTCTACCAATCGGTGATTTTCTCGGTGGCGACCATCCTGGTGGCCGGCATCAATCTTTTCGCCCTCGCCCTCCTCATTAATGTGCTTATCGGGGTGCCGCTGTGGGCTTCGATTATTATCGCGGCCGGCGTGGTGCTGGTCTACACGGTGATGGGCGGGCTCACCGCCACCATGTACAACGAGGTGCTGCAATTCCTGCTCATCGTTGCGGTGCTCACCCCGCTGACCATCGCCGGGCTGGCGCGGGTGGGCGGACCGGCCGGGCTGGTCAACGCCCTCAACGAAACCCAGGTGCTCGGCCCGAACGGCCTGGATGTGTGGGGCGGAACCGGACTCGGGAACACCACGAACCCGTACGGGAATTGGATCGCGCTGCTGCTGGGGATGGGCTTCGTGAATTCCTTCGGGTATTGGACCACAAATTTCACCGAGGTGCAGCGCGCGCTGTCCGCCAAAGATATGCGTTCCGCACGCCTGACCCCGATCCTCGCGGCGATCCCGAAAATGTTCTTGCCGCTCATTATTATCGTGCCCGGGCTGATTGCCGCGGTTCTCATCCCGCAGCTGCACACCGGCGAGATCACGCATAACGAAGCCTTCCCGGCGCTTATGGGGGAGGTGCTCCCGCACGGGCTGCTGGGCATGGCGCTGGCCGGGCTGATCGCGGCCTTTATGGCTGGAATGGCGGCGAATGTTTCTTCTTTCAATACCGTGGTCACCTACGATATTTGGGAAACGTACGTGCGCCCGGGCCGCAAGGACACCTACTACATTAAAATCGGGCGCCGCCTGACGATTATCGGGGTGCTTATCGCCATCGGGGCGGCCTTTATCGCGGCGGAATTCTCCAATATTCAGGACTACACCCAGATGTTGCAGTCCATTTTCAACGCCCCGCTTTTCGCCACCTTCATTATGGGAATGTTCTGGGCGCGCATGAGCCCGCAGGCCGGGCTGTGGGGCCTGGTGGCCGGCGCGGCCGGAGCCGGGTTTATCCAGCTGGGCTACGCGAACGGGCTGCTGGACTTCAATTCTTCCCAGGCGGCTTCCTTCACGGCTTCCGGTGTCGCTTTTATTGCCGATTTCATCGTGTCGGTGCTCGTCACGAAGGTCACGCGCCCCAAGCCCATCGAGGAACTCGACGGCTTGGTGTGGGGGCGCGTCAAGATGGATATTAAGGGCGCCCAGCCGGCCCCGAAACTGCACGAAGCCCGGGTGGCCGAAGCCCGCGAACGCGCCCTCACCGGCGAAAAACTGCACTGGTGGGAAGAACCGGTGCCGCTGGGCATCGCGGTGCTCGCGGTGTGCACGGTCCTCAATGTGGTGCTGTAAATGAAGGGATACGAATCTATGAACGACGACGCAGCTCGGCGGAGCGCCGCGCCAGCTTCGGCGCCCGTGCAATCGGGCCACGCGGGTGCAGCGGGCGGCGAGTCCGCTTCGGCGCCGGCGCCGCACCTCCCCGAGGCGCGCCTCGGGCGGCTCTCGCTTTTCGACCTGCGCACCTGGATCGCCATCATGTTCGGGGTTTTCGGAACGATGCTGGCCGGCTACGGGCTCTTCTTCGTGACCGAGGAGGACCTGGCCAAAGCCGCGGGCATCAACCTCAACCTGTGGACCGGCCTGGCCATGATGATCGTGGCGCTCTTCTTTGCCGGCCGCAGCGCCGCCGCCCCGCAGGTGCTCTCCGAAGCGCTCGGCTCGCGCCTGCCCGATGAGGATGCGCAGCCCACCGCGCCGCGGGAGAGCTAAGATTATGTGCAAGCCTAACGCCTACGTCAGGGGACACTTATGACCATTGCGGTTGCCTACAAAATTGCCGGCGATCCACGTTCAGCGCACGTACTGGATTCCGGTGTGGTGGATTGGAGCGGCGCGCGCCTCTCCATTAGCGACGACGACGCCGTTGCCATGCGGGCAGCGCGGGAACTCGGCGACTCCCTGGGCACCGAGGTTGTGGGTATCACCCTGGGCCCCGACTCCATCGGCACCCCGGCGCTGCGCAAAAACGCGCTGTCCAAAGGCCCGGACCGCCTGCTCGTGGTGAGTGATGATGCCACCACCAGCTGGAATTCCACCGCGGTGGGCGAAGCCCTGGCGCGGGTAGTGCAGCGCGACGGCACCATCACAGCGCTTATCACCGGCCCGGGTTCCACCGACGAAGGCTCGAAAATGGTCTCCGGTGTGATCGCCGGGGCGCTGGGCTGGCCGTCTTTCCAGGATGTTTCCGCGATTCGCACCGCAGGGGAGGAACTCCTCCTTACCCAGCACACCGGCGGGCAGCGCCGCGAGGTGCGCGTGGCCGGCCCTGTGGTCATCGCGGTCACCTCCGACGCCGCGGCCGTCAAAGTCCCGGCCATGAAAGATATCCTCGACGCCGCCAAGAAACCCGCCCAGCTCCTCACCGCCGCCGACCTCGGCGATATGGAAGGGCGCACCCTCGACCCCATCGCGCGCGCGGTTCCGCCCGTCCAGCGCCGCCTCCACCAAATCCTCGACGGCCCCGGCGCCGTGGCTGAACTCGTCGGGATCTTGGATCGGCGCGGCCTGCTGCCGAACGCCGGTTCCACGGGTATTTCTGGCGACGCTGCCGGCGGAATCGCTGCCACCGGAATCGCTAGCAACGCGAGCACCGGCGCCCCCGTTATTTCTGGCGACGACGCCGCCCCTCACGCCGCTGGTACTTCGGGCGCGGAAGCTTCTTCCTCCACCGGTTCGGCTCCGGAACACGCGGTGTGGATTATTAGCGCCGGCGCGACTATTTCGCCTTTCCTTCCGGCCCTGCGTCGCTACGACGCGGTTCACGTGATCGCCCTCGTTCCCGAAGGAGAAGCGGGAGACAGCGCGCAGCTGCCCGCGTTCCCGGATGCCACCAGCGTGCAGGTCATCACGCACCCGAGTGATGCGCCGGCCGAGGCCCTGAGCGCCGCGCTCACGGAGCTCGTGGATGCCCAGCCCGGGGATATTGTGCTGGTTCCCAATGAGCCAAGCGAACGCGCGCTGGGCGGGGAGATCGCCGGCCGGCGCGGCTGGCCCATCCTCACCGACGTGCGCGAAGTCAGCGCCGAACACGTGGTCAGCGGGCGTTTCGGGGCTATTTCCCTGGAAACCTACGCGCGCGCGGGAGTAACCTTCGTGGGCGTGATCGGTTCGCTGCCCGGTACGGCGGCTTGTGCTGGAGCTGCCTCGGGCTTTGGTGATGCGGCGGGTGCTGGCAGCACCTCGGTAGCTGAGGTGGCGGCTCCGGCCGGCGCGATAGCGCCGGCGCGGATCACGGCAGCCGAATCGGAAGATGTGTCCGAACGGCGCTTGGCCACCGCCACCCGGGTGGTCGGTGCCGGCCGCGGTTTCGCCGCCAAGGAGGACCTGCGGCTCTTCCACGAACTCGCCGAGGTGCTCGATGCCGCGGAAGGCGCAACCCGCCCGCTGGCCGAAGGGGATGCCTGGCTCCCGCGCGATTCCTACGTGGGGCTCTCGGGCACGGTTATCGCCCCGGATTTGTATATCGCCATCGGTATTTCCGGCCAGCCGCATCACACCGCGGGAGTCACGGATTCCGGAGTCATCGTGGTGATCAATAATGATCCCGAAGCGGAAATGTTCGAATTCTGCGATTACGGAATTGTCGGAGACCTCTACACGGTGCTTCCCGAGCTCATTACCCTCATCCGGAAGCGGGTCGCAGCCCCGGCCCCCGAAAACCAATAGCTAGTTAGTCGCCCCGGTCCTGAAAATAGGTGCCAGCCTCAGCCCCGGATATGGGGGCCAGCCTCGGCTAGCAATCACTCCTCAATCACCACGTAGCCCAATAAGTGGGGGGAGAAACCGGAACGGTTGCTCCCCCCACTGCGTCGTCGTACCCGAAAATAACGGGCGCGTGCTTAGACGAGCGTCATAGCCTGCTGGGCGATGGCCAGCTCCTCATTGGTGGGGACCACGAGCACATGCACCGTGGAATCCTCCGTGGAGATCTCCCGCGCGTTCTTCGAGCGCGTGGCGTTCTTCTCGGCGTCGTACTTGACACCGAAGGGAGCCAGGCGGTCAAGGACTTCCTTGCGGATGATATCGTCATTCTCACCCACACCGGCGGTAAAGGTCAGGGCATCCAGGCCGCCAAGAATCGCGGTGTAGGAGCCGATGTACTTGACGATGCGATGGACGTAAATATCTACCGCTTCCTTCGCGTTCTCATCACCCTTCTCCACCATCGCGTGCACATCGCGCAGATCGGAAGAGCCGGTCAGACCGGCCATACCGGACTGGCGGTTGAAGAGCTTATCTATCTCATCAATGGACATCTTCGCCTGGCGAGCCAGGTGGAAGACGGCAGCCGGATCAATATCGCCGGTGCGCCCACCCATAACGAGGCCCTCCAGCGGAGTCAGGCCCATGGAAGTCTCCACCGCGCGGCCCGAATCCACCGCGGACACCGAGGCACCGTTACCGATATGCAGCACGATCTGCTTGAGATCATCGCGGCCCAGGATCTTCGCTACCTCACCGGAAACATACTGGTGCGAGGTGCCGTGCGCGCCGTAGCGGCGGATCTCATACTTATCGGCAATCTCGCGGTTGAGACCGTAGCGTGCCGCTTCTTCCGGAAGGCTCTGGAAGAACGCGGTATCGAAAACCGCCACGTGCGGGACATTCGGCAGCAGGCGCTGCGCCACCTTGATGCCCTCCAGGGCCGGCGGGTTGTGCAGCGGGCCGAGCGGCTGGAGCTCTTCGATCTTCTGGCGCACCGCATCGGTAATAAGAGCCGGGCCATCGAAGTACTTACCACCCTGGACCACGCGATGCCCGACGGCGCGAATGGAGCCATCATGCAGGGACGGGCCGGCGGCGTCGAAGAACTCGAGCACCTTCTCCATACCGACTTCGTGGTTGGGAATGGGGCCTTCCCATTCGCGCACGTCCTCGCCGTGTTCGTGCTTGACGTGACCGGAGGGCAGACCAATCTGCTCCACGAGGCCCGAGGCGAGTTCCTCACCCGATTCGGGATCCACGACCTTGTACTTGATCGAGGAGGAGCCGGAATTAATTACGAGAACGGACAAAATGATCTCCTTGTGTCTGTGACCGGGTGGAGGCCCACCCCTATAACTTCAGTGTAATGCCGGATACGGGTTGTTCCGGCTCATGCCTGCGGATTCCCGCGAATTGCAGGTTGTTTCCGGTTGGTGCTGGTTATTCCTGCGCCTGGATCGCGGTAATCGCCACGGTATTGACGATATCCTCCACGAGCGCGCCGCGGGAAAGATCATTCACCGGCTTATTCAGGCCCTGGAGCACCGGGCCCACGGCGACCGCGCCCGAAGAACGCTGCACGGCCTTGTAGCCGATATTGCCGGCATTCAAGTTCGGGAAAACGAAAACCGTGGCGCGGCCGGCCACCGGGGAATTCGGCAGCTTCTTCTTCGCGGCCGCAGCATCCACCGAAGCGTCATACTGGAGCGGGCCGTCAATCAGCACGCCCTCGGGTGCCAGGCTCTTCGCGAGCTCCGTGGCTTCGCGCACCGCATCCACATCCGGGCCCTTGCCGGAGGTACCCGAAGAGTAGGAGAGCATGGCCACGCGCGGCTCAATACCGAATTGCTGGGCGGTGCGGGCCGAATCAATAGCGATGCCGGCCAGCTCTTCCGGGGTGGGATTGGTATTGACCGCGCAATCGGCGTACACGTAGACGCGATCATCCATGAGCATGAGGAAGGCACCGGAAACCGTCTTCGTGCCGGGCTTCATCTTGATGGTCTGGAAGGAGGGAACGATGGTATTTGCGGTGGTGTGGTTCGCACCCGAAACCATGCCGTCGGCATCGCCCATGTAGACCATCATGGTGCCGTAGTAGGAAGGATCCTTCATCTTCTCCACGGCCTGCTCGTAGGTCACGCCCTTCTTGGCGCGCAATTCAGCGAATTTCTCCGCGTAGCGGCGCACCCGCTCCGGATCATCAATCGAAATAATTTCCGCACCGGAGACATCCACGCCAAGCTCAGCGGCGCGGGCGAGAACCTCATCCTTATCCCCAACCAGGGTAATATCCGCGATATCGCGGGCCAGAATCTGGGCGGTGGCCAGCAGAATGCGGTCATCTTCGGCCTCCGGCATAACAATGCGCTTCTTTGCCTTGCGGGCCCGGGCCGCCAGGGAAGCCTGGAAGGACAGCGGGGTAATAACCGAGGATTCCTCTTCCATCGCGGCAACGAGGGTGGCCCGATCCTTATCGGTGAAGGAACGCGCCTCGCCATCGGGTAGATAAATAGTAGGAATACCCAGGTCACGCATGGTGGTGGGGACGTTCTCATCAGCGTCAATAACAATGAGGGCGCTCAGGGTGCCGTACCGATCCTTGATTTCCTTCGCGGAAAGCTGGGCAACAACCTCCACCTGCGCGGCGCTGCGCTGAGCCGCTGACACGGCGACGATGCCGGTGGTGCCCAGGTTGGCGATGGTGCGGCCGGTACGCGAAAGCATCCCGGGATTAATGGGATCCCCATCCAGAATGCCGAGAATGAGAACCGCATCGAAATTCTGGGCGTAATCGGTGTAGCGATTCACCAGCTGGGTCATGGCTTCTTCTTCGTCAGCCACGTAGGCCTGCCGGCTCGAACCCCAAGCAATATCGCGATCCTCGCCGCGGCCAACCTGGTCGAGCAGCTGAAGGAAGGCGGAGTCATTTTCGATATTTCCGTTGGTGAACGCCCGGAACACCCCGACGTTCTTGTAAGTAGAGGTGAGTACATCAACGTAGGCGCTGGCCACCGCCTGGGTGCCCGCATTACCTTCTACCGCGGTGAAATATACGCTGTAGGTCACTTTCTTATCCTTCCGGCCCGTGAGGACCCTTGAAAAAATAGGCGTATCCACGCCGGGATATCCCTTCAAATAATCTCACATCTTGCGAGCTGATGTGCATGCCCAGCTCAGGTCCACGCGGGCGGGTGGGCGTCGTCGTTCCTATCCGGTGACGAAGGTCCTAGAACCCTTCCGGGTGCGGGCCGGCTCCCAGTAGGCGCCGGCGCGTTTTAATCACTAGAATGAACAGCGTGAATACCAGCGATAATTCCCCGGTTCTTGTTGTCGATTTTGGTGCGCAGTACGCTCAGCTCATCGCGCGGCGCGTTCGTGAAGCACACGTTTATTCAGAAATTGTTCCGCACACCATGTCCGCCGCGGATATGCTGGCGAAAAAGCCCGCGGCCATTATCCTTTCCGGCGGCCCGGCATCCGTGTACGCGGAAGGTGCGCCCGCAATCGATAAGGACATTTTTGAGGCCGGGGTGCCTATCCTCGGTATCTGCTACGGCTTCCAAGCGATGGCCCAGGCCCTGGGCGGGCGCGTGGGGCGTACCGGCACCCGCGAATACGGGCGCACCGAAGCCCGCACCGCCGGCGATTCCTGCCTCTTCGCCGGCCTGGAAGATAAGCAAATCGTGTGGATGAGCCACGGGGATGCCGTGAGCGAAGCCCCGGAAGGCTTTACCGTCACGGCCGCCACCGATGAAACCCCGGTGGCCGCTTTTGAAGATCGCAAGCGCCGGCTCTTCGGCGTGCAATGGCACCCGGAAGTGCTCCACTCCCAGCGCGGCCAGGCCGCTCTGGAAAACTTCCTCTACGAAGGCTCGGGAATTAGCCCGAACTGGACTCCGTCCTCCATCATTGATGAGCAGGTGGCTCAGATTCGCGAGCGGGTCGGCTCCGCGCAGGTGATCTGCGCGCTCTCGGGCGGGGTGGATTCCTCGGTTGCCGCGGCGCTCGTGCACAAAGCGATTGGTGACCAGCTCACCTGCTTCTTTATTGACCACGGGCTGCTGCGCGCCGGCGAACGCGAGCAGGTAGAACGCGATTACGCGGAAAGCACCGGCATTCGCATCTTCACCATTGATGAATCCCAGCGCTTCCTCTCCGCGCTGGCCGGCGTGCGCGATCCGGAAACAAAGCGCAAGATTATCGGGCGCGAATTTATCCGCTCCTTCGAAAGCGCGCAGCGTCAGCTGGTAGATAAGCTCGGCGGCGGGGAAGATGTGAAATTCCTTGTCCAGGGAACCCTCTACCCGGACGTGGTGGAATCCGGTGGGGGAGAAGGCGCCTCCAATATTAAGAGCCACCATAATGTGGGCGGCCTACCCGAAGATATGAATTTCGAACTCATCGAGCCCCTGCGTAGCCTCTTCAAGGATGAGGTGCGTGCCATCGGGCGCGAACTGGGCGTGCCGGAGAAAATCGTGGCCCGCCAGCCCTTCCCGGGGCCGGGCCTGGCGATCCGCGTGATCGGTGAAGTCACTGAAGATAACCTGCGTATCCTGCGCGAAGCCGATGCCATCGCCCGCGAAGAACTCACCGCGGCCGGGCTGGATGCTGAGATTTGGCAGTGCCCGGTGGTGCTGCTCGCCGAGGTGCATTCCGTGGGCGTGCAGGGTGACCACCGCACTTACGGGCATCCCATCGTGCTGCGCCCGGTTTCCTCCGAAGATGCGATGACGGCCGATTGGGCCCGGGTTCCCTACGATGTGCTCGCCCATATCTCCAACCGCATCACGAACTCCGTGGCGGAAGTTAATCGCGTGGTTCTGGACGTGACCTCCAAGCCGCCGGCAACAATTGAATGGGAGTAACATTCGCAGTTAAAAAGTGATTCCTCACACATGTGAGAGGGGTGGCGACGTGAAGTCGCGTATCGGCGCGCCCGCCGGGGGCGTCGCGGGAATGTGCGCCGCTCATCTCACGTGTCTGGGAATGTTTTTTCACGCAAGCGCGTTAGGATAAATGTAGGCGCGGACAGCGAGTGATATACGCCCGCCGCCCGTGCCGGACAATACAATCGAGAGTCGCTTGTGCCTGACCGATTGATACGGACAACAGGTAAAAGAATCAGGACTTGTTACCTCGGTGCCGTAGCGATTCACGCGAAGGCGTGGATACGGTGCGGACGCAAGCGTGCGGCAATTTCTTACGGAACATCCGTTCCGCTTGCAAATTGCTTTATGCTTGGATAATAACGGGTACTGACACGACACAAGGAGAGTTAGACGCACATGGAGCGCACTGCTACCGATACCCCAACAGAGGAAGCCTGGGCGGGTTTCACGTCCGGCATCTGGAATGAAGCCATTGACGTTCGTGACTTCATCCAGAAGAACTACACCCCCTACGAAGGGGATGCTTCGTTCCTGGCCGGCCCGACGGAGAAGACCACCCGGCTGTGGGAGTCTCTTGAGGAAAATTACCTCTCCGAGGAGCGCCGCCGTCGCGTGTACGACGTCGACACCGACACCCCGGCCGATATTGACGCTTTCCCCGCCGGCTACATTTCCGAAGACGACGACGTCGTCGTCGGCCTGCAGACGGATGTTCCGCTCAAGCGCGCGATGATGCCCAATGGCGGCTGGCGCATGGTGGAAACCGCCATCAAGGAAGCGGGCAAGGAAGTCAACCCGGAGATCAAGAAGATCTTCACCCGCTACCGCAAGACCCACAATGACGCGGTCTTCGATATTTACACCCCGCGTATTCGCGCGGCCCGTTCCTCGCACATTATTACCGGTCTTCCGGATGCTTACGGCCGTGGCCGCATTATTGGTGACTACCGCCGCGTGGCCCTCTACGGTGTGGATAAGCTCATCGAAGAGAAGCAGGCCATGAAGGATTCCGTGGCCGATCAGCCCTTCTCCGAGCACTGGGCTCGTTTCCGTGAGGAACACGCCGAGCAGATCAAGGCTCTGAAGAAGCTCAAGACCCTCGGTGAGATCTACGGCTTCGATATTTCCGGCCCGGCGAAGAATTCGCGCGAAGCCGTGCAGTGGCTGTACTTCGGCTACCTCGCTTCCGTGAAGAGCCAGGACGGCGCGGCCATGTCCATTGGCCGCCTCTCCGCCTTCCTCGATATTTACTTCGAGCGCGATCTGGCCGCCGGAACCATTACGGAAACCGACGCGCAGGAAATGATTGACAACCTCGTCATGAAGCTGCGTATCGTCCGCTTCCTGCGCACCATCGATTACGATCAGATCTTCTCCGGTGATCCTTACTGGGCCACCTGGTCGGATGCCGGCTTCGGTGATGACGGGCGTACCCTCGTCACCAAGACCTCCTTCCGCCTGCTCCAGACCCTGCGTAACCTGGGTCCGGCTCCGGAACCGAATATCACCATTTTCTGGGATCCGGCGCTTCCGGAAGGCTACAAGGAATTCTGCGCGGCCATTTCCATCGAAACCTCGTCCATCCAGTACGAATCTGACGAACAGATTCGTAACCAGTGGGGCGACGACGCCGCCATCGCGTGCTGCGTCTCCCCGATGCGGGTGGGCAAGCAGATGCAATTCTTCGGGGCTCGTGTGAACTCCGCTAAGGCCCTGCTCTACGCCATCAACGGCGGCCGCGATGAGATGACCGGCAAGCAGGTGACCGAACCGGGTCTGTTCACCCCGCTCGAAGGCGATGGCCCGCTCGACTTCGACGAAGTCTGGCAGAAGTACGAAGAGATGCTTGACTGGGTAGTTGGCACCTACGTTGAAGCTCTCAATATCATCCACTACTGCCATGACCGCTACGCTTACGAAGCGGTGGAGATGGCTCTCCACGATTCGGAGATCATCCGTACCATGGGTTGCGGTATTGCCGGCCTGTCCATCGTGGCGGACTCGCTTTCCGCGATCAAGTACGCGAAGGTCTACCCGGTTCGCGATGAGACCGGCCTCGTTGTCGATTACAAGACGGAAGGCACCTTCCCGATCTACGGTAATGATGATGACCGCGCTGATGACATCGCGGCAACCGTGGTTCACACCATCATGTCGAAGATCAAGGCGATCCCGATGTACCGCGACGCCATCCCGACCCAGTCGGTGCTGACCATTACCTCCAACGTGGTGTACGGCAAGGCCACGGGTTCCTTCCCGTCCGGCCACAAGGCCGGCACCCCGTTCTCCCCGGGCGCGAACCCGGAGAACGGCATGGATACCCACGGTATGGTGGCGTCCATGATGTCCGTTGGTAAGCTGGATTACAAGGATGCCCTCGATGGTATTTCCTTGACGAATACCATTACGCCGGCTGGCCTCGGCCGCAATAAGGAAGAGCAGGTCAAGAACCTGGTCGGAATTATGGACGCCGGCTTCATGGCTGAAGAAGACTAAAACTCTAAGATTCAACCCCCAACAAAGAAAAGAAGGTAAAAAATGGCTAAGACCTACGAAGAGCGTCTCGAGTCGATGAAGGCTGCTCGCGAAGATAACGGTGGGGTGCAGGGTCTGTACCACGCCAATATCAACGTGCTGGATCGCTCCACCCTCGAGGACGCGATTGATCACCCCGAGAAGTACCCGAACCTGACCGTTCGCGTTTCCGGCTACGCCGTGAACTTCGTGAAGCTGACCCGCGAACAGCAGCTCGACGTTCTGTCGCGTACCTTCCATCACTCGGCATAACCATTGTCTGCTGAGTTGCGACTAGCACCGGTCGGCCTTCAAGATTTCGAAGCGCCGACCGGTCGGTTGCAGGGGGCCGGTCTGGGAGGCATCGATGTCCTCGACGACATCGAACGCAAAGAACGGCTTCGCAAGATGCGCGAGGGAACCCTCGGTTCCGTCCACTCGTGGGAACTTGTGACCGCGGTGGACGGGCCCGGGACCCGAATGACAGTCTTCATGGCAGGGTGCCCCCTGCGGTGCCTGTACTGTCATAACCCTGACACCTTCATTATGAAGGACGGTCAGCCGGTGGATTCCGATGAATTGCTGCGGCGCTGGAAGCGCTACCGTCGCATGTTCAAGGCGACGGGCGGCGGAATCACGATCTCGGGTGGCGAATGCTTAATGCAGCCCGCCTTCCTCAAGACCGTGCTTCGCGGCGCCAAAGAAATGGGAATCCATACGTGTATCGATACCTCCGGTTATCTCGGCCGTAACGTCGACGACGAAATGATGAATTACATCGACATGGTGTTGCTCGACGTGAAATCGGGATCCGAGGAAGTATATAAGCGCACGACCGGCCGCGAACTGCAACCGACCATTGATTTTGGTGATCGATTGGCTGCCGCGGGCAAGGAAATCTGGGTACGTTTCGTACTCGTGCCCGGGCTGACAGACGATCCGGAGAACGTGGAGAACGTTGCGAAGATCGTTGCACGGTGGAAGAACGCGGTGAGCCGCGTTGAGGTTCTGCCGTTCCACCAGATGGGGCGAGACAAGTGGCATTCACTTGGCTATGACTACCAACTGGAAGACGTCGTACCGCCGTCACCACAAGCCGTGGAAGAAGCGCGGGAGCACTTCCGGCGCTTGGGGCTGAACACCCCGGCTTTCTAAACGCTACGGATGACGCCAAGGGCCGCGTCCCGAAAGGGATGCGGCCCTTTTGTGTGCGTGCTTGCGTGGTGTGCTGATGGAACGGTGTTGCGTCGTCGTACCACAAACGTGAAGTACGACGACGCCGCTGCGGCCACCGCGGGCGGCCGCAGCTTCACCGGGCCGCGCGCCGGCGTGGCGGCGCTACATGGTATTGACCACGAGCCCGATATGGGTATAGAAGTTCATGGCACCGAAGAGCATGAAGATGACCCCGCTGATGACCAGGCACCAGTAGGCGGCGCTGACCACGCCGCCGCGCACCTGCCCGCGGGCGTCCGGGCGCACCGCGGCGAAGAAAAGAATCGCACCCACACCGGCCAGGCCAAAGACCGCGGAGAGAGCAATCGACTCCAGCCAGGGGTAGGCCGCGAAGGACCCGGAAATCGGTTCCTGGGGAGGGGCTGCGAAGAACTGATAGACCATCCCGGCGCACATAATCGCCAGCAGCGCCAAGCCCATTGCCAACGCGAAAATGGAGACCGGGCGGGCGATCCGCGCGAAAGTGTGGAAGGGCGAGCTGGATGCGAGGATGCGATCCCCGCGCTTCCACAGGATGAAACTCGCCGCCAGCAGGAGCACGCCGAAGCCGAGGCAGGTTTCCCCGAAGATAATATTGTCGAAGGGGAAGCCGCCGGCGGCCAGCGGCCAGGTGAGGGACATGTGCAGGCCGGTGAGCGTCTGGATCAGGCCGGTCACGAAGAATCCCAATCAATCATTCCCGGGGCGCTTTCCCCGGTGAAGAAATCTCCCACGTTCACCACTCCTTTCTCAATTTAGGACTAATGTCCCCATGATAGCCGGGTTCGCCCGGCACAGTGGGCCGCAACACAGTAGGCTAGACTCATGACTCACTACCGCGTGCATAACCCCAATACCGGCGAGGTGGAAGAACGCTTCCCCTCCCTGCCCGCCGCCGCGATCCCCGGCGTGATCAGCGCTTCCTGGGATGTCTTCACCAGCTGGCGGGATACCCCGATGGCCACCCGCGCCGCTGTCCTGCACCGCTTCGGGGAGCTCATCACGGAACGCTCGGCTGAGCTCGCCGATATTATCGGGCGGGAAATGGGCAAACCGCTGCGCGATGGCGCCGCCGAGCTCGCCACCGTCAGCCAGCACGCCCACTGGTTCGCCGATAACGCCCCGCGCTACCTGGAACCCACCACGCTGGATGCCGGCGATGGCATCCCCACCTACGTGCTCCACCAGCCGCTGGGCGTGCTGCTGGGCATCATGCCCTGGAACTTCCCCTATTCCCAGATCGCCCGCTTCGTGCTGCCCCAACTCATGGTCGGCAATACGATTCTCATGAAACAAGCGGAGATCTGCCCGCGTTCCTCGGCCGCGTTCGAGGCGCTGCTGCGCGAGGCCGGCCTGCCCGATGGGGTGTACCAGAATATCTACCTGGATATTGCGGATACGGAGAAAGTCCTGGCGGACCCGCGCGTCAAAGGAGTATCGCTGACCGGCTCGGAGCGGGCGGGATCCTCGGTTGCGCAGCTGGCCGGGAAGTACACGAAACGTTCCCTCCTGGAGCTGGGCGGCAATGATGCCATGGTGGTGCTAGGCGCCTCCGATATCACGGCGGTGGCCCGCGCGGCGGTGCGCACGCGCGTGTTCAACGCCGGGCAGGTCTGCACCTCGAATAAGCGCATTATCGTGCTGGATAGCGTTTTCGAGGAATTCCTCGCGGCGGCCCGCGCGGAGATCGCGAGCATCGTGGTGGGTCCCTATGATGACCCGGCCACGGATATGGGGCCGCTGTCCTCGATTGCCGCCAGGGACGAGGTGGTGCGGCGGGTGGCGAGCGCCGTCGCCGCTGGAGCGCACCGCCATTACGGAGGTCACAAAATTGACCGGCCGGGCGCTTTTATGACCCCGGCCTTGCTCACCGATATTCCCGCGGACCACGATATCGCTCGCAACGAATTATTCGGGCCGGTGGTGGCGCTCTACCGGGCGGCGGATGAGGAAGCAGCCCTCAAGCTGGCCAATAGCACCGCTTATGGTTTGCAGTCCTCGGTGTGGAGCCAGGATCTGGAGAAGGCGCAGCGTTTCGCGGCGCGGCTCGCGGCCGGTATGACCATTATCAATAAGCACCGTGAATCGGCGCCCACCTGGCCTTTTGGTGGGATTAATCGTTCCGGTTACGGTCGCGAGGAGGGTGCCTGGGGCTTGCGCGCCTTCACGAACGAGCATGCGGTGCGGGTCCATCCGGCGCGATAGGTACGACGCCGCAGCTTAGGTGGTACGACGGCGCAGCTTAGCTGGCGCGGGGCCGGCCGGGCAGGTAGGTGCCGCATGCCTTCGGCCGGTGCCCGGAGTGAGAGCAACGCGAAGCTCGGGGGCGTTTTTTGTGTCGGGGTGGTGTCGTACCCTAGAAGGGCTATGGAGGAATCGTACAAAGCAACAATCGCGCGGCTGCGGGAACGCGTGGCGGCCGCCCAGCAAGCCGGGGCTACCGTGGGGCGGCGCCCGGGTGTGCCCGCGCCGGCTCAGGCCGCTGAAAGTGTGCCTACAGGTCAGGGCGGGGCGGCGGCTGCGAGCATGCCGGAGGTTTCGGGCGCGGCGGAGGTCTCGGGCGCGGCGGCGCGTATTCTCACCGGCCTCAATAGCGCCCAGCGGGAAGCCGTGATTCACAGCGGTGGCCCGCTGCTCGTGGTCGCCGGGGCCGGCTCGGGTAAAACCCGGGTGCTCACCTCGCGCATCGCCTACCTCATCGCCACCGGGCAGGCTCACCCGGCCAATATCCTCGCCATCACTTTCACCAATAAGGCGGCGCGGGAAATGCGCGAACGCCTGGAAGGGATGCTCGGCGGCCTGGCCCGCGGCATGTGGATCTCCACCTTCCATTCTGCCTGCGTGCGGATTCTGCGGGCCGAACACCGCGCGCTCGGGATGCGTTCCACCTTCACCATTTACGATGCCGCGGATTCCCAGCGCCTCATGACCATGGTGTGCCGGGAAGAAAACATCGATATTCGGGCCTACCCGCCCAAAATGCTCAGCCGCCAGGTCTCCAATCTCAAGGATGAACTGGTCACCCCAGCCGCGCAGGCCGCGGCCGCAACCGATAGGGACGGCCAGGTGCTGGCCCAGGCCTATGCCGCCTACCAGGATCGCCTCGAGCGCGCCAATGCGCTGGATTTCGATGATCTTATTATGCGCACGGTGGAGGTGCTCACCTCCCACCCGGATATAGCTGAGCGCTACCGCACCCGCTTCCGCCACATTCTGGTGGACGAATATCAGGACACCAACCACGCCCAGTACGTCCTGGTACGCACCCTGGCCGGGCAGGGCCCGGAAGGCTCCGCGCTCACCGTGGTGGGCGATGCCGATCAGTCCATTTACGCCTTCCGCGGGGCCACCATCCGCAATATTGAGGATTTTGAGAAGGACTTCGCGGATGCCACCAGCGTGGTCCTCGAGCAAAACTATCGCTCCACCCAGAATATTCTCTCTGCCGCCAATGCCGTCATTTCCCATAATGAAGGGCGCCGGCCGAAAAAGCTGTGGACGGATTCGGGGAGCGGGGAAAAGATCACCGGCTACGTGGCTGATTCGGAAAGCGACGAAGCCCATTTCGTCGTCACGGAAATTGACCGGCTCCGGGATAGTAGCGGGGTGCGTTACGGCGATGTGGCGGTGTTTTACCGCACCAATTCCCAGGCGCGGGCCCTGGAAGAAATGTTCGTGCGCTCCGGGATTCCCTACCGGGTCATCGGCGGCACCCGCTTCTATGAGCGCAAAGAAATCAAGGATGCCCTCGCGTACCTGCACGCGGTGGCCAATCCGGATGATACCGTCTCGCTGCGCCGCATCATTAATGAACCAAAACGCGGGGTGGGGGATACCGCGCAGGGCCACCTGGCCACCCACGCCCAACGCTGGAATATTTCCTTCGGTGCCGCGGTGGCCGATGTGGCTACCCCCTGCCCGGAGCGCGGCGAAGTTGCGGGGTTGACGGCTCGGGCCCGCAGCGCCGTCGCCGATCTGGCTCGCATCCTCGAAACGGCGCGTCAGGATGCCGCCGCGGGCGGCAAACCCGCGGATATCCTCGATTACCTCATGGATGAATCCGGGTACCTGGCCGTGCTGCAAGAATCCAAAGACCCGCAGGATCTCAGCCGGGTGGAAAACCTGGCCGAATTACACGCGGTGGCGGTAGAGTTCTCCGCCCAGAATCCGGATGCCGGGCTGGGGGAGTGGCTCGATCAGATTTCGCTCGTCTCGGATACGGATCGGCTTCCCGAGGGGAGCGAATCCGAAGGGGAAACCACTCTCATGACGGTTCACACTGCCAAAGGTCTGGAATTCCCGGTTGTTTTCGTGACCGGCCTGGAAGACGGCACTTTCCCGCATATGCGTTCCCTGGATGATCGGCGCGAACTCGCCGAAGAACGCCGCCTCGCTTACGTGGCTTTCACCCGCGCGCGCGAACGCCTCTATATTTCGCGCGCGGCAGCGCGCTCCTCGTGGGGGGCGCCCCAGGAATTCCCGCCCTCGCGTTTCATTGAAGAAATCCCGCCCGAACTTATTAACTGGCGCCGGGAACAATCCTCCCAGGATCTGGTGCGCGGTGGTGGTATTGGTTCCGGCATTGGTTCCGGTTACGGGTGGGGGCGCCGTGAGCGGCGCGCGCCTTCTTTCTTTGACGACGACGCCGGGCCTGTCATCGGCTCAGGTACATTCAAACCCGGGAAACTCGGGGTGCCCGCCACGGCGGGCTCGGCCTCCCGGGCGGATTCCGCCGGTAGTGCGCATCCTGCTGCCGACGGTTCGGGTGGCTCCGCGGTTGGCGGTTCGAGCGGCACCCGAGGCACCTCAGGCGCAGCGGGCGCACCTAGCGCGGCGGGCGCGGCCGACGCGGCCGCGGATACCAAGGGCTTCGCGGTGGGTGACACCGTGGAGCACCGCTCCTTCGGGCGGGGGACCATCCTCGGCTTCGAAGGCCGAGGAAAGTCCACCACCGCGAAGGTTGCTTTCGGCTCGGTTACGAAACGCTTGATGCTGCGCTTCGCTCCGCTGACGAAAGTGGAGAAGTAGCCGCGCTTATCCGGCAGTGCGGGCAGCACCGGCCTTGCACGTAGCCCCGGCGCCTTCCGCCGCGCCGTTAGCCACGGCAGAACTCGCGGCCGCGCCCGCGGCAGCGGCCGGCACGCTCAGGGTGCGCCGGTGGCTACGTGCCGCCGCGCGCCCGCTCAGCTTGTACCAGGCCAGCGCGCTCAGGAACACCACCCCGTCGGTGAAAGCCATCATCGCCGAGGTCGCCAAATCCAGATACAGGGCCAGCACGAAGCCGAGGAGCGCCTCGGCCACCGCAATCAGGAGAGTGAGAACCAGGAGGTGGCGCAGCGAGCGGGCGAAAAGAATCGCCGTGGCCGCCGGAACCACCATGAGGGCAATAACCAGGATCGCGCCCGCGGCATTGAAAGCCGCCACCACGGTCAGGGAGACCAGCATCATGAGCCCCAGCTCCACCGCCCGTACCGGGAAGCCGATAGTCGCCGCGAAATCACCGTCGAAAGTATCGGTTTTGAGAACCCGGAAAAACACCGCGATGAAAATCGCGTTGAGCGCGCACACCGCGAGCAGCTGCCACATGGTGCGTGGGCCAATATCGTAACCGCCGATGATGATATGTTCCGGGCTCAAAGCCATGAGATTGAGATCCCCGGTGAGCACGGTGTCCTGGCAAATATGGATATGAGAAAGGGTGGTTGAGAGCAGCAAAATACCCAGGGCGAAAAGCACCGGGAAAATCACGCCCTGGCTGGCATCCCCGGTGAGCAACCGGGTGCGATCCAGCTGCTGGGCACCCAGCACCACCACCAAACCCATGAGTGCCGCGCACACCACCATGATCGGGGAATGCGTGGAACCAGACAGAATCGTGCCCACCACAATCCCGGGGAGCACCGCGTGCGACATCGCGTCCACCAGCATGGACTGCCCGCGCAACACCAGGAACACCCCCGGAAGCGCGCAGGTCACCGCGGTCACCACCGCGAGCAACATAACCGCCACAATGAAACTCATTGCCCACTCCTCTCCGAAGCAGCCAGCGCCCGGGTGGCAAGATCACCGCGCAAGCGGCGCTGGCGCAGGGCCACCACCACAATCGAGCGGCGCGGCGCGGCCAGCAGCGAGAACGCGAAAATAACAAAGAGGTGGAGCACCACGATCGGGCCGGTGGGAACCTTGCCCAGGCAGACGGACAGATACGCGCCCGCCGCGCCCGCAACCCCACCGAAAATCCCGGCCAGCACCATCATCGAGGACATGCGGTGCGTCCACTGGCGCGCGGCCGCGGCCGGCATAATCGCAAAAGCGACCATGAGAATAAGCCCCACGCCCTTGATTCCAATCACGATAGCGATGGTGACGAGCACCAGCATGAGCGGCGTGAGCACGCGCGGGCTGAAACCCTGCAATTGCGCCGTGACCGGATCGAAAGTCACCAATTTGATTTCTTTGAAGAAAGCGAGAATCACCGCAACGGTGAGCAGCCCGAATACCGCGATGGTCACCAGGTCCCCGGCGCGCACATTCGCCGCATTGCCGAACATGTAGCTGTCGATCCCGCCGCGATTGGGCAGGTGAGAATGGGTGAGCAGCCGCAGGCACACCATCCCGCCCCCGTAAAACAGCGAAAGGCAGATGGCCATGGCGGCATCCGCCTTCACTTTCGAATGCGCCACGATGATATTGGTGAGAACGACGGCGCACATCGCCGCCGCGCTTGCCCCGAGCACTAGGACCACCATCGAGCGCCCATCCATGCCCAGCAGGGTGGCCACCGTGAAGGCGGCAACCACACCGAGGATGGAGCTGTGCCCGATAACGTCGGAAACCAGGGACTGGCGGCGCAGGTAGAGCAGGCAACCAGCGATTCCGGAAAACACCCCGATGAGGGTGGTGCCGATGAGCATGGTGCGGAAAATATAGGTTCCCCACAATTCCAGCGGGGAAATAAAATCAATCATTGCGCCGCGCCCTCACTTGCGTTCGAGGGCGATGGAAAGGCCGTACGCCCGCGCGATATTCTCCGCGGTGAAAGCCTCCTCCACGCTTCCGCTCGCCACCAGTTTGCCGCTAGAGAGCAGCACCACGCTATCGCAGAAATCGGGGACCGTCTGCAGATCGTGATGCACGATCATCACGGTTTTCCCCTCATCAACCAGTTCGCGCAGCAGCGTCATAATCGCCTGCTGGGAGGTGATATCGATACCCGCGAAAGGTTCGTCCATGAGGTAGAGCTCGGCGTGCTGGGCCAGGGCGCGCGCCACGAAGGTGCGCTGCTGCTGGCCGCCGGACAGCTCGTTGATATGGCGGTGGGCAAGATTGGAAATTCCCAGGCGCTCCATGGCCGCGGCGGCGGCTTCGCGCTGGCGCACGCCCGGGCGGCGCAGCCAGCCCAGCTGGGCGTACGTACCCATGAGCACGACGTCGCCCACCGTGGTCGGGAAATCCCAATCCACGGTGGCGGTTTGCGGCACGTAAGCAATACGCGAACGCACCCGGGGGAGTGGTTCGCCGAAGAAGGTGACCTCCCCGGCGAGGGCCGGAACAAGGCGCAGGGCCGCCTTCATGACGGTGGATTTCCCCGCGCCGTTCGGGCCGAGAAGCGCCACCACCTGGCCTGGACTGACGCGGAGCGAAACATCGCTCACCGCGATCGTATCCTGGTAGGCGACGCTCAGGTGGTCAATCTGACAGGCCAGCGTGGTAGCGGATCCCATAGATATCACCTATTTCTGCGAAAGCGCGCTGACGATGGAATCAACGTTGTAGCTGAAAGCGCCCAGGTAGGTATTCGTGGGAGCTTCGGAGCTGAGGGTATCGGCGAAGAGCTCGTTATCGGAGACCTCAACATGCCAACCCTTTTCGCGCACCGCGTCCTGGAGGTGCTTAATGACTTCGGGGTTCTTGAGGTTGTCCTGGAAGATCACCGGAACCTTGCGCTCGGCAATGAGGGTGGCGAGCTCGTTGAGCTCCACCGCGGACATTTCCGATTCGGAGGAAACGAAATCGGTGGCGTGGATTTCAATACCGAAAGAAGCGCCCAGGTAGTTGAAGGCGTCATGCCCGGTGATGAGCACGCGGTTTTCCTTCGGGATCTTATCGAACTTGGCCTTGGCTTCATCGGCGGCCTTGGCGATCTTCTTGTTGTATTCTTCCGCGTTGGCCTTGTAGAGGTCCGCGTTCGCGGCGTCGATCTCACCGAGCTTGGCGGCGGTGGCCGTCACCACATACTGCCAGTTCTCCGGGGAGTTCCACACGTGCGGGTCGTGGCCTTCGATCTTGCCGTCTTCTTCCCAGGGGAGGAGCTTATCTTCCGGGATGGCTTCCGCGGCCGCGATCTGGCGGTCGCCGAGCTTCTCGAGCTGGCCCATCATCTTGTGTTCCATATCGTGGGAGGTCCACACCACAAGATCGGCCTTTTCGATGGCCTGGGTATCCTGGGTGGTCAGTTCCTGGGTGTGAGGATCACCGCCGGGCTTGACCAAGGTGGTTACGTTAGCCTCGGGAGCGACATTGCGAATAACATCTTCGAGGTAACCGGTAGTTGCCACCACCGACAGGCCCGCGGCCTTTGAGGAGTCGGTGGCCGGCGATTCGGATGCGCCCTTGTTTTCGGTGGCGCAGCCGGTCAGGGATGTGAGTGCCAAAGCCCCGGCCGCGGCAATCGCGGCCAACTTAACAGAATGTTTCATGGTGTCCTTCTTCAATCACGAAAGCATGTAAGGTATGGGTTTCTTTACTCGGGACCTGAATATGTTAACCGATGCACGCATAAAGCACTAGGGCAAATCTGCGAAACGTCGCGAAAAATCCCGGGAATTGCTGGGTGAAAAGTCAATAAGAATAATTGCGTGCCTGGTAGCTGCGGCACTCTCGCTCACTTCTGGTAGTACGACGACGCCGCCAGCTGGCTGCCGCCCTTACCTGTCCGCATGATGGACCGGGGCGGGGGCGTCACCCGGGGTGGGCTAAGCTCACAGCTATGCAGCAGGATCTCAAGGTACAGGGTCAGGCCGGTGCGGCCTGGCGATGGTGGCGCGCCTAAGAAGCGTTCCCCTGCGGCGCAACTACGCCGCCCCAACCACTTGAGAGGAGAATCCCGTGCAACGGGACCTACCGCATTCACCTGAGTACCATGTCCCCGATGCCCTATCCACGCATCGCCGGCACTCCACCACACTCACTGTCTCCATCATGGCGCCTTCCGCCACGCCGGCTACTGCCGCTACGGCTGCCGCCATGGCTGCCTCCACCCGCGCCCAGCTGCGCTGCCGCTGGTGGAAAGCCGCACGGGGGCGATGGCGCGCGGCGCCTAGCTCAGCGCGGCCCGCCTAGCACAGCACGCCTAGCGCAGCCCGCTCAGCACCGCAGTCCACACAAACTTTCCAAAGTACGGAGTTGTCATGATTAAAGAAGCCATTATTAAAGTTGTGTCCAAGCAGGATCTCACCTATGACGAGGCCTACACCGTTATGAACGAGATCATGGGCGGGGAAAGCACTCCCACCCAGACGGCAGCCTTCCTCGCCGCGCTTTCCACCAAGAACGCGCGGGCAGAAACCACCGATGAGATTTCCGGCTGCGCCACTGCGATGCGCGAGCACGCTGATTACTTCGAGGTTCCTTTCCCCACCCTGGAAATCGTGGGAACCGGCGGGGATAACGCCCACTCTTTCAATATTTCCACGACCTCGATGTTCGTGCTGGCCGCCGGGGGCGTCAAGGTCTCCAAGCACGGTAACCGCGCCGCCTCCTCGCTGTCCGGTACCGCCGACTGCCTGGAAGCCCTCGGGGTGAATATCAACCAGGATCCGGATACCTGCCGGCGCCTCCTCGATGAGGTGGGCATGTGCTTCATGTTCGCCCAGCTCTACCACAAGTCCATGAAGAACGTGGGGGCAATCCGCAAGGAGCTCGGCTTCCGCACCGTCTTCAATATCCTCGGGCCGCTGACCAACCCGATCCACCCCGAATACCAGGTCCTCGGCGTTTACGATGAATACCTCGTGGAGCCCCTCGCCCGCGTCCTCAATGACCTGGGCGTCCACCACGGCCTGGTGGTCTACGGCCAGGATAAGCTCGATGAGATTTCCCTCTCCGCCCCCACCACGGTATGCGAAGTACGCAACGGCGAATACCGCACCTTCGAAATGTCCCCGGATGTGTTCGGCTTCAACCGGGCCACCCCGGCCGATATGCTCGGCGGCACCCCGGAAGAAAACGCCCAGATCACCCGCGATATCCTCTCCGGTAAAATCACCGGCCCCAAGCGTGACGTGGTCCAGCTCAATGCCGGTGCCGGCCTGTACATTGCCGGTAAGGCCCGCTCCATTGCCGCGGGCGTGGATATGGCCGGCGACCTCATTGACGACGGCAGCGCCTACCGCAAGATCGACGAATTCGTGGAGGCTTCGCGTGCCTAATATTCTCGAGCAGATCGCCGCCGCCACCCGAAAGCGGGTGGCCCGCGATAAAGAACAGATCCCCGCGGCCCGCATGCGCGAACTCGCCGAAGCACTCGCCGCGGCGCCTGCACCCGCTGCCGCCGCACCCGCGCCTGCACGCGCCGCCGCCCCCGCTGCCGCCGAAGCACTCGCCGCCGCCCCCGGCAGCGAACCCGGGAGCGATCCGGCCAGCTTCCCCTTCGAGGCCGCCCTGCGCGGCCCCGGGCTCGGCTTCATCTGCGAAGTGAAAAAAGCCTCGCCCTCGAAGGGCATCATCGCCGAAGATTTCCCCTACCTCGATATTGCCCGCTCCTACGAAGCGGCCGGGGCGGAAGCCATGTCCGTGCTCACCGAGCCGCAGTGGTTCCTCGGCTCGGATAGCTACCTGGAGGAAATCACCCGCACGGTTGCTACCCCTTGCCTGCGCAAAGATTTCGTGGTGGATTCCTACCAGATCTACCAGGCGAAAACGCTGGGGGCCAGCGCGGTGCTGCTCATCTGCTCGCTCCTGGATACCGCGATCCTGCGCGAGTACCTCCAGCTGGCGCATTCCCTCGGGCTATCGGCCCTGGTGGAAACCCACGACGCCGCGGAAATTGACTCCGCCCAGGCGGCCGGTGCCCGCATTATCGGAATCAACAACCGCAATCTCAAAGATTTTTCGGTTGATCTGGCCACCGCGGGCCAGTTGCGGGCCCGTATCGAGAGTACGGCACTCGTCGTCGCCGAATCGGGGGTGCGCGGGGCCGCGGACGTGGAAGCGCTCGCGGCCGGCGGTGCCGACGCGGTGCTCGTGGGCGAAGCCCTCATGCGCAGCGCCGATAAAGTAGGAGTCCTGGCCCAGTGGCGCCAGGCCGCGGCGCGCGTCGTCGCCCCCGCACAGGAGAAAGAGTAACCATGACCGAAGGACACACGATGGAAAGCTCCACCTCGGGAACCTCCACGCCGCCGGCCGGCGCTACCGCGCGCCCGGGCCGTTTCGGCATCCACGGCGGGCAGTTCATCCCGGAAACTCTCATGCCGGCCATCGAAGAACTGGACGCCGCCTACCGGCACTACCGCGACGACCCGGAATTTAACGCCGAACTCACCGATCTTTTCAATAACTACGCGGGCCGGCCCTCCCTCCTCTACTACGCGGAGCGGATGACGCGCGACCTGGGCGGCGCGAAAATCTACCTCAAACGCGAGGACCTCAACCACACCGGCGCCCACAAAATCAATAACGTGCTCGGCCAGGCGCTGCTCGCCAAGAAAATGGGCAAAACCCGCCTCATCGCGGAAACCGGGGCCGGCCAGCACGGGGTCGCCACCGCCACCGCTGCCGCGCTTTTCAATATGGAATGCGTGGTGTTCATGGGGGAGGAAGATACCCGCCGCCAGGCCCTCAACGTGTACCGCATGCGCCTGCTGGGCGCGGATGTGGTCGCGGTGAAATCCGGGACCGGCACCCTCAAAGACGCCGCCAGCGAAGCCTTCCGCGAATGGACCGGGCGGGTGAGCGATACCCACTACTGCCTCGGCTCGGTTATGGGCCCGCATCCCTTCCCCACGATCGTGCGTGATTTCCAAGCGGTTATTTCCCGCGAGGCCCGCGCCCAGATCCTGGAAGCTGAGGGGCGCCTGCCCGATGCCGTCATCGCCTGCGTGGGCGGCGGCTCGAACGCGGCCGGTTCTTTCTACAACTTCGTAGATGATGCGGGCGTGCGCCTCATCGGCGCGGAAGCGGCCGGGCGGGGCGTGGATACCCCGGATACCGCCGCGACCATCGCCACCGGCACCGAAGGCATTTTCCACGGCATGAAATCCTATTTCTGCCAGGACGAATTCGGGCAGATCGCCCCGGTGTACTCCATCTCGGCCGGCCTGGACTACCCGGGGATTGGCCCCGAGCACGCCTACTGGCACGATATCGGGCGCGCGGAATACGTCCCGGTCACCGATGCGGAGGCCGTGGATGCGTTCGAATACCTTTCGCGCACCGAGGGGATCATTCCCGCGATTGAATCGGCGCACGCCCTCGCGCACGCCATGAAGATCGCCCCGGAGATGCCGGGCAAGATTATTATCGTCACGCTCTCGGGCCGCGGGGATAAGGACGTCGCGGCCATCGCGCGCTACCGGGGAGAAGATATCCATGACTAAACAGGTACCCATCGCCCGGGCTTTTTCCCGCGGCAAAGCTTTTATTCCGTTCTTCACCTGCGGGGATCCAGATTTAGGTACGACGGCGCACATTATCCGCGCGGCCGGCCGGGCCGGTGCAGATCTCATCGAATTCGGCGTGCCTTTCTCTGATCCGACCGCCGAGGGCCCGGTCATCCAGGCTTCCTCGGAGCGGGCGCTGCGCGGGGGAGCCACAACGGACAAAATTTTTGAGATGATCGGCCAGGTGCGCCCGGATCTGGAGTGCCCCTTCGTCATCATGACCTACGCTAATGTGGTCTTCTCCTACGGCCCGGAGCGCTTCGCGCGCCGCTGCGCGGAAGTTGGGGTCTCCGGCGTGATCCTCCCCGATGTGCCTTTCGAGGAGAAGGCCGAATTCGAGGGGGCTTTGGCTGTGCATAACGTTGATCTCATTTCGCTGATCGCGCCTACCTCCGAGGACCGGATCGAAGCGATTGCGCGGGCCGCGCGCGGCTTCCTCTACGTGGTCTCCTCCATGGGGGTGACGGGCATGCGCTCGAATATCACCACCGATGTGGGGGCCATCGTAAAGAAGATCCGCTCGGTCACGGATACTCCCTGCGCGATTGGCTTCGGGATTTCTTCCCCGGAGCAGGCCGCCCGCATGGGAGCGCTCTCCGACGGGGTGATCGTGGGATCGGCCCTGGTTTCCCGGATTCACGAACTGGCGGCGGCCGGAAAGGGCGCGGAGCAGATCGCCGCGGATATCGCCGGCCGGGTGAGCGAGCTCAAGGGCGCGCTCGGCTAAGCGCCGCGAAGGTGCCGCTGCGCGTAGCGGAGCGCAGGCTCCGCGCGTGCGGCGGAGCGAAAGCCCCGCCGCGAGCACGCTGCGGCCGCGCGATATGGTGCGGTGAGCAACACGCCGGGCCATCTTCCGCGGCCCGGCACCCATCGCGCGCCACCATGGAAGGGATGTTAACGTATTCGCGCCGCGTGGCGCTCGCCCTGGCCGTTATCCAGCCCGTGGTCCTCACCTGGATCACGGTGGTGCTCATCTGCCTGCTCGGATACACCCTCACCGCGGCCTCCCCGCTGCTCGGGGACGTAACCTGGCAGGGCGCGGCACGCCTGGGCGGCTCCCTGTGGCTGCTCGCCCTCGGCACGCCGCTGGTGAGCGCGGGCGGGCATATCGGCCTCATGCCCCTGCTCCTCACCGCACTTATCGCTTGGCTCACGGTGCGTTTCCTGCGTGCCATCGTGGTGGAAGACTGGTGGGACGTAGCCATCGCCACGCTGAGCGGAGCGGGCAGCGCCGGCGTGATCTGCCTACTCTCCCTCCCGCAATCATCCCTGCTCCACGCCCTCGTGGGCGGGGCGGTGCTCGGCTTCGCCGCCAGCCAATGCGCCTGGCTGGAACGCCCGGCCTGGCCCGGCGTGGCCATCCTGGAACGCGGCTGGCGCCTCATTGCACCGCTCGCCGCCACCCTGGCGGTAGTGAGCCTCCTCCTGGTTCTTGCCGCGGTGGTGCTCGGCTTCGGGCGCGCCCAGGCCCTGCACGCCGCCTACCTCACCGATCTCACCGGCACGATTCTCTTCACCCTCACCCAGCTGCTTTTCGCTCCCGCGCTGGCGGTATGGGCACTGGCCTACGTGACCGGCGCCGGTTTCACGGTGGGCAGCGGCGCGGTCTTCTCGGCCCTGGGCGGCAGTTTCGCCCCCATCCCCGGCCTTCCCGTGTTCGGCCTGCTGCCCGACCCGGCCCTGCGCCCCGCCTGGCTCCTCATCATCCCCATCCTCACGGGCCTGGCCTGGGGAATTATCCGCTCGCTGCTCCCGCGCGACTGGGTGAGCGCCGCGGTGGGCGCCCTGGAACTCCTGGTGCTCGTGGCCCTGGCCGGGCAATTCGCCACCGGCGGGATCGGCCCGGGCCGCATGCTCGAGGTCGGCACCCGCGCCCCGCTCCTCACCGGCTGCGTGGCGCTCACGGTGCTGCTACCCTTCGCGCTCGGTTACGGCGCGCGCGACTTCTGGGCGTGGGTGCGCGCCTTGTGGGAACGCTACCGGGTACGGCGCGCCCTGCGCCCCGCCCCGCAGCAGAACGACGACGCCGCCCACCCCGCAGCGCCCACTTCCGCCACCACAGCGGATGCCGCGGTCACGGCTCCTACCGCCGCGACCGCTGCGGAACCAGCATCTTCTCAGCCGGCCGCCGCTGACTGGGAGGAGCGTGGGAAAAGTGAGGAAAAATAACAGGAGAGCTGGGCATAGAGTGAAATAACGGCGCGCGGAGGTGCCCGAGCGGCCTAAAATTTTGCCTATGCTTCAACCCAATACGCACGGGGCGCTCCTGGCTGCCGGCCTCTGCTCGCTGGCTTTCCTGGCGCTGGGGGTGCGCACCATCCCGCGTACCCGCCGCCTGGCTACCGCGATTCCGGTGCTTGCCATGGTGGTGGCAGCCGTATGCGGCGTCGTCGCTATTGGGGTGGGCATGAACCTCAACTTGCAGTACGCAAGCACGTGGAGCGATGTCAAAACCATTTTCACGAAAAGCGGCGGCAAGGCTTCCGTGACCGCGGTGACGAGCGAGCTCCCCAAATACGCCGGGCAATCCGGTGAGATCCCCATGCCGGAAGGCAAAGAATGGAAAGCCGATTTCACCCCGGCCGGGCACGGGGTGGTGGGAACCGTCTTCCGCGGCCCCGAATCCGGCCTTGAGCTGCCCGTATGGGTGTACCTGCCCCCGGATTATTCCCCGGAGCGCACCTACCGCGTGATCGTCATGATCCAGGGCTTTCCCTCGCAGACGGAGAAAATTCCGGGAGTGCTGGATTTGGAGCATACGATGCCGGCGAGCGCGCCCGATACGATCGTGGTGGTCCCCTCCCTCAATGTGGATAACCAGCAGCCCGATTGCGTGGATCTATCCGGGCGGCCCGCGGTGGGAACCTGGGTGAACCGCGATGTTGTGCAGATGGTGCGCAAGAATTTTTCCGTCTCCGCGGATCGGCGCGACTGGGCCATTGCCGGGGCCTCCTACGGGGGCTGGTGCGCGCCGGTGCTCGGGCTGTACAACCCGCAAACCTTCGCCTCGGTGATTTCCTTTTCCGGGTACAACGTGCCGGTTATCGGCCTGACCCAAGCCCCCGGCCTGCGCGAACAATTCACCGTCACCAACCTCATGAAAAAAGCGAGCTGGCCGCAGTCCATGTACTTCACCGGCACCCGCACCGATAACGACCCGGTGGAACTGGCGCGCGGCCTGGAGGAAGTCAAGAACCCGCGCCTGAAAACCACCGTGCACCTGGACCCGAACGGCGGGCACTCCTGGGACACCTGGAAAAAACAGCTGCCCGGGGCGCTGGAGTGGTGGAATGGTGATCGGGCGGGCGGAGCGAAAAGCGTGGTGGCCACCCGCGGGTGGATGACCCAAAAAACCACCGTCGCCGGCGCCTATCTGCTCTTCGCGCTGCTGGCCGCGGGGAGTATTGTGCGCGGGCGAGCCCTGGTGCGCCGCCCCCGCTACGTGCCTCGGCACGCGCTGCATACCCGCCGCCACGCCCTGCCGCGCGGCACAGGCCGCTACCGGATACGGCGCTGGGCCTGGGTGAGCCTCACGGTGGCCTGGGGGATCGTGGCCCTACTCCTCACCGTCAATCTCAAAACGCATACGGTTGAAGACATCCGCTTTATCGGCGCCTTCTTCCACCTCTTCACCATGTAGCTGCGGGCGGGCGCCCGCGCAGGCTGGGCACCCCATGCCCGGGGTAGCACCGCGCAGGCCGCGAGCGTCCGCCCGGGCGCGGGCTATACTGGCTCACGTGAATGCGCACTTTTCCCACCCGCTGGTCTACTGGGCCTGCGCGGCCTGGATCGGCATCATCGTGGCCCTCGCCTTCCTCGCCGACCCGCGCGTAGCCATCCTCGCGCTCGCGGGCAGTTTCGTGATCCTCGCGGTGGCGCGCCTGACCCTACCCACCGGCTACGTCCCCTCGGTGCGTTCGCGCATCACCGACGCCGCCACCCTCCTCCTCCTGGCCGCAGCCCTCTTTTTCCTTGCGCGTTTCGCCCTCACGCCCCCCGTTATTTAAGAACGACGCCGCAGCACCCTGGCACGCCACCACGCAGGCGCTGCGCCGTCGCTGTGCCACTGCACCCCTCCCGTGTTCGCTTGCCGCTTGTTTCTGAGACGCGGTGGGCCTGGTGGGCGCGGGCTCGTCCATACTGGTGGAGTGAGTCCCTTAGCTATGAACATTATCTGGGTTGTTGTTTTCACGCTGATCGGCGCGTTTTTCGCCGCTTCGGAAATCGCGCTGGTTTCCCTGCGGCAAACGCAGATCGACGAGATGGCGGAGAACTCCGCCTCCGGGAAAACGATCCAGCGCCTAACCTCGGATTCCAACCAGTTTCTTTCCGCAGTTCAGGTGGGCGTGACCCTGGCCGGGTTCTTCTCCGCCTCCTTCGGTGCGGCCTCCATCGCCCCGGAGATCGCGCCCACGTTCAGAGCTTGGGGGATGTCCGAAAACGGGGCCACCACCCTGGCTTTTGTGCTCACCACGCTCGTGATTTCCTATATTTCCATTGTGTTCGGGGAGCTGGTGCCCAAGCGCATCGCCCTGCAATCGGCGGAAACTATCTCCACGCTGGCCGCTCGGCCCCTCGCTTTTATTACCGCGGTGCTGCGCCCGGTCATTTGGTTCCTAGGCGCGAGCGTGAACGGGGTGCTGCGGCTGTTGCGCCGCGACCCGAAAGAGCAGCGCGAAGAAATGGGAGTCGCGGAGCTGCGTGCCTTCGTGGCCAGCCAGGAAACGATTGGCACCGAGGAACGCGATATGGTCGTCTCGATGCTGTCCGTTTCGGACCGCACCGTCCAGGAGGTTATGACGCCGCGCACCGAAGTGGAATTCCTGGACGCGGAACTTTCCCTCGACGAAGCACGCCCCCTCGTTACGGCCCTGGAACACTCGCGTTATCCGGTGCGCCGCGGTGGGAACGACGACGACGTGATCGGCTTCCTACACATTCGCGATATGCTCGCTCCCGCTCCCACGGCTCAACGGGTGAGCGATTTGGTGCGCCCGGTGACGTTCTTCCCCACGGGTAAGGATGTGCTGGAGGCTCTTTCAGATCTGCGGAAAGCCCACGCTCATCTGGCCATCGTGGTGGATGAATACGGGGGTACGGACGGCATCGTCACCATTGAGGACGTGATGGAAGAATTCGTGGGCGAAATCCGCGATGAATACGACCGCGAGGTCCCCAAGGTGCAGGTACACGGGGGAGTGCGGGATATGGACGGGCTCTCCACCCGTCCCGAGGTGCTCAAAATGCTCGGGGTGGAGCTCCCCGAGGGGCCTTTCGATACCCTGGCCGGCTATATCATCGCCCAGCTGGGGCGCATGCCGCAGGTAGGGGATTCCACCCGGCTGGGCGCGGTGGAGCTCACCGTACAGTCCCTGGACGGGCGGCGCATCGACCGGGTGCGGGTGGACCAGGTGACCGAATCGGAGGACATCGCCATGGCCCGGATGGAAGGCCACAGCGAAGCCGGGCGGTAGCTGGTGCCCTAGCGGATCACGCGGGTAGCCGAATCGCGCGGGGAGCGAGATCCGCCGGCGGCGGCCGGAAGCCCCTGCTGCCAGCGGGCGTGGCGCCGTTGAATTCTGGATATACCTTCACGGAGCTGAACTGCGTTTTGGTCTGGCGGTGCATGAACGCTAAAAAATAGCATTTTTACGGGGTGGTATATGCTTCCAGTTTTCGCGACAGTGAAAATAATAGATAGAAATAGTCACTGTTAGGCCGCATAGAAAACTAATTATTATGTATAAATCGACGGTGTATTCGGCAAGTAATCGAGCTATGGTGGGCTCGTTTTCGCTCTGTTGAATTTTGGTTACAAAAGACGTTTCCGCTCGAGACTTTAGTCACAAGTAGCTACCTATTGCCGCATAAATAAGCGGAAAAGTCTGACTACTGCGTGGTTCGTGCTGGAATTATCCTGAACGTCACCCGTGGTGGAAACTGTAGAAATTAGCTAAGGTAAATCAAGAAAGCGACTATGCAGTCGTACTCATTCCTATTCCTTATTGAACGTGAAAATGGTTTCGCGACGAGTGTGGGATGTTTGCCTGTAACGGTATCAATTGGTGAGGGGTTAGTAGTGAAGCTGATCAAACGAGCGGCTGCCGTTATTGCCGCGCTTGCTGTTTTAGCGGGGGGGGGGTAGCCGCTCCTAGCCTCGCGTCACCCGACACTTCCGATGGGGGAGAAACGCGTGCAACGGAGCGCGCTGCCGGTATCCCCGTCGGCCCCAACCTCACCGCCACCTGGGATTCCACCACAAAAACACTCACCGTAGCTGGCCACGGCGAACTCGACCGTAAACAGTGGATGGATCTGAAAAAACAACACTGTGCCACGCAGGGGAAAGCGGAGCCAAGGAAAATACTTTTCGCTCCGAAAGAGGGTAGTGACATTATTTTTCCGGCTGACTCCTCTATCTTGTTTCAGGGCTGTTTTAATGCCGAGATTTACTTTCCGCCTTACGGTATTAACACTAGCGGTGTTACGAATATGAGGGGAATGTTTGCGCAAACCCACAGGGCTAATCCAGAGGTTTCCAACTGGGATGTTAGTAACTGTACAAACTTCACGCAAATGTTTTGGGAGGCTGGAGCTAATCCAGATGTATCGAGGTGGAAGCCTAATACTAAGGCGAATTTCCGGTGGATGTTCCGAGATGCGGAGAATATAACGATTATAGATATCTCGAACTGGACGTTTGATGAGGCTGGCACTTATCAGAATAGCAAAAAAGCGGAATTTGCTTTCTGGACTAGGGGCCGCACGGTATTTCGACTAAAAGGCAAACAATTCGCACAGCTGCAATCGCAGACGAGGGGTATTGGATTTCAGGATATTCGCTATGAGGTAGTCGAAGAGGCGAATCCCTCAGGTGAGGAAAATATTATTCTTACGGGAATTCAAGGTAGGGATCTAAATTATCTTTTCTCAATTCGTTCAGATTTTTCGAAGTACCAGGATGATGCTATCTATCTCATTCGTCGAGTGTGTCAAGTTGTTTGTGTGTGAGCATTGTTTATAAATACTTATTAAACCGGTCAGGGTAGGCCACGGACATCTGGTTAATAGCAGTTTTCCAGCCCTGGACCCGAGCACCCTCAACATAATGGCCTACATCCACACTCCCTTTCCTCGATTCCTTCGCAAGCTTGGCAGCCCGCCGATCCTCAATATGACAAATCATCAACCACAACGCCTTGATCGCCGCCTCGTCGTTCGGGAACTGACGCCGGTTACGCGTAGCCTTACGCAACTGGCTGTTAAACGACTCGATAGCATTCGTCGTGTAAATAACCTTGCGCGCTGCCGGCGGGAAGCCCAAGAAAGGCGTGAAACGCTCCCACGCGTCCCTCCAGACCTTCACTGATTGGGGATACTTCAACCCAAGGTCACTTACCGCGAACTCTTCTAAAGCACACCTAGCGGCTTCCTCGCTTGGTGCCGTATACACGGCACGCAACGCCGCCGATACGGCCTTACGGTCCTGGTAGTTCACCCACCGATTCGCTGCCCGAATCAAATGCACGATACAGGTCTGTACCATCGAGTCCGGCCAGGTAGCCTCCACCGCTTGAGGTAAGCCTTTCAGACCGTCACAACACACGATAAACACGTCTTTCACGCCCCGGTTAGCCAGTTGGGCACACACACTCGCCCAGAAAGAAGCGCCTTCCTCACGGGCGATCCACAAGCCCAAAACGTGTTTGACGCCGTCCATGTTCACGCCGATAGCCATATAGGCACTCTTGCCTACCACGCGTCCTCCATCGCGTACTTTGATCCGGATCGCGTCAAGGAAAATCACGGGATAAAACTCGTCTAACTGGCGGTTTTGCCAGGTGAGTACTTCGTCAAGGACCGCGTCAGTGATTGCGCTGATCGTCTCCGGGGATACCTCTAGGCGCAGGGAGGTGGCTAGGTGGTGGTGGATATCGCGTACGCTCATCCCGCCGGCATACAAGCTCACGATCATGTCATCCACGTCTGTCAGGCGCCGCGCGCCTTTAGGGACCATGGTCGGGCGGAACGTGCCGGCCCTGTCACGGGGAATATCCACGGTGATCATCCCGTAGTTCGTGGCCACGGTTTTCGGGTAGCTACCGTTACGGTAGTTCCCCATGCTCTCGGCGCCGGCTTCGGCTTTGGCTTTACGGTCTGAGTGTGCGTAGCCTAAATGGGCATCCATCTCGGCTTGAAGGCCACGCGTGATCGAGGCTTGGAGCATGCCGCGTACCAGGTCGTTAGCGTTAGTAGTAGACGTGGCTAGCTCGCCGATCAGCTCGGCCATTTGCGGGTTAGCCAGGAGTTTCTTCTCGATGGCATCGATACGCTGCTTGTCTTCAGGGTCTTGTTTCACGGTAGTCATTCTGGTTTATCTCCTAGGTGGTTTTCACCCTCACACACAAACCATTAGACACTCTCCATTCGTCCGGCGGACCGTGACAGGATTATGGTGAGTGCGAACCCGATCACCATCTACACCGACGAACAACTACCATCTCTGACGTATACCGTGTTGCCTGCGGGTGTTGAAAACCAACTCGAAGGTCAACTGGAAACAACATATTCAAATGGTTTGGGCCCGGGTGAATATCCGATCAGCCAGGGAGGACTGCGCCTCAAGCGCGAGGCGCTTTCTACCTACTCATTAAAGTTTGTCCCCTCAACCGTAACCGTAAAAGAAAAGCCTGCGCAGCCGAAGCCGCAGGTGACTGCTACAAACTGGGTTGATGGTGCGAAAGATTGTAATACCCGGAAAGTCACGCAGTCCCGGACCGTGACAGCGACTCCGTATCGGTGGGATTCTTCCGCGCGGAAGTGGGTTCTCGACGCCTCCAAGGCTTCGAAGAAGGCTGAGTCGCGTCAGCGTGACATGAATGATGGGGAACATCGTGCTTGTACGCCGCAGCCGCCGGCCCAGGTGACGTCAACTGCGTGGGTTGATGGCGCGAAGGATTGTAATACTCGGAAGGTTTCGCAGTCGCGTACCGTGACCACGACCCCGCATAAGTGGGACTCGGGTAAACGCCAGTGGGTTCTAGACACGAGCAAGGCGTCTAAGAAGACCGAGACGCGCCAGCGTGATATGAATGATGGCGAGCATCGCGCGTGTAGTCCGCAGCCTCCGGCTCAGGTGACGGCAACTAACTGGGTTGATGGTGCCAAGGATTGCAATACCCGTAAGGTGTCGCAGTCGCGTACCGTGACGACGACACCCTATAAGTGGGATTCCGGCAAGCGTAAGTGGGTCCTCGACACCGCGAAAGCGAGCAAGAAGACTGAGACGCGTCAACGGGATATGAACGATGGGGAACATCGTGAATGCACTCCGCAGCCGCCTGCTCAAGTCACCGCGACGAATTGGGCTGATGGGGCCAAGGACTGTAATACCCGTAAGGTGTCGCAGTCGCGTACCGTGACGACGACCCCGTATAAGTGGGACTCCGGTAAGCGTCAGTGGGTCCTCGACACCGCCAAGGCTTCGAAGAAGAGCGAGACCCGCCAACGGGATATGAATGACGGCGAGCATCGCGCATGCACGCCGCAGCCGAATCCGCAGGTGACTGCTGCTAACTGGGTTGATGGCGCGAAGGACTGTAACACCAGGAAGGTTACGCAGTCGCGTACCGTGACGACGACTCCATATAAGTGGGACTCCGGTAAGCGTCAGTGGGTCCTCGACACCGCGAAAGTAAGTAAGAAGACTGAGTCGCGTCAGCGGGATATGAACGATGGGGAACATCGTGCATGTACGCCGCAGCCGCCTGCCCAAGTCACGGCAACGGATTGGGTTGATGGTGCGAAGGACTGTAACGCCAGGAAGGTTTCGCAGTCCCGGACGGTGACGACAACGCCCTATAAGTGGGATTCTGGTTCGCGTAAGTGGGTTCTCGACACAAGCAAGGCCTCGAAGAAGACCGAGTCGCGTCAGCGGGATATGAATGACGGCGAGCATAGGCAATGTACACCGCAGCCGTCGGCCCAAGTCACCTCGACGGATTGGGTTGATGGTGCGAAGGATTGCAACACCCGCAAGGTTTCGCAGTCGCGCACGGTGACAACGACTCCGCATCGGTGGGACTCGGGTAAACGTCAGTGGGTCCTCGATACCGCGAAAGCGAGCAAGAAGACTGAAACCCGTCAACGCGAGATGAATGACGGCGAGCATCGTGCATGTACGCCGCAGCCGAATCCCCAAGTGACGGCAACGAACTGGGTTGACGGTGCGAAGGACTGTAACACCAGGAAGGTTTCGCAGTCGCGCACCGTGACCACGACCCCGCATAAGTGGGACTCGTCGCAGCGCAAGTGGGTGCCTGATACCGGTAAGGCGGTCAAGCGGACCGAGACGCGCCAGCGTGACATGAATGACGGTGAGCACAAGGCGTGTAGCCCGCAGCCGCCGGCTCAGGTGACCGCTACTAATTGGGTTGATGGGGCGAAGGACTGTAACACTCGTAAGGTCACGCAGTCTCGCACCGTGACGACGACACCTTCTAAGTGGGACTCTTTTCAGCGGAAGTGGGTCTTGGATAGTGCTGCGTCGTCGACAAAGACTGAAACCCGCCAGCGGGAGATGAACGATGACGAGCATCAGGCGTGTACTCCTCGGATCCCGGTTCAAGTCACGCATTCGGATTGGGTTGACGGCTCCAAAGACTGCAACACCCGCAAGGTCACGCAGTCGCGTACCGTGACGACGACCCCGTCTAAGTGGGACTCTTCCCAGCGGAAGTGGGTCTTGGACACGGCTGCGTCGTCGACAAAGACTGAAACGCGTGAGCGGGATATGAATGACGCTGAGCATCAGGCGTGTACTCCGAGGCTCCCGGTTCAAGTCACACATTCGGATTGGGTAGACGGCTCCAAAGACTGCAACACCCGCAAGGTTACGCAATCCAGAACGGTGACGACGACCCCGCCTAAGTGGGACTCGGGTAAACGCCAGTGGGTTTTGGATACCGCGAAGGCTTCGAAGAAGACTGAGACGCGTGAGCGGGATATGGATGAGCGCGAGCTTGGGGAATGCGTGAATGTTGCCCTCACGGTTTCTAAAGACACCCTCACAGTGGTGAAGGGCCAACCGGTTCTTGAGCCGCTAAGCGTGGAGGCCACCTCTACGACGGATGCGGGGCTGATCAGCCTGCAAACCGTGTGCGCCCCGAAACACGACGGACAGGCTGATACGGATCAGAATGCCTTGCCTGTGGGTGTGGAGTTGGTGCGCGTGAAGCAAGCACCTGATGGCGTTGAGCTTGCAGGGAATGGTGCCCGGACGGTTGGTGAGGTGGATGGTAATGCCACCCAGGCCGAGCTCGGCACGTATCGGTGTTGGGTGTATGCCACGAAACCCGGTATCACTATCGACCCGCTCACCGGTGCGGCTAATGGGCCTAACGCTGTGGAAGGTGTGGGGTGGGCGCGCAAGCCTTTGAGTGTGGAGGTTGTGCAGCCCGCGCTTCCGAAGACGGGTGGGGCTGGAATGAACCGTACGGCCGGCCTGGGTGCGCTCCTGATCGTGGGGGTCACCGGTGGCTGGTGGTGGGCTCAGACCCGTAGGAAGAAGGGGGTGGGCCGCCGCGCGTGAACCGATACACCCATCCCTTACCCGGTATCGGGAAAACGATGGGGTAGGCCCGAATGAGGGGCAGGTTTTTTAGCAAGTTCAACGATAAGCGCTTGGCGTTGGCCTGGCGTGTTGGTCAGTACTTCTTGTGGTGCTGAAATTATTGGGAAGGAAAAAGTATGGCTCGTAAGAAGTCATTAAGAGCGTTGGTGGCGGCGTGTGCGCTGGCACTGACGGGAATGGGTATCGGGGCAGCTAACGCCGCACCGACAAGTGATCCGGTTGCGCCGTGGGCTACGGGTGCTCCTACAACGGGGTCGATTACAATCACGAAGCAGGACGCCGCAACGAAGAAGCCGGTTAACGGGGCCGAGTTCACGGTCACGAAGGTGGATGCCCTTGGGGATGTCACCCTTGGTGATATGAAGAAAATGGCTGATTGGGAAACCGTGGCGGGTTCAATCAAGGACCTGAACGCGAATCCTGATAACCCGAAGGCTAAGCTCAGCACGACCGTCGTTCACAAGATGAAAACCGCCGGCGAGGGGCAGGCTGTTTTCGCGGACCTGCCGCTCGGGTTGTACAAGGTTGTGGAGTCTGAGGTTCCGGCTGGGTATACCTCGGATATTAAGCCGTTCTTTATGACGGTCCCGGAAATCACCGGCACCTCTTCCGCTGACCAGAAATACACCTATGATGTTTCGGTCACCCCAAAGAATACGGATGTTCGTGACCTGGTGAAGAAGACTGGTGCTTTCGAACAGGTTGTGGGTGCGGGCGATGATGTTTCCTACACGATTTCGGCGACTTTGAATAAGAAGGGCCCAATCACTGGGGCTGATATCAAGGGCTTCGCGGTTTTCGACGATGCGATGACTGATGCTTACACCGTGATTGATAAGACCGCGGTCAAGGCTGTCAAAGTGAACGGCGAAGTAATTGCGGAATCTCAGTACAACCTTGCTACCTCTACTGATGGTGTGGAAGCTGGGCGTACTCGCCTCCAGGTGAACTTCACCGACGAGGGTCTGACCACTATTGCTGGTAAGGCGACTGCTTCGGAAGCTCCGGTGGTGACCGTGGACCTGACCTTCACCCTCAAGGCTGATCTTGCTCTTGATTCGGTTTCCAATAAGTTTGGTTTCATCCCCGGGCACTCGGATAGTGAGCCGACCCCTGGCCCGATTGTTCCCGAACCCGGGCCGACCCCTGGCCCTGGCCCGGAGCCGGGTCCTGGCCCGAATCCGTTCCCGACTATTGAGTTCTATGATTTCCAGATCGCCAAGACTGATGCGTCGGATGGAAGCGTGCTTGCGGGTGCGAAGTTCGTGGCCTTCGCCAGCAAGGCAGATGCAGAGAAGTGTGTGGCCCAGAAGGATCGCGCCCAGTGCACCGGTGCTTCGGTTGGTTTCGGTACCAAGGTGACCGGCGATGATGGTTTGACCCCGAAGTTTAAGGCGAAGAAGGGTGAGGCTTTCTACGTGGTTGAGGTGGAAGCCCCCGCGAAGTTCATCCGCTCGGATGAGATCACTGAAGTAACCGTAACCGATGCCCCTGACCAGGTTCACAAGACCGGTATTAAGAACGTGCCGACAAAGGACTCTGGTAAGTGGTTCGACCTGCCTAAGACCGGTGCTATCGGGGTGGGTATCTTCGCCCTCCTTGGTGCTGGCCTAGTGGCGAGTGGCGCGGTGACGCACCTGCGTTCGCGTAAAAACAACGCCTAAACAGGAAAAACTAACGGTTCAGGTTTGCCAGCCTGAGTAGGTAACGAAGGTTGTGGGGCCGGTCAGTCCGACTGGCCCCACAATCTATCAAGCGCAAGTTAATTCTGCACGAGTAGCGCAATACGAATTGCACGGCTAGCGCAAGGAAAGGCCACGCCAGGGAGGGGGTAGGTACGTGACAGGTGAAACGGGCCCGGTGCGTGGGCGGCGTGCCCTCAATACCCCGACACCCACCCCAGCTCCCGAAACGAAATCCAGGACGGCACCTAGGGCAGAACCCAGAGTGGAATCCAATGCGGTGCCTAAGACGGCACTTCATGTGGAACCCGAACCTGCTCCAGCAGCACATCATGTGGAACCCAAGGCGCAGCGCGGCCCTGCCGCTGGTGTGGCTCGCGGGCGGCGGGCGGCGCGCGTGGGTGAGGAAAGTGGGCTGGCGAGCCTGCTCTTCTACACCGACCCGAAAGAGGATAAACGCCGGCTCTCCCCGCTGGCCATGATCCTCATCGGGATCCTGTGCCTGGCTTATCCGGTTACTTCGACGGTGTGGAATAACTGGCAATCCAAAGTAGTCTCCCGTGCCTACGAGGGCCAAGTGAATACCCAATCCCAGGAACTACGCAACTCTTATATTGAGCGTGCTCACGCCTATAACGCGAGCCACCAGGGGATGGCGGTTCTTGACCCTTATCTTGACGACATTGCCACCGACCTACCCGCCTATCAGGAATATGCTCGGGTTCTTGATCAGCCGGATGGAATTATGGGGATCGTGAAAATCCCGAAGATCGGGGTGAAACTCCCGATCTACCACGGGACCTCCCCGGAAACCCTCCAGCGGGGTGCAGGGCATATGTTCGGGACCGATATACCGGTAGGCGGTATAAACCGGCATAGTGTGGTGACGGCTCATACTGGCCTACCGACCTCTACCATGTTCGACCGGCTCACTGATCTGGGTATCGGGGACGAGTTCTTCTTCGAAATCCAGGGTCAAGTGTTTGGGTATCGCGTGGTCAGAGTAGACGTCGTCGACCCTCACGACCCAAGCCTGCTGGTACGTGTACCGGGGCGTGACCTAGCCACTCTTCTAACGTGTACTCCGTACGGGGTGAATTCGCATCGCCTGTTGGTGACGGGTGAGCGGGTGTTGCCTGACCCGGTGGAGGTGCCGGCGGTGGATGGGTTGCAATGGTCGTGGTGGATGACCCTTTTCGTGCTCGCCATCCTTATATCTTTGCTGTTTGCGTTCCTGGTGGCCAGGTCCGCGCTCGCCCGGCGTGGGGAGGACTCCAGGCGGGATATGTTGCCCCGGCACATGCTCCGCTAACCGACAGCACGCGGCGGGGAGCTGCGGCGTCGTACATTACTCAACTATCTCAACCTTTAGCATCACGACATACAACGAGGTACCGGTGTGAGACTGGAATTATTAGAAACCCTCATTCTTTATTCACGACTGGGGACCATGGACGCGGTGGCCCGCAAGTGCGGGTGTACGACCGCGGCGGTCGTGAAACGTATCCAGCTTTTGGAAGAAGAAGTCGGCCAGCAACTTACCCGCAGGGTCGGGCGCGGGAGGGAACTCACCGAAGCCGGGTGTTACCTGGTGGAACGTAGCCACCAGATCCTCGGGCTCGTGGATAGCACGGTGGCCGAGCTTCAGAATCTGGAGGATAACCCGCAGGGCACTATCGTGATTGCGGGTCGGGAAAGCAGCGCCTTAGATAGCCTGGCGCCGGTGATGGGTCAGGTGCGGGCACGATACCCGGGCATTAGTTTCCAGGTCACGCTCTGCGGGCGTGAAGCGGCTACCCGGATGATCGGTGAGGGGACTGCGTCTTTCGCGGTGCTCGATGATTCTTGGGATTGCACGGCCTGGGAGACTCTCGCGCTTCGCGGTGAGGACCGGTGGGGGTTGTTGGTGCGTACGGATAGTGACGTGGTGGGGCGCGGGACGGTTCGCCGGGCGGATATTACTCAGCGGTCGTTGATTATGCCGAAGGAGCGTAGCCGGGAGCTGGGGTATTGGTTGGATAAGGAAAACCAGCTGACGGTAGTGGGCCGTTACGGGACGAGCCGCGGGGCTCGGGTGATGGTCGAGGCCGGGGTTGGTGAGGCTATCGTGCTGGAGAATATGGCACTGGGCGGGAACGCGGGGCTGGGCGGGAACGCTGGTGCCGGGTCGGGAGTGGCGGCTGCCGGTGCGGGCCTGGTGTTTATCCCGCTGGATTGGTTGGTCGGCTTGACCTGCGTGCTTGCCTGGGATAAACAAGCACGCCTGAGCCGGGTGGGGGAGATATTCCTGGAAGCAGTACGCGCAGCCGCGGCCGATGGGAGCGCTGCCGGCGGGAGCGCAGCCGGCTAGAAGTTATCCACAGAATCGCGAAATGTCCCCTTTGTCCACAGAGTTGTAACTGGCTCTTTGCTGTGCTTCCGTATCATGCAAGAATGACGGAGAAGGACGGGAAACCACCCGAAACTACACAATTGAAGGAGTGAGACATATGGATGTTTACGAGGATATTTACGAGGACCGGTTGTATTTTCCGGATCGTGTTTACAACTCGCTGGAAGAAATCCTCGAACGCAAGGAGGAAATCTTGCGTGAGGTCAGAATGACCCGGGAAGAATTCGACTGGCGTGCCGATAACTACCAGCTCGGACCAAAAGAGTCCGACGCTTATTTCGAGATGATAGGCCTGGACCGCTTTGAGGAGTATTGCCGTGGTGAACGCACTATTGGATGAGCGTGCCGATGATTTTGCGGCACATCTACAGCGGCTCGGGGAGCTGATCGCCCCGGCTTTTCGCTGATAAAACAGACGATCAAAAATCCACTGCGATGAATGGACACACGCCCTGGTCCTGGGTGGCACTCATTCCCGCCGGTCGCGCCGGCGCATCAAGAACGAGGCCCGCACGCCCCACATTGCCGATATTCATCTCACGGTGGGCCGGCGCTGGTTCCGGTCCTGCCTGGAAGAAATCCTCCTCTTAGTCATTGACGAGCTCGGGGTAGCGTGCACACCCCGGGCACGCAAAGCACTCGACCAAGGCATCGAGGATTGGGAGGAAATCCAGCTGGAAGCCGTGATCCGTAACAAGCCCGCCACCGCAGCCCGAGTATTGGCAACACTCGAAAAGTAGCCCAGATTTCCGGTACCCCAGTGCTGAGGCAGCTAAGGAATTCCTAGGCCGTGGCTTGGCACCATGCGAAAATAACGAATAAGCACAAGCAACTACTCCGCCATGAGGCGATTGAAGGAGTGAGACACATGGATATTTACGAGGATATTTACGAGGACCGGTTGTATTTTCCGGATCGTGTTTACGATTCGCTGGAAGAGATTCTCGAGCGCAAGGAGGAAATCTTGCGCGAGGTCAGAATGACCCGGGAAGAATTCGACTGGCGCGCCGATAACTACCAGCTTGGACCAAAAGAGTCTGATGCTTATGTTGAAATGAAAGGCTTAGATCGCTTCGAGGAGTTGTGCCGTGGTGAACGAACACTTGGATGAGCGAGTCGATGCGTTTGCGGCACATCTACAGCGGATTGGGGAGCTAATTGACCCCGGGTTTTCGATAGTGAGGCAAGCACTCAGAAAAGAAAACCCACCGGCAATAAGCCTGTTTGGCGATATTCGCGTCGAACGTTTCCTTATCGTCCGTTTCGATTACGAGCTTTTCCTTAATCCGGAAACCGGTTTACTCAGAGTTAATGAGTCAACGTTCTCGGTCATCCGAGGAGCGAAAAGCAGCGAGCCGCTGGTGCGCTGGGATTATATTCGCTCACCACGTTCGAATATTCCTTGCGCCCATATCCAGATCCATTCCCACCGCGATGAATGGACACACGCTTTAGTCCTAGGCGGGACTCATTCCGGCCGGTCGCGCCGGCGCATCAAGAATGAAGCGCGTACTCCCCACGTTGCTGATATTCATTTCACGATGGGCCGGCGCTGGTTCCGGCCCTGCCTGGAAGAAATCCTCCTCTTAGTTATTGACGAGCTCGGGGTAGCGTGCACACCACAAGCACGCGAAGCGCTCAACCAAGGCGTCGAGGATTGGGAACAGATCCAGGTGCGATCCGTAGTGCGGCATCACCGTGCCACCGCTCTCCAAGCTCTTGAAGAGTGAACCACCCGCGCTAATAAAATGCGACCGGGCCGAGGCGCGCATCGATCTCCGCGTTGAAAATCGCGGAGAGGCGTTCCGGGTTTCCTGGGTGGGGACCGTCACCACGTAGGTGCGCAGCCGCGGCCGGTGGGGGCGCTGCCAGCTAGCGGCGTCGTCGCCCCCACCGCGCGCGGCGCAAGCACCGCGCTATAAGAAAACGCGACTACCGGTTATCGTCGTAAATCGCCAGGTGCTCCAGCGGGGTGGTATCCTCGCGGGCCGCCACCGTGTAGAGCACGGGGAGCGCGGAAATCCACCACGGATCCAGCGGCACCCGGTTTTTCATATCCATCTCTTCGTCCATGCGCATAATCGGATGGGACTCCAGCTTGCCATTGTGCTGGCCGATATAGCGCGCGCCCACCCGCTCCTTCTTCTCCAGCTGCGCGGTTACCTCATCAATGGCGAGGGCCGCGAGCGAGACCGCGAGCGTACGGTCATAGGACGTGGGAATACCGCCTTGCTGCTGGTGGCCAATAATCGTGGAACGAACCGAGAAAGCCCCGTGGCCCTCCTGCTGGAAGACCCGCCGCAGCAGATCCGCGGTGTAGTACTTGGACGCATCCTCATTACGAATAGCCAGGTAGAGGGAACGCGAGCCATCAAAGGCCCGGTTCATGCGCTCGCTTTCCTTCGTGAGCATCGCCAGATCCACCCCGGTCTCATGGAGGTAGACCTGCTCGGCCCCGGTGGACAGTGCGCTCATAAGCGCGAGGTAACCGCATTTACGGCCCATGGTTTCCACCACGAAGCAGCGCCGGGAAGCGGAAGCGGAACGGCGAATCTTATCGATGGTCTCCACATTGGTATTGAGCGCGGTATCCACCCCGATGGACAGATCGTGGCCGGGCAGATTGTTATCAATCGAGGCCGGCACGCAGATGAGGGGGAGGCGGAAGGCCGTGTAGCGGTCCGCCTCCTTCGCCATATTCCACGCGGTTTCATAGCCGGCCAGGCCGCCGATCATGATGATCGCGTCCAGTCCATTGGCTTCAATGGAGCGCGCCAGCCCGAAGTAATCCTCGATGCCGAGGACCGAGCGGGCTGTACCCAGTTCCGCGCCGCCCAGCGAAACCCAGCCATCCACATCGCCCCAGCTCAGCGGGCGAATATCCCCGCGGATGAGGCCGGGGAAGCCACCCTCCACACCGAGCATTTCAAAACCGCGATCCAGGCCGAGCCGCACCGCGCTACGCGCGGCCGCATTCATTCCCGGGGCGAGTCCGCCGGCGTGGAGCACGGCCACCCGCGGGCGCCAGCCGTCCTTGAAGTAGCGATCTTCACCCAGCGGGGAAGACAGCGTTTCGAAAAGGGACTTGATGCGGGAGAAGCTGGTGCCGCGCGAGCGCACCGCAGCCTCGTAATCGCCCTCTTCGAGGTAGTCGATGACCTTCTTGGTATTAGCAACCGTTTCCACCAGCGGCAGGCGCTGGAGCCGATTATTACGAATCCCGATAATGCAGGATTCTTCGCCCGGTTCGGCCCGGATCACCTCTAGGGCAGCGGTGTAGCCGAGCAGGGTAGACATCCAGCGGTCATAAGCGGACGGGGTGCCACCGCGCTGCACGTGGCCGAGGGCGGTGATCCGCGGGGATTCTCCGGTGCGTTCTTTAATAGCGGCCTGGATGCGCTGGGCGGTGATCTTTTCACCGTGCCGATCCATGCAGCCTTCAGCAACAACGATAATCGAATCGCGGCGCCCGGCCGCTCGCCCGGAACGGATCTTTTCGCACATGGCATCTTCCCAGCCATCTTCGGGGGGAAGCTCGGGAATGATGACATCATCTGCGCCGCCGGCCATTGCACCCATGAGGGCAAGGTAGCCGCAGCGCCGCCCCATCACTTCCACCACGAAGACCCGCTGGTGGGAAGCGGCCGTGGAAGTGAGAGCATCAATGGCATCAATGATGCGGCACAGGGCCGAATTGGTTCCCACCGTCATATCGGTGCCGACCATATCGTTATCGATGGAACCCACCACCCCGGCAATATGGAGTTCAGGGTGGCGCGCGGCAAGATCGGCCTCGATCTCCCCGGCTTCTACCAGTTCTTCGAGGAGTCCACTCCAGCGTTCGCGCAGAGTATCCGCACCGGTGAGGGAACCATCCCCGCCGATAACCACGAGGCGGTCAATTCCGGCCCGTACCAGATTCGCGGCCACTTTCCGCATGCCATCCCGCTCCCGGAATTCGGTGGAGCGGGCCGAGCCGATAACCGTGCCACCCTTATCCAGAATGGAGGACACATCGCTCCAGACCAGCGGCTCAATAAGATTATCGATAGCTCCGCGCCACCCCTCGCGAATCGCGAAAGGGCGGGCGCCCACGTGTAAAGCGGTACGCACCACGGCGCGCACCACCGGGTTCATGCCCGGGGCGTCCCCACCCGAAGTAAGAATGGCAAGGGATACGGGATCTGCGTGATCTGACATGGTTCCTCCTCCGAAGATCATTGTGTCAAAGATGGTGGGCTCATGTGTGGTGCTAGAGTCCGGCGGCGCGCCCGCGAGATGTGGTAGCGGAGCGCCGCCAGGCCGCAAAGTTGATTACACTACGAGATAAAGACTACTTCGAGGATGAGGATAACCATGTCGCACCCCATTGACCCCACAACCACGCGCGCCTGGGCGCGGCTGCATGACCTTCATGACGGATTCACCGCTGATTTCCGGGCCCGTTTCGCTGCGGATCCCCAGCGTGCCGAGCGGCTGAGTTTCACCGCCGGCGATCTTTTCGTGGATCTGTCCAAATCCTATTTGGATGATGACGTTCGCGATGCACTGCTGGAACTTGCCGAAGAAACCGGGGTTGCTCAGCGCCGCGATGCCATGCTGCGCGGCGAGCGGATTAACGTGACTGAAAATCGGGCGGTGCTCCATACCGCACTGCGGCGCACCGCCGATGACACCGTGGAAGTAGACGGGCACAATGTGGTGGCTGATGTACGCGAAGTCCTTGAGCGGATGTACGCTTTCGCCACCAAGGTACGCGAAGGCAGCTGGCGCGGGGTGACCGGAAAGGCCATCACCACCGTGGTCAATATCGGCATTGGCGGTTCGGATCTGGGCCCGGTGATGGCCTACGAAGCCCTGCTCCCATATGTCAAGGACGGGCTGGAATGCCGCTTCATTTCCAATATTGACCCCACCGATGTGGGGGAGACCCTGCGCGGGGTGGACCCGGAAACCGTGCTCTTCATCGTGGCGTCCAAGACTTTCACCACCCTGGAAACCCTCACCAATGCCCGCCAGGCCCGCTCCTGGTTCCTCGCCCAGCTCGCCGCGCGCGGCATCCAAGATCCCGGTGCGGTGGCCAAGCACTTCGTGGCCGTGTCCACCAACCTGGAGAAGGTAGCGGAATTCGGAATTGAGCCCGCCAATGCCTTCGGTTTCTGGGATTGGGTAGGAGGGCGCTATTCGGTGGATAGCGCCGTCGGCCTTTCCCTCGCCATTGCCATCGGACCGGAACATTTCGAAGAATTCCTCTCCGGATTCCGCACGATTGACGAGCATTTCGCCACCGCACCGGCCGCGGAAAACGTGCCCCTCCTCATGGGGCTCCTCAATATTTGGTACGTCAATTTCTTCGGGGCGGCCACCCACGCGGTGCTGCCCTACGCGCAGTACCTGCACCGTTTCCCGGCCTACCTTCAGCAGCTCACCATGGAATCCAACGGCAAGCGGGTGCGCTGGGACGGCAGCCCGGTCACCACCCACACCGGGGAAGTGTTCTGGGGCGAACCGGGCACCAACGGTCAGCACGCCTTCTACCAGCTCATCCACCAGGGCACCCAGCTCATCCCCGCTGATTTCATCGCCTTCGCGAATCCTGTTTTCGCGCTGGTGGATGGGGAGGCCGATCAGCATGAGCTCTTCCTCGGCAACTTCTTCGCGCAAACCAAGGCTCTGGCCTTCGGGAAGACTCTGGATGAAGTGCGGGCGGAAGGCACCCCGGAGGAGATCGTGACCGCGCGGGAATTCCCCGGGAACAAGCCGACCGCTTCGATTATGGCCCCGGCCCTCACGCCTTCGGTACTTGGCCAGCTGATTGCGCTCTACGAGCACATCACCTTCACCCAGGGCGCGGTGTGGGGCATTGACTCCTTCGACCAGTGGGGCGTGGAACTGGGCAAGCAGATGGCCAAGGAACTCACCCCGGCGATTAGCGGGGACGCGGCGGCCCTGGAAGCACAGGATTCTTCCACCCGCCAGCTCATTGAGTACTACCGTGCCCACCGGAAGTAGTGCCGTGCGGCACTAGCGCCGCACACCGGAGTTAGCGCACAGTACATACAAACGGTGCCGGCCACCCCCAATAACGGGAGTGGCCGGCACCGTTTGTACTTGCGTTTAAAGCACCTTGGTGAAGAAATCACGGGTGCGCTCCGAGCGCGGGTTATCGATCACCTGCGCCGGGGTGCCCTCGTCGATAATCATGCCTTCGTCAAGGAACACCACTTTATCGGCCACCTCCCGGGCGAAACCGATTTCGTGGGTGACCACCACCATGGTCATGCCCCCGCGCGCCAAATCCTGCATCACGGAGAGCACCTCACCCACGAGCTCCGGATCGAGCGCCGAAGTAGGCTCATCGAAAAGCATGAGCTCGGGGTGCATGGCCAGGGCACGCGCAATAGCCACCCGCTGCTGCTGCCCGCCGGAAAGCTGAGCCGGGAAATGATTAGCGTGGTCGCGCAAGCCCACCCGCTCCAGCAACTCCAGGGCCTCGGCCCGCGCCTCCTTTTCCGGGCGGTGCGCCACCTGGACGGGCGCCTCCATAATATTTTCCATCGCGCTCATATGCGGGAAAAGATTGAAACGCTGGAACACCATCCCCACCTTGGCGCGCTGGGCGGCTACTTCCGCCTCGGTGCGCTTCCGCAGCCAGGTCCCTTGCGAAGTAACGGCACCGGAGCGGCGGGCCAGCATTCCGCGCCACCCGGTGGGGGCGGGCTGTTCGGTCATCCCCAGCAGCTCCCCGTCCAGGTAGATCCGCCCGGCCGTAATAGTTTCCAGCTCGTTCAGGCAGCGCAGCAGCGTGGATTTACCCGAACCGGAAGGCCCGAGCAGCACCACCACCTCACCGCGCTGCACCGTGAGATTAACACCTTTGAGAACGGTGTGATCACCGAAAGATTTGTAGACGTCGCACACGTCCACCATGGCGTGAGTCATTGTTCTCCTTAGGGGGTGACGTCCAGGAAGGCCGTCGTCGCCGTACGTCCGTCAAAACCACGCGCGAAATGGCGTTCAATACGATGCTGCACCATCATGAGCAGCGAGGTAATAACCAGGTACCAGATCGCCGCGACCACGAGGAAGGGGAACGGCAGGTAGGTTTTCGAACCCAAATCCTGGGCCGCGAAGGTGAGGTCCAGGGTGAAAGGAACGGCGAGTACCAGCGACGTTGTTTTCAACATCGAGATAGTTTCGTTCCCGGTGGGCGGAATAATAATACGCATGGCCTGTGGCAAAATAATGTGCCGCATAATCGTGCCCGAACGCATTCCCAGCGCCACCGCGGCTTCCCGCTGCCCCGGGTCAATCGCACCCAAACCGGAGCGAATAATCTCCGCCAGGTAGGCGCCTTCGTTGAGGCCTAGCCCGATAATCGCCGCGATAAACGGGGTGATGACCCGGTCGGTCTGGAACGTGAAGAATTCCGGCCCGAAAGGAATCCCCAGCGAGAGCTTCTGATAGAGCGAGGGCAGCAGCCCCCAGAACATGAGCTGGGTGTAAATCGGGGTGCCGCGGAAGAACCAAATATAGAAGCGGGCAGCCGCGCGCAGCACCGCGTTACTTGATTCGCGCAGCACCGCCATGGTCAGCGCCAAAATAATGCCAATAACCATGGCGAGCCCCGTCAGCACCAGGGTGTAGACGATACCGCGCAGGATCCGCCAATCGAAAAGATAACGCCCCACCACATCCCAGTGGAAAGCGTCATTGGTGATGAGCGCATTGAGCGCCATCGCCCCGAGCACCGCCATGACGATGAGCCACACAATATTGCTCATCTTCACGCGGGCTTGCGGATGAATCTTCTCCATTACTGCACCTGGGGGTTGATCTCGGCGGTGCTCAGCACGCCTTCGGTAATGCCGTAATGCGCGAAGATCTCCTTGAGTTCACCCGAATCCATCAGGGATTGCAGCGCGGCCTGCACCGCCTTGGCGAGCTCCGGATTGTCCTTGGCCACCGCGATAGCCACCGGGGCGGAATCATAAATATCACCCGTGGTCTTCAGCTGCCCATTCGAACGAGCCACCGCGTAACCGAGCACCGGGGAATCAGCGAAAATAGCATCGTACTGGCCGGAAACCACCCGGGTCACGATCTGCGGCACATCCGGGAGGGACATAATCTTAATCGGCTTGGCGCCCTTCGCTTCGCACGCGGCGGTGGCTTCCTTGAGGGCTTCCTCCTGGGAGGAGCCCGTTTGCACGCCGATGGTGAAACCGCAAGGGTTATCCGGGGTGAAATCACTGGACTTGGCCGGCACTCCGTATTCGGAACCCGCCTCGAAATACGTAATCATATTGAAAGCTTCTTCACGTTCGGGGGTGACGGTGAAGGTGGACAGGCCCACATCGAATTTGGTTCCGATCTGGGGGAGGAGCGAATCAAATTCCACGTGCGTGGTGGTGCCGTCTTCGAGTCCCATCTTTTTCGCGATGGCGCGCGTGAGGTCAATATCGTAACCGGTGGGGGTCTGCCCGTCTGCCTTGCGGTATTCCGCGGGGGCGTAATCGGTAGACGCGCCGTTGCGTAATTGCCCGCGTGCGGTAATATCCGCCGGAACTAGGGCAGCGACGGCGGAATCTGCCGCGATGCCATCAACAGCGAAACCGGACTCACCCGGATCGGCCGCGGCGGTGGAATCCGTCAAAGCAGCCTCATCATTGGAGCAGGCGCCCAGCGTGAGGAGGCCGGCAGCAAGCAGCGCGATTGTTTTCTTCATTTTCTTCCCCTACGGTGAATGTTTTTTCAGTGTTCGGGTGGAAATTACTCGGAACAGTCCCAAGTATAGCCAGTAAATATACGTGTGCATGTATAAAAATGTGAATATGCGGGTAGATAACGGCCGCTTTGGCGTATTTTCGGGCTTTGTGCGGCGCTGATGTGAGGGGACTAACGGCGGCGCGCCCCGAACGAGCGCGTATGTTACGAATCCGTAAGTTACGATTACGTAAGGTTACGCATTAGTAGGTTAGCGGCGGAGTGCCCGCCGGAAAGAAGGCTGAGGTGAGCAACGTGCATTCAGGAAACGTGCTCTTCCCGCGTACCGCGAGCGCGCTGGGGGAGGTAGGGCTCCCCGGTGCCGCGCTCCTGCATACCGATCTGACCACATCCACCCAGGATGACCTGGCCGAACTCTGGCTCAGTTCCGGGGGCATGCCCGCACCCGGGCTGGTGTGCGGCCTCATCGCCGATGAACAAAGCGATGGGCGCGGGCGGATGGGCCGCTCCTGGTTCGCCACCAAAGATGGTTCCCTGCTTTTCTCGGTGCTCATCGCAGTGCCAGAATCAGTGCGCGCGGAGCTGAGCTGGGTGACGTTCGCCGGGGCCCTGGCCGCCCGCGCCGCCCTCGAAAAGCTCGGGGCCAACGTGGCGATTTCTTGGCCCAATGATATTGTTACCCGCCTGCACGCCGCGAAACTGGCCGGGCTGCTCGGTGAAGTTGTGAGTACGGATGCGGCCGGGAATATCGGCGTGGTGCTCGGGGTGGGAATCAATCTGGGGCTGCGCGCCGAGGAACTTCCTACCCCCACCTCGGCTTCGCTAGCCACCGCCGGCTTCCCGGTTCCTAGCCGCGATGAGGTGGCCGCCGCCTACCTGCGCGAGCTCGGGGCCCGGCTGGCCGCCCTCATGAGCGCCTGTGAGAGCGGAATAGGTAATGCGGCAGCTAGCGGCGCCGTCGTACCCGAAACACGCGCGTGTCACCTGGAAGCGAGCGATGCAGAGGCGACCGACGCAGAAGCAAGCGCGGCAGAACGCTCCGCAAGTGCGGCCGAACGCTCGGGACTCTTAGCCGAACTCAATGCCACCTGCGCAACCCTGCGCGAGGGCATTACCGTCAACCGCCCGCGCGATACTCCGGTGCACGGGCGCGGGGTGCAGATTTTAGCCGACGGCGCCCTCGTGGTCGCCACCACTGCCGGTGACGTGCGTATTTCCACCGGAGAAGTCTCGCTCCTGGGTCGGGTTGCGCCCTCGGAAGGAAAGTAGTGATGAAAAAAATTCTGGTTGCCAATCGCTCCGAAATTGCCGAGCGCGTGATCCGCACCGCCCACGATATGGGGATGAAAGCGGTGGCGGTCTATGCGGACGCTGATCGCGAAGCCCAATTCGTGGAGGATGCCGATAGCGCCTACGCGCTGGAGGGCACCGCCTACGCCGATACCTATATGAATATTGAGAAAATCATCGCGATTGCGCAGCGTTCCCACGCGGACGCCGTGCATCCCGGCTACGGTTTTCTTTCCGAAGTTCCCGAATTCGCCACCGCGGTTATTGAGGCGGGCCTCACGTGGATCGGCCCGGCCCCCGCGGTGCTCCACCGCCTCGGCGATAAAATCCAGGCGCGCCGGCTGGCCGAATCGGTGGGCGTGGCCCCGGTGCCCGGCGTTTCTGACCCGGTGCAGGGGCGTGCCGGGGTGGACGAGTTCGTGGCGCGTTTCGGTTTCCCGATTGTCACGAAGAAGGCCGACGGCGGGGGTGGGCGCGGTATCACCATCCATAATGAAGCCGCTGACCTGGACCGCTTCTTCGCGGCCCACGGGGCGGATCTGGATTCCTATTTTGTGGAGCGTTTTATCCGCACCGCCCGCCATATTGAAACGCAGTCGGCGCGCGATTCCCACGGGAATTTCGCGGTGATTTCCACTCGTGATTGTTCGGCCCAGCGCCGCAACCAGAAACTCATCGAAGAAGCGCCCGCCCCGCTGTTGCCCGGCAACGCCGAAGCGATCGTGACCGAATGGTCGCGCCGGCTTTTCGAAGCGGTGGATTACGTGGGTTTGGGTACCTGTGAATTCCTGGTGGAACCCGATGGGCGGGTCAATTTCCTGGAAGTGAATCCGCGCCTCCAGGTGGAACACACCGTGTCCGAAGAAGTAACGGGAATGGACCTGGTGCGTGAACAAATCCTCATTGCCTCCGGCGCGGAGCTCTCCGAAGTTCCCGCCCCGCGCGCCCACTCTTTCGAATTCCGGATTACCTGCGAGGACCCGGCCACCGGCATGGTGCCCTCCACCGGAACTATTGAAAAAATCCGCTGGCCGCTGGGCCACGGGGTGCGCATCGAATCCGGGATTGAAGAAGGCGATATTGTGACCGCCGATTTCGATCCCATGCTCGCCAAACTCGTGGTGACCGCCCCGGACCGCGAGCAGGCCATTGCCCGCTCGCGCCGCGCCCTCGCGGAATTGCAGATTACCGGGGTGGCCACACCCTGCGCCATGTACCGCGATGTGCTGGCCATGGAAGAATTCGCCGGGCATATTCCATCTACCCGCTGGCTGGAAGATACCGTGCTCCCTGCTTACGAAAATACCCAGGCCGCCAGCACCCCGGCACCCGTCAAGGATGAAGAACCGCGCCACACCTTCGTTATTGAAGTGGATGGGCGGCGCATGCGCATGACCCTCCCGGCCGCGCTCATCGCCACCGGCTCACACGTGGCCCGCCGCACCCTGCAACCGCGCCGCTCCCAGGCGGCCTCCCGCACCGCGATGCCGGCCCAGGATCTGACCGATCCGAGCGGAATGGTGAACTCGCCCATCCAGGCGATTGTGGTGCGCGTGGTGGTGGAACCGGGGGACAAGGTCCACGAAGGCGATCTGCTCGTGGTACTCGAATCCATGAAGATGGAAAGTTATGTGTATTCGCCGCGCGATGGCGAAGTGACCGACGTGGAAGTGCGGGCCGGGGCCACCGTGGCGGCCTTCCAACCCCTCGTGCGGGTGGTGGGTGCCGATGCTTAGCAACCAGCCCAGTTCCTGCCCGCGCGTTATGCGTCCGTGCCCGCACGCGATTATGCGCCACCACGTGAGCCCCTGCCCGAAAGTAGCGAAGGAGAATCATGTCGCTGACTGAATTACGTTCCGCCCACGAATGGCAAACCTTGGATCACAGCGCCCAGCAGGTGGACCGGGTGCGTTTCGCGCAGTACCAAAACGACCTGGCCCGCCAGGCCGAGGAACGCGCCGCTAAGCGCCAGCACGCCCACGGCAAAAAGACCGCCCGGGAGCGCATCGCCCTACTGTGCGATGAGGGCAGCTTCACCGAAATCGGGCAGTTCGCCGGCGGGAACCTGGGGCGCGGCTTCCGGGGCGCCGCGGTGGTGACCGGAATTGGCCAGGTGGACGGCCAACTCGTGGCGGTATACGCCCAGGACTTCTCCGTATCCGGGGGCACCCTGGGCGAAGCTGAGGGCGATAAAATCGTTGCCCTCATGGACAAAGCCCTTGAGCTGCGCATCCCCATGGTCTCCCTGCTTGATTCGGGTGGCGCCCGCATCCAGGACGGCGTCGTCGCCCTTTCTCAATACGGCCGTATCTTCAAGAAAACAATCGCGGCATCGGGCATTATCCCGCAACTCTCCGTTATTCTGGGGCCTTGCGCGGGCGGCGCGGTGTACGGGCCGGCCCTCACCGATTTCATTATTATGACGCGCGATAACGCGCATATGTTCGTGACCGGACCGGACGTCGTCAAGGCAACCACCGGGGAAGAGGTCTCCTTCGATGACTTGGGCGGGGCCACTCTCCACAATTTCCAATCCGGGGTGGCCCACTACCTGGCCGCGAATGAGGACGATGCCCTCGATTACACCCGCACCCTCCTCACCTATCTGCCCGCGCATTGCGACGCGGAGCTGCCGCGTTGGGATTACGAGGAAACGGCCACGGATACCCAGTGCGCCCGGCACCTTTCCGATCTGGTGCCCGCCTCCACCAAGCAGCCCTACGATATGCTCGACGTTATCGCGAACCTCGTGGATTACGGGGAATTCGTGCAGGTCCAGGAGCATTTCTCCCGCTCCATCGTGGTGGGATTCGCGGCGCTGGCCGGGCAATCGGTGGGGATCGTGGCCAATCAGCCGCTCGTGGATGCCGGCACCCTGGACGTGGACGCCTCCGAAAAAGCCGGGCGTTTCGTGCAATTCTGCGATGCTTTCCACGTGCCTGTTATCACCCTCGTGGACGTGCCCGGCTACCGGCCCGGCACCGAACAGGAACAGGCCGGGATTATTCGCCGCGGCGCGAAGCTTATCTGGTCCTATGCCAATGCGACGACGCCCCTCGTGACCGTGGTGTTACGGAAAGCCTACGGGGGCGCCTATATCGTGATGGGTTCGAAATCCCTGGGAGGGGACCTCAACTTCGCGTGGCCGGGTGCGGAAATTGCGGTGCTCGGCGCCGAGGGTGCGGTCGCTATTACAGGGCGACGGCGCCTGCGGGAAGCCGAACAGAACGGTGAGGATGTGGCGGCGGTGCGCCAGCAGCTCATCGAAGAGTACACCCGCGAGAATGTCAATCCTTTCCTCTCCGTGGAACGCGGGGAGCTGGACGGCATTATCGCCCCCGAAGATACCCGGCGGGTGCTCATTGAATCCCTGCGCATCCTCGCCACCAAAGACTGCTCGCATCCGGGCGAGCGCCGGCACGGGAATATTCCCATGTAGCGGCTCGCCCCAAGCGCGCGGGCGTTCATCCGGAACGTTCCGGCGCGTAGAGCCTGGGCCCAGACCACAGCGCCCAGAGCCCAATTTCGATCTTTCCATTTTTCAAGAATTGCCTCGCGGGACCTCCCGCATCTAGCAGAAAGAACACTATGACCAGCGTGTATGAATCCCTGACGGCCACCCCGCCGGCTTCCCCGTGGATCCTCCAATTCGCCGGCCAGGGCACCCCCTGGCGCGCCGAATTAGATGAGCTGCTCACCTCCGCGCGGTTGCGCGCGGACCTGACCGAGGTGGACGCGGCGGCCGAGGAGATCCTCGCCCCGGTGCTCCCCGAACTCACCGTGATTTCCGCCGGGCGCCTCGACCTGCTCGGGCTGCGCGGCCCGGCCAGCGCCGGGCGTGCCCCCCACACCTCGGTGCCCGGTATCCTGCTCAGCCAGTACGGGGCCTACCGCGACCTGGCGGTGCGCCCCACCGCCACCATCGGGCATTCCCAGGGCGTGCTGGCCGCCGCCATGGTGGAATCCAGCGATCCGGCCAGTATTTTTGCCCTTGCCCGCCTCATCGGGGCGGCCGCCTCCAAGATCAGCGGCGAACTCGGAATTACCGCCAGCAAGGATGCCAGCCCCATGCTCTCGGTGCGGGGCGTGGGTGCCCCGCTGCTGCGCCGCCTGGCCGCCAAGGTCCCGGATGCGGATGTTGCCATTATTAATTCCCGGGAAGCCTGCGTGGTCTCCGGGCGCCCGGCCGCCCTCACCGCCCTGGTAGCCCTCATCGAACGCGAAGCCGAACGGGAAGCGCGTGCCCGCGCCGATAAACTCACCGGCGGGGAAGCCCTCCACCCGGTCTGCGAATTCCTCAACGTGGGAGCCCCCTTCCATTCCCCGCTCCTCGAACCGGCCGTGGCCCTCGTGGATGCCTGGGCGGCTCGCTGCTCCCTTAACGTGGAACGCAGCGATGAGCTGGCCCGCGCCGTGCTCACCGCCAGCCTGGACTGGACCGCGGAATTCGCCGCGGCCCTGGACGAAGCAGGGCAGGGCGGAACCCCGGCCGGTTTCGTGGTGGACCTGGGCCCGGGCCCGAACCTCAAGACCATCGCCCTGGAAAACCTGGCCGGAACCGGGGTGAGCTACGTGGATGCCTCCACCGCCGCGGCCCGCGATGACCTGGTGACCGGGGTGGCGCGCGTGACCCGCACCCGCGACTGGTCCGAATACGCCCCGCAACTGCGCCAGATCAAGGGCCACACCTACCTGGATACCGCTTTCTCGCGGCTGACCGGGCGCAGCCCGATTATGCTCGGCGGGATGACCCCGACCACCGTGGACGGGGAAATCGTGGCGGCCGCCGCTAACGCCGGCTACTGGACCGAACTCGCCGGGGGCGGGCAGGTCTCCGAAGAAGTCCTCGCGGAGAACCTCTCCACCCTGCGCGAGCACCTGGAACCGGGCCGGGTAGCCCAGTTCAACACCATGTTCCTGGACCGCTACCTGTGGGATCTCCAATTTGGCTCGCGCCGGTTGGTTTCCCGCCAGCGCGCCGCCGGGGCACCCCTGGACGGCGTGGTCATTAGCGCCGGCATTCCCGAAAAGGACGAAGCCCTCGAACTTATCGCGCGCCTGCGCGCCGAAGGTTTCCCCTATATTGCTTTCAAGCCCGGCACCGTGGCCCAGATTCGCCAGCTCGTGGAGATCGCCAAGGCCTGCCCGGGCGCCCCGCTGATCGCGCAAGTGGAAGACGGCCACGCCGGTGGGCACCACTCCTGGGAGAACCTGGAAGACCTGCTCATCGCGACCTACGGCCAGATGCGTGAGGCCGGCCTCATTATTACCGTGGGTGGCGGCTTGGGCATTCCCGAGCGGGCGTCGTCGTTCCTCACCGGAACGTGGGCGCAGGCCTACGGTATGCGACCCATGCCCGTGGACGGCGTTTTCATCGGAACCGCGGCCATGGCCGCGAAGGAAGCGAAAACGAATCCCGACGTCAAGCAGCTGCTCGTTGATACGCCCGGCGTGAGCCCGGACGATAACGGCGGTTGGGTGGCGGCCGGCTCCACCCGCGGTGGTATTTGTTCCACCCAGTCCTCCCTGCACGCCGATATTTACAATGTGGAAAACGCGGCCGCCCGCGCTGCCCGCCTCCTCGTGGAAGTGGACGGGGACGCCGAAGCCATCGCCGCGCGCCGCGAGGAAATCATTACCGCGATCAACGCCACCGCGAAACCCTACTTCGGGGATATCGCGCAGATGACCTACGCGCAGGCGCTGCGCCGCTACGTGGAACTGACCGTGCCCTGGGCCGACGAACCCACCCAAACCCGCTTCTGGGAAATGCTCCAGCGTTTCGAAGCGCGCCTGTGCGAAGCGGAAAGCGGGGATGTTCCCACGCTCTTCCCCACCCAGGCCGATGCCGCCGCCGATCCGCAGGCAGCGCTCCAGCGCTTCCTCGCCGCCTACCCGAGTGCGGAAGAACACACCGTGCTCGCCCAGGACGAAGCCTGGTTCGTGGCCCTGGCCTCCAAGTACCCCAAGCCGGTGCCTTTCGTGCCGGTTATTAACGAGCAAGTGCTGCGTTTCTGGGGTTCGGATTCCCTGTGGCAATCCCACAACCCGCGCTACACCGCGGACCAGGTCCGTATTATTCCCGGCCCCACCTCGGTGGCCGCCATCACCAAGGTCGATGAACCCATCGCCGATATCCTGGGCCGCTACGAAGAAGACGCCGTGGCACGAGTGAGTGCGGGCGGGGCGCAGGCCCAGCCGGCCTTCTCCCGCGCGGCACGCGACCGCGAAACCTTCCTGCGGGAAACCCCCTTCATCGTGTGGCACGGCCACCTGGCCACCAACCCGGCCCACCTCATTCCGGAAGCGGAAATCCGCGATACTCCGGAGGGCCTGGAAATCTTCGTGCCCCTCGATACCCTCTGGGATGGCACCCAGGCCCACCAGCACGTGGTGCGGCATATGCGCATCCCGCTGCTGCTGCCCGAATCGGTAGCCACCGGCGGGCTGCCCGTGGTGGATGACGCCCGCCTGGAAGCGGCCATGCGCGAGGTGCTCGCCGCGATGTCCGGGGTGGGAACCACCACCCTGGGCGGCACCCCCATCACGAAGCAACCCGAGATGATCGACGGCGTTGCCACCCTCACCTTCGCGGTCTCCCCGGAGATCAACACCCTGCACGCGGGGATTACCGCGCCGGCCGGGCGCACCCCGGCGGCCGTGCCCTCCGCGCTGCTCGGTTCGTGCTGGCCCACCATCTATTCCGCGATGGGTTCGGGCGAAGCCGATGGCTACCCGATTATTGAAGGACTGCTCTCCGGCGTGCATCTTGATCACCTGGAAAAGGTGAATGTGCCGGTGGAGGAGATCCTGGAAGCCGGGCAGCTCACCGCGCGCTCGTGGGTGGCATCCGTGGCCGAATCTTCGGCCGGCCGGGTGCTGACCATCCGTACGAATGTTGCGTGCGAGGATGGCACCGTGGTGCTGGAATTCCAGGAACGCTTCGCCATGCGCGGGCGCGCCACCACCACGGAACTGCCCTCCGAGCCGGCCGCCCGCGGGGGAGTGGATGCCGATATTATCGACACCCCGCGCTCGGTGCTGCGCAAGGTCACCGTGCAGGCCCCCACCGATATGACGGCCTTCGCTATTGTTTCCGGTGATTTCAACCCGATTCACGTATCCCGCAACGCCGCGCTGGTGGCGGGAATGGATGCCCCGCTGGTGCACGGCATGTGGCTGTGCGCCGCCGCCCAGCACGCGGTGGCCGATCCGGTGGCCGGGCGCGCCCCCATGCATATCACCGGGTGGACCTACCGCATGTTCGGCATGGTGAACCTGGGTGACGCGGTGGATATTACCGTGGAGCGCGTGGGCCGGGTGCGCGGGGGCGGGCTCGCCCTCGACGTGACCGCCCGCTGCGGGGATACCGTGGTCTCCCAGGCTTCCTGCACCGTGAGCGCCCCGCGTACCGCCTATGTGTACCCGGGTCAGGGCATCCAGGCCCGCGGCATGACCCTCGATGACCGGGCCGCTTCGGCTGCCGTGCGTGAGGTGTGGGAACGCGCCGACCGGCATACCCGTTCCGCCCTCGGGTTCTCCATCCTCGCGGTGGTGCGCGATAACCCGGTGGAGCTGCGGGTGCGTGACGAGATCTTCCGCCACCCGGACGGGGTCCTCAACCTCACCCAATTTACCCAGGTGGCGCTCGCGACCGTGGCGTTCGCCCAGACCTCGCGTCTGCGTGAACAGGGTTCACTGGTAAGCGGTGCTTACTTCGCCGGGCATTCCCTGGGCGAATACAATGCGCTTTCCGCCTACTCGCAGGTCTTCAGCCTCGAGGACGTGCTGGAAATCGTGTACCGGCGCGGTACCACCATGCATCACCTGGTGGAACGCGATGAGCAGGGCCGCTCGAATTACCGCATGGGTGCCTTGCGTCCCAACCAATTTGGGGTGGGCGACGACGCCGTGCGCGACTACGTCGCGCAGGTAGCTGCCGCTTCCGGGGAATTCCTCGAGATCGTCAATTACAACCTGGCTGGCGCCCAGTACGCGGTGGCCGGAACCGTGGCAGGCTTGGAAGCTCTGGAAAAGGACGCCAATGAGCGGGCCCGGCAGGCCGGGGGCAAGCGCCCCTTCATGCTGGTTCCCGGTATTGATGTGCCCTTCCATTCCAGCGTGCTGCGCACCGGCGTAGCCGAATTTGGCGATACCCTGCGTGCCATTGTTCCCGCGGATATTAAGCTCGAAATTCTTGAAGGGCGCTACCTGCCTAACCTGGTGGCCCGCCCCTTCGAGCTGACGGAAGAATTCTGCGATGCCATCCTCGAGGTGGTCCCCTCAACGGTGGTACGCGAGATTCGCGATGATTTGGCCGCGCGCGTGGAGCGCGACCGGGTGGGTACCGCCCGCGAGCTCCTCATCGAGCTGCTGGCCTGGCAATTTGCCTCCCCGGTGCGCTGGATTGAAACCCAGGATTACCTTATTGAGGCCGGGGTGGAAGATATCGTGGAAATCGGCCTGGCTGCTTCGCCGACCCTGGCGAATATGGCCACCCGCACCCTCGCGCTACCCAAGCACGCCCAGCGCCACGTGAGCGTCTACAACGTGCAGCGGGACGCCAAGCGCGTTCTGCACGAGGATGTTGCCAGCGCCCCGGTTGCTGAAGATGGATTCGCGGACGGCGCGGCGGCTGCGGCCGGTGCCAATGGCGCTGCGGCGAACGGCGGCGACACCGCCGCGGCTGCGGCACCCGAAGCCGCGGCCGCCGCTCCGGAAGCGGCTGCTCCCGCACCGGATGCGGCTGCTGCTGGCGCCGCTGCGGCGGCCCCGGCCGCGGCAGCAACCCCGGCACCCGCCGCCGCTTCGGCGGGCGATGGCCAACCGACCGCGGATCTGCCCTTCCGGGCCGGGGATGCCCTGCGCGTCCTGCTGGCCTGGTCCACGAAGATCCGCCTGGACCAGATGGGCGATGCCGACTCGGTAGAAACCCTCACCAACGGGGTTTCCTCCAAGCGCAACCAGATCCTCATGGATATGACCGCCGAATTCGACCTGGCCTCCATGGACGGCGCCGCGGAAGCACCGCTGGCCACCCTGGTCTCCCAGGTTGATCAGGCCGCCCACTCCTATAAGCCCTTCGGGAGCGTGCTGCGCGAAGCCATCGCGGACCGGCTGCGTTCGCTCACCGGTGCGGCCGGCGCTAAGCCGGCCCGGGTGGCCCAGCGGGTGCAGGATACCTGGCAGCTCGGCGAAGGCTGGGTGGCCCACGTGACCGCCACCATCCTCCTGGGTACCCGCGAAGGTAAGTCAGTACGCGGCGATGAACTGGCTACCCTCCCGCAGGCCCCCACCTCGGCCGCCCAGCTCGATGAACTCATCGACGCGGCGGTGCGGGCGGTGGGCGCGGCCCACGGCATCAACGTTGCGCTCCCGAGTACCGGGAGCGGGGCGGGCGGCGTCGTCGATTCCGCTGCCCTGGACGCGTATGCCGAACGTATGGACGCGATCCTGGCCGGAACCGCGCGCGATCTGCTCGCGCGCCTCGGCCACAACGAGCGCCCGGAAGCGCCCGCGGCCGCTGATGACCTGGCCCTGCGCGAAGCGATGAGCGCGGAACTGGGCAGCGGTTGGGAAGACTTCGTGACCCCGCGCTTCGACCCGGCCCAGGCCGTACGCCTGTGCGACCGCTGGGCCACCGCCCGCGAGGACGTGGCCAAGATCGCCTTCGGGCGCGAAGTGAACGCCAATTTCACCGGCGTTGGGGAAGAAGTGGCCCGCCAGGCCGAATGGCAGGCGGCCCGCAATCCCAAGCTCGCGGCGCGCTTGACGAAGATCGCCCGCGCTGCCCGCGATACCACCCCGGGAATCTACGCCGGGAAGGTCGCGGTGGTGACCGGTATGGCAGAGAACTCCATCGCGGGTGCGGTGGTGGCCGGGTTGCTGGCCGGCGGGGCAACCGTCGTCGCCACTTCCTCGCGTATCTCCACCACGCGCCTGAACTTCGCGAAGAAGCTCTACCGCGAAAACGCCATTAACGGTGCCGAACTGTGGCTCATCCCCGCCAACCTCGCTTCCTTCCGCGACGTCGACGCGATCACCGCGTGGATCGGCGCCGAACAGCGCGAAACGGTGGGTGCCACCTCGAAGCTCGTCAAGCCGGCCCTCATTCCTGACCTCCTGGTGCCCTTCGCGGCGCCGCGGGTGAGCGGCTACCTCAGCGATGCCGGCCCCGAAGCGGAAAACCAGGCCCGCGTGCTGCTGTGGAGCGTGGAGCGCCTCATCGGCACCCTCGCAAGCCTGGGCACCGACGCCGCCATCGACCATCGCATGCACGTGATTCTGCCGGGCTCCCCGAACCGGGGCTCCTTCGGTGGGGACGGCGCCTACGGCGAAGTCAAGGCCGCGCTCGATGCCGTGGTCAATAAGTGGCGCGTGGAGCCGTGGGGCCAGCGCACCACCATCGCGCACGCGAAGATCGGGTGGGTGCGCGGCACCGGCCTCATGGGTGGGAACGATCCGCTGGTGGAAGCCGTGGAAGCCAAGGGCGTGCATACCTGGTCCACGGCGGAAGCCGGGCGCGAACTGCTCACCCTCTTCACCCCCGAATCGGTGGCGGCTGCCCGCACCGCGCCGGTCATTCACGATATGACCGGTGGCTTGGGTGATATTAACCTGCCCGAACTGGCCGCGAGCATCACGCCGGCCGCCCCCGCTCCGGCAGCGCAGGCCGCACCGAGCGTGCGGGCCCTGCCCAGCCCGGTGAGCATCCACCAGCCGACCATGGACCTGGGTGCTTTCGGGAGCGGCAGCGCCAAGCCCGAGGACCTCGTGGTCATCGTGGGGCTGGGCGAAACCGGCCCGTGGGGCAGCTCGCGTACCCGGTGGGAAGCCGAACTCGGGATTCAAAGCGACGGCGATGTGGACCTCACCCCTGCCGGGGTGCTGGAGCTGGCCTGGATGATGGGCCTGCTCACCTGGTTCGACACCCCGAAGCCGGGCTGGTACACCCCCGAAGGCGAGCTGGTTCCCGAAGAGGATATTTTCGAACGCTACCGCGATGAAGTTGTGGCGCGTTCGGGTATCCGCGCCTTCGTGGATGACGGGCCGCTGGCCGATATCGGAACCACCGATATCGCCCCGGTCTACCTGGAGAAGGACGTGACCTTCACGGTGGGCAGCGAAGCGGAAGCCCTCGCCCACGCCGAAGCGGATCCGAGCTTCACCAGCTTCTTCGAGGAAGACGGCGAATGGCGGGTGACCCGCAAGGCCGGGGCACTGACCTACATGCCGCGCCGTACCACCCTCACCCGCCGCGTGGGCGGGCAGTTCCCCACCGATTTCGATCCGGCCAAGTGGGGGATTCCGGCATCGCTGGTGGAGAGCGCGGACCGCATGGCTATCTACAACCTCATGACGGCGGTGGATGCCTTCCTCTCGGCCGGGTTCTCCCCGGCGGAGCTGCTCGAATACGTGCATCCGGTGGATGTTTCCTCCACGCAGGGCACCGGCTTCGGCGGGATGACCTCCATGCGCCGCCTGTACGTGGATCGCTTCCTGGGTAAGGATTACCCGCAGGATATCCTCCAGGAAACCCTGCCGAACGTGATCGCCGCGCATACCATGCAGGCCTATGTGGGCGGGTACGGTTCCATGATTCACCCGATCGGCGCTTGCGCGACCGCCGCGGTGTCCGTGGAAGAAGGCGTGGATAAGATCGCCACCGGCAAGGCTCAGTTCGTGGTCTCCGGCGCGATTGATGACGTGCAGGTCGAGTCCCTTATCGGTTTCGGTGATATGAATGCGACGGCGGATTCTGCCGCTATGGCGAAGAAGGGCATCAACCCGCGCTTCTTCTCCCGCGCTGGCGATCTGCGCCGCGGTGGCTTCGTGGAAGCCTGCGGCGGCGGCACGGTGCTGCTGGCCCGCGGTGACGTGGCCGCCCAGATGGGGCTGCCCGTCTACGGGGTGGTGGCCTATATTCGCTCCTTCGCGGACGGTATCCAAACCTCGATTCCGGCACCGGGCCTGGGAGCGCTGGCCGCCGGCATGGGCGGAGAGAACTCCGTGCTGGCCACGAACCTGCGCAATCTGGGCGTGAGTGTGGACGACGTCGCCGTGCTTTCCAAGCACGACACCTCCACCAATGCGAATGACCCGAACGAAGCGGAACTTCACGACCGCCTCTTCACGGCGCTGGGCCGCAGCGCGGGCAACCCGCTCTACGTGGTTTCCCAGAAGACCCTGACCGGGCATTCCAAGGGCGGGGCGGCGCTCTTCCAGATGGCTGGCATCACCCAGATGTTCGCCACCGGGAAGATCCCGGGGAATAAGGCCCTGGACTGCTCCGATCCGGCTTTCGAGGAACGCAGCTACCTGGTGTGGCCGCGCGAGGTCCTCGAGGTGGGCGATATCAAGGCGGCCGTGCTGACCTCGCTCGGCTTCGGGCATGTTTCCGCGCTCATGATGCTCGTGCACCCGGCGGCTTTCGAGGCAGCTATCGCGCGCACCAACGGCGCGAAGGCAGCCCAGCTGTGGTGCGAGAGCGCTGATATGCGCCTGCTGGAAGGTGCACGCCACCTGGTTGCCGGAATGGTTGGCCACGCGCCGCTCTACACCGAAACCTCGGTGGATGAGCGCTTCGCGGGGGACCGCCACGAAGGCGAAGCAGCGCTGCTCCTCGATCCGCGCTACCGCCTGGTGAACGGAAAGTACCAGCTGCGCTAAAGCAGAGCTAAAGCAGGCTAAAGCAGAGCGGATCCATCCCATAAGAGCGGGGCGGGGTAGTTCATCACGAACCACCCCGCCCCGGTTGCTGTCTAGCGCGCTTAGTAACTGGAGCCGCTTTTACCAGCCGTAATTATCCTTGGAGAAATCCACCGTGATCGCCCCGTCTTTCACTTCGAAGCGCAGGGTGCGGTTCACCCAGATATTGACCGGCCACTCCGATTCCTTCCAGGGATCCTTCTCGCTGTAGCGCTGCTTGTAATTAATAACGGCCTTGCCCTTGACTTTGGCGGTGCCCACGTAGGCGCCATCCTCGTAGCGCAGGCTGGAGGCCTCCACCTCAACCTTGGGTTCTTCCTTCCACGAGCGCCGAATCTCCGTCACCGCTTGGAAAACAGGATCGCTCATATTCAATTCGGGGCAGTCCTTCACCTCGAAAGTATCGGCGGGCATGCACGCCTCATACCGGGCATTCACCTGCTTCTGGATTTCCGCGGCCACCTCCGGAGTGAAGCTCGGTTCAATAGCGGCCGAGGAACCCGGGCCAATAACCGGGACGGATACACTCTCCGCCTCCCCGAAAGTCACGAAGGTGTCACCGCCCTGGGCACCCACCGTGTAGGTCCCCGGGAAAGCGGGCAGCGAATAGTACTCGCTAGCACGCTCGCCCTTCGTGGCCGGGTCCACCGTGGTCGAAAGATCGACGTAGACCCCATTAATACTCACCCGCGGCGTGGCGGAACGTAGCTCCACGGTCCCCAGCGGCGCATCAGTGACCTGCCATTCGGAGAAGAACAGGAATTTCTTGCCGCGTTCGCTGAGCGTGAGATCAACCGGATATTTCTTCATATCGATGGTGAATTCCGCGCTCACGTGCACGGTATTTTTCCCGCCCGGCTGCGATTGCTTAAACGCGGAAATCACCTCAAAATCGGTGGGCCGATTCGTCGCCTTGCTGTAAATTTCGTCGCTGAGGAGCAGGCGCTCCCCGGACCGCACATTCGGGTCGTACACCTCGAGCGCGGCGCTGGCCTTACCGTCCACAATCGCGGAGAGATACGCCTCGGCCGTTTTCTCCGGCGCGAATTTACTGGCCGTCACCTTAAAACCAATAACACCCGCCACGACGAGCACCAGCAAAACCACCAGGCTGATCCACAATTTCTTATGGGATTTCTTCTCCCGCGGAAGCGCCGGGGCCGGGGCGGCGGCGTACATTCCGCCCGGCATTCCGCCTGGCATTCCGGGGCCGGCGGCCGGGCTCGGCACGGTGCCGTACCCGCCCGGAGGCGCGTAACCCTGCGGCGTGGCGCCGTAACCGGGCTGCGGCGCATAGCCGGGAGCGGGCGGGTAACCCGGGGTCGGTACCGTATCCGGAGCTGGTAGCGCATCCGAGGCCGCGGCGGCACTGGCCGCGCTCGGAATATCCTCGAGCATCCGCGGAAGCGCGGTACGGGTGGGCGCGCCCGCATCAACATCGGCCGTGATCCACGCTTCAGGCTCGCTTGGTGATAGGGGCGACGGCGCCGCTGCCGCGGGCGAATCCGCCGCGGGGATTTCCGCGGCGAGCGTGGCTTCCGGATCGGGCTGCGGGGTAGCTTCTTCGGTATGGTGCTCGTCGGGCTGACTGACCTCGGAGAAGTTGGCCTCAGAGAAATCGGCTTCGGGCTGCTCATCTGCGGCATGCGCGGGGGCCGGCGGCTCGGAGACCGGTGGCGCGGGAGGCGGGGGAGGAACCGGGACCGCGAGCGGATGCGCCGGGGTAGCCTCGGGCCGGGCTGCCGGCGCCTCCTCGACGGGCGGAATCGTCCGGGTCAGCTCCGCTTCCGCGGGGCTCGGCGCGGAAGGCGTTGGCGCGGAAGGCGGCGGAGGTGGAGGCGGGGGCACCGGCGTGGACGGTGGGAACTGGTCAGGTCCGTTAGTCATAAGAGGTCCTTCCTCACAGATGGAGTACGGTGACGTGGAAGGTGGAACTCGCGTGATGAGCCCCGCCGTCGTACCTGTAGAGTTTTTCATAAACCCCACGTACCTAGGGTAACTGGGATACTGTTGCTACAGGAGAAAACTCCGTATATTAACCGTAGAAAGTATTGGTAGCTACACGGGGTTTTCGTCCGCGTTTTTGCGGTACGGAAATTCTATGGGAGAAAGTGGAACCGCTATGATGTACGATCCGCGCACAATGACCCTCGAAAACTTAGGCGACCCGCAGATTACCGCGCGGGATCTTGCCGATATTGCGGCCCAGCGCCCCGACCTGTGGGATGCTATCGCGGTTCATCCGCAGTGCTACCCGGCACTGGTGTCCTGGATTCGCGAACGCCAGGCCGAAGCCCAGGCGCAGCAGGCCCCGCAGTTTGCGCAGACCCAGCAACCGGCAGCGCAGCCGGCCGCAGAGCCGGAAGAACAGCCCGCCGCGGCGCAGCCGGCTGGTGAATATCAGCAGCCCGAACCCCAGTTCCAGCAGCCCGCCGCGCACGCGCAGCAGGCCCCGCAGCCCCTCACCGCCGAGCAGTGGCAGGCTCGCTTCCAGCTGGATAACGGCCGCGAACCCACCCTGCGGGAATACCAGGAGGCCGTCGCCCAGGGCGCGGTAGCCGGGCCGGGCGCTGCGGATAATTCCGTGGGGGATATGAAAGAAGGCCTCAAGCAATTCGCCACCGGGGCCAAGGATTTCGTGAGTAACCGGGTGGCTCCGGCGGTCGCCCAGCAGGCCGGTGCGATGCGCCAGAGCTTCGCGGCTGCCTCCGCGGGGCGCGCTTCCAAGTGGAATGTGATTATTCCGGCGGTGCTCATCGGCGCCCAGGTGCTCGCGATGCTCAGCGTTTTCCTGCCCTTCGCCTCGGCCTTTGGTTTTTCCGCCAGCATGATGACGGGGGATTCCGAATCGGCGTGGGTGATTATTCTTTGCTACCTCATTGCAGCTGTTTTCTCCACGCTCGCTCTGGTGATCAAGAAGAAGTGGACCATGGCCACCGCCGGCGGGGTGGGTTTACTTTTCGGGATTCTGCTATTCATCGGTAGCATGAACGCTCTGTCCAAGCTTTCTGAATTCTCTGAGGTTGCCAGCGTCGGTATTGGCTTTATTCTCTTCGTCCTCGCCACCATCGTGAATATTGCCTTCTCCATCTGGGCTATCGTAGTGGTGGTCAAAAAGTAGCAATAACGAGGATATCTTGCGGATATCAAGAAAAGTAAAATTATAAAAGTGGGGCGGACAGCATAAATAATGTCCGCCCCACTTGTGTATACGAGCGCTAAATCATCTCCGCTTCCTGGCGGCGCACCCGCGCTCCGCACAGCCCGTAGTAGGCCACGAAACCAATAATGAGAGCCAGGATCACGCCGATATTACCCGAGCCGAGCGGCCCGTCCACCCCGCCGATGAGGGGGAGGAGGTAGCCCTGCCAATCATTGAAGGGAGCATCGGAGAAGCCGTTGACTACCAAACCCCAGCCGATCACGCAGCACACCGCCAGGATGGCCAGCGAGGTCGCGTTGTACTTGCCGTAGCGGCCGGTGGGGGAGAAGAGTGCGGCGTCGTCGTAATCACGCTTACGCAAAGTAATATCCGCCATCATGATGCCGGTCCACGCGGCAAGCGGTACCCCCAAAGTGACCAGGAAGGACTGGAAGGGGCCGATAAAGGTCGGCGAGAAGAACGTGACGTAAACAGTTCCCACAGTGAGAATCACGCCGTCGATGAGGGAGGCGAGGGGGCGTGGAATCCGAATCCCCAGGGTCAGGAGGGTGAGCCCCGAAGAATAAATACCGTTAATCGCGCCCGAGAGCAGCGAAAGAATCGCGGTGAGGAGGAAGGGGAGGAGGAACCAGGTGGGGAGGATGGTGGCCAGCGCCCCGACCGGGTCGGCGCCGATGGCTTCGGAGAGCGCGTCGTCCGAACCGGCCAGCATCAGCCCGAAGCTAATGAGGACCACCGGGCCGAGGGAACCACCCAGGGTATTCCAGAAAATAATATGGCTGCCGCGCGCCTCGCGGCTCTGGTAGCGCGACCAATCCGCCGCGATATTCACCCAGCCCAGGCCCATGCCGGTGAGCACCATGACGAAAGCGCCGAGCATGGCCGCGACAGAGCCCGAAGAGTGAGAGAAAAGCGCGGAGGCGTCGAGATGTGGGAAAACTAAAATAATATAGATAATCGTGGTGATGCCGGTGATCCAGGTGAGAACCGCCTGCATTTTCATAATAATGTGATACCCGGCCACCGCGCCCAGCACGATGAGGGTGGCAACAATGGCCGCCGCCACCACTTTGACGGTGGTGGAATCTTCCCCGGCCCAGCCCAGCCGCGCCAGCACGGTATTAGTGGCTAGAACTGCGGTAATGGCCAGCGAGGTCTCCCAGCCGATGGAAGTCAGCCAGGAAATAATGCCCGGAACTTTCGCGCCGCTGACCCCGAAAGCCGCGCGCGACATGACCATCGTGGGCACCGAGCCGCGTTTGCCGCCCAGCGCGATTACCCCGCAAATAGCGAAGGACAGAATCACGGCGATTACCGTGATGACCAGCGCCTGCGGGAAAGAAATACCAAATCCAAGCACCCACGCCCCGTAACTCATCCCGAAAACGGAGATATTCGAGGCGAACCACGGCAGGAACAGATGCCGGGGTTTCGCGGTGCGCTCACTATCGTCGACTATTTCGATACCGGTTGTCTCTATCGATGCCATAGGGACTATTTTTCTCCAGCTCAGCGGCGAATGGTAGAGGAAAAGCAAAATTCGGGAAGAGCAGACAGGGAGCGGCGGCCTCGTCTACCATAAAAGGGAAAAGTCACGCGGGAGCTAAAGTCATAGGGAACGACGGCGCCACTTTGGCTCTGAGCTGGCCAAACGGATACGTCACCGGGAAGGAGTGCTCCGTGATAGCGGGAATTGGAACCGATACCGTGGCCATCGATGCCTTCGCCCAGCAGCTGGATTTACCCGGCTCCCGCTTCCGCAATGTTTTTACCGCGCGGGAAATGCGCTACGCGATCCGCCGGGCTCAGCGCCACACCCGCACCGAGGCCGCCGGCGCCTTCGCCACCCCGGCCGCGGAAGAAGCCGGATTTGAGACCGTTATCCCGGCCGCGGAGCTCGCCCCGCATCTGGCGGCGCGTTGGGCGGCTAAAGAGGCTTTTATTAAAGCGTGGTCGGCGGCCCTGTACGGTTCTCAGCCGGTGCTGCCCGAGGGGCATTGGGATGCTATCGAAGTCACCAATGACCGCTGGGGGCGCCCCGCGATTATCCTCGGGGCACCGATAGCCGGGGCGGTCCATAAAACCCTCGGGAGCGTGAATATTCATGTGTCGATGAGTCATGATGGCAACGTGGCCAGCGCCGTCGTTCTTATTGAATATCAGAACAATAGCGGGGCGCGGCGGGCCGCAAGCGCGCACTAAACCCGCAGCTACACCCGGCGCTAAACCGCGCTACACCCCGAAGAAGCCGCCACTACACCCCGAACCGGCCGGAAATAGACCCGCGGCTCGCTGTGTGAGAAGCAATAGCGCCGCGGTGGCAGCGTACACTACCGTGTGCCGGTACGAACGAAGCACTGAGGCGGTGGCGCGGCCACCGCGGGGAGCGGGCCCGCCCACAGGGGCGCCGCGATGAAGGAGCTGAGAAAACGTGGCACCAGAGCAAGCTGGACAAGCTGAGCAATCCGCCGAGCCGCAGCTGCAACGCGGCCTGCACGCCCGCCACCTCACCATGATCGCGGTGGGCGGGGCGATTGGCACCGGGCTCTTCGTGGCTTCGGGCGAAACAATCAGCCAGGCCGGCCCGGGCGGGGCCCTGGTGGCCTACGGGCTCATCGGGATGATGGTCTACCTCCTCATGCAATCTCTGGGCGAAATGGCGGCCTACCTGCCGGTGGCCGGCTCCTTCGAAGAATACGGGCGGCGTTTCGTTTCCCCGTCCTTCGGGTTCGCCACCGGCTGGAATTACTGGTACAACTGGGCAATCACCGTGGCCGCCGAGCTGTCCGCCGCGGCGCTCGTCATGAAGTACTGGTACCCGGACACCCCCGGCTGGGTGTGGTCCGCGGTCTTTTTAGCCCTCCTCATTTTGCTCAATGCGCTCTCGGTCCGTACCTACGGAGAAGGCGAATTCTGGTTCGCTCTCATTAAAGTGGTGACCGTCCTGGCCTTTATCGCGGTGGGCCTGCTCATGATCGCCGGCGTGTTCGGGGCCAGCCCGGGGCTCGCGCACTGGACGGAAGGCGAGGCGCCCTTCGTGAACGGCGGGGCGGGCATCCTCGCGGTCTTCATGGTGGCCGGTTTCTCCTTCCAGGGCACCGAAATGGTGGGCATCGCCGCGGGGGAGGCCCGCGACCCCGCCACCACCGTCCCGCGCGCCACCCGCACAATTTTCTGGCGCATCCTCATCTTCTACATCGGCGCGATCGTGGTGGTGGGCACCCTGGTGGCCTACAGCGACCCGAATCTGCTGCGCACCGACATCTCCGATATCGCCGTCTCGCCCTTCACCCTGGTATTCGAGCGCGCCGGGGTGGCTTTCGCGGCCGCGGTTATGAACGCCGTTATTCTCACCGCGGTGCTCTCCGCCGGGAACTCCGGACTCTACGTATCCACCCGCATGCTTTTCGCACTGGCCGAGCAGGGCAGCGCCCCGAAATTCCTGGCGCGCCTGACCCGCCGCGGCGTCCCGCTCAACGCCATGATCATCACGATTCTGGTGGCCACCGCCTGCTTCATCTCCTCCTTCATGGGCGACGGCAAAGCCTACGCCTGGCTCGTTAACGCCTCCGGGCTGGCCGGTTTTATCACCTGGATGGGCATCGCGTGGAGCCACTACAATTTCCGCCGCGCCTTCATAGCCCAGGGCCGCAGCCTCGACGAACTCCCCTTCAAAGCGCGGTTCTACCCGGCCGGCCCCATCGTGGCGCTGGTGATGTGCGCGGTGGTGATTGTGGGGCAGAGCTACCTTATTATTACCTCCGGCGGTGGCGCCCTCGACCTGCTCTCCTCCTATATCGGATTACCGCTGTTCTTCGCCCTGTGGTGGGGCCACAAACTCGTCACGAAGAGCCCCGCCGCGGATTTGGCGCACGCCGATCTAAGCGCACCCAAGATTTCCTAAGCGCGGCCCTTTTGCGCGGGTGCTCGCTGCTCGCGGGCCGTGCGCCGTCGTTCCCATCCGCGTGCAGCACGACGACGCCGCAACGGCCCGCGTGGTCCGGAAAGTTTCGCTGCAATTTTTGTGTCGCACCCCCGCGGTAGACTGTCGACCTAACAGCGAAGGCGTGGAAGGTGTGGAGGAGAGACATGAGTACACCACTGGATGAACCTTTGGCCGTGGCGGACCCGGAAGTTGCCGCGATTCTCACCGGGGAATTGCGCCGCCAGCAAGAAGGCTTGGAAATGATCGCGTCGGAGAATTTCGTTTCCCGCGCGGTTCTGCAAGCCCAGGGCTCTGTTCTCACCAATAAGTACGCGGAAGGCTATCCCGGGCGGCGCTACTACGGGGGCTGCGAATGGGTGGATAAGGCCGAAACCCTCGCCATTGAGCGGGCAAAAAGCCTGTTCGGGGCTGATTACGCGAACGTGCAACCCCATTCGGGGGCCTCGGCGAATGCCGCCGTGTACCACGCGATGGTGAAACCCGGGGGCAAAGTTTTGGGCATGGCCCTCGATCAGGGCGGGCATCTCACCCACGGCATGAAACTCAATTTCTCCGGGCGTAACTATGAGGTAGCCGCCTACCACGTCAATCCGGAAACCTATCTTCTCGATATGGATGAGGTGCGTGAAACTGCGCTGCGCGAACGCCCCGCCATGATTATCGCCGGGTGGTCCGCCTACCCGCGCCACCTAGATTTCGCGGCTTTCCGCTCCATCGCTGATGAAGTGGGCGCGGTGCTGTGGACGGATATGGCCCATTTCGCCGGCCTGGTTGCCGCCGGGCTGCACCCCAATCCCCTCCCGTACTCGGATGTGGTCACCACCACTATCCACAAAACCCTGGGCGGGCCCCGCTCGGGAATGATTCTCTCCGCCCGCGGGGCAGAATACGGTAAAAAGCTTAATTCCGCGGTGTTCCCGGGCAACCAGGGCGGCCCGCTCATGCACGTGGTTGCCGCGAAAGCGGTGGCCCTCGGCTACGCGGCTACGGAAGAATTCCGTGAGCGCCAACGCCGCACCCTGGAAGGCGCCCAGATCCTGGCCGCGCGGCTCACGGAAGCAGATGTGGCTCAGGCCGGCATCTCGATTATTTCCGGGGGTACGGATGTGCACCTGGTCCTCGTGGACCTGCGCAATGCCGCGATCAACGGCCGAGAAGGGGAGGACCTCCTGGGCAGCATCGGTATCACCGTCAATCGCAACGGGGTTCCCTATGACCCGCGCCCGCCCTTCGTCACTTCCGGGCTGCGCATCGGCACCCCGGCCTTGGCCACCCGCGGCTTCGGCCCGGAAGAATTCACGGAAGTTGCCGATATTATCGCCCGCGCCCTCATCGGCGGGCACTCCGCACCGGTGGAGGAGCTGCGTGCCCGGGTGCGCGCCCTCGCGGACCGTTTCCCGCTCTACGCCGGCCTCGATCAGGTCGGGGGCGGTTCTGGTGCTCCGGGCGCATCGGGCACTTCGGGCGCATCCGGAAACGGCTGCTGCGGCGGGCACGCAGCTAGTGCCGCCCCTGGAAGCATCTGTGCACAGAGCGGGGAAGGCGAGTAATGGCAGCGCAACTTTTGGACGGGCGCGCGGTTGCCTCCGCTATCAAAGATGAACTGCGGGTGCGGGTGGAAGCTCTGCGCGCTCGCGGATACACTCCCGGACTTGGCACCGTGCTGGTGGGTGATGACCCGGCCTCCGCGGCGTATGTACGCGGCAAACACCGCGATTGCGCGGAGGTGGGTATCGCCTCTCTGCAAGTGGAACTGCCGGCGAGCGCCACCGCGGCAGAAGTGGCCGCTGCGCTGCGCGATCTCAATACCAACCCGGCCTGCACCGGGTACATCCTCCAGCTGCCGCTCCCAGCCGGGCTTCCCGAAGCCCGCCTCATCGAAGCGATTGACCCGGATAAAGATGCCGACGGGCTCCACCCGATCAACCTCGGGCGCTTGGTGGCAAGCGTGAGCGGCCAGCTCACCTCCCCGCTGCCCTGCACCCCGGCCGGCATCGTGGAGCTCATCGAACGCCACGGGCTCAGCCTTGCCGGCAAACACGTGGTGGTCCTCGGGCGCGGAATCACGGTGGGAAGAAGCATCGGCCTCCTCCTCACCCGGAAGAACATCAACGCTACCGTCACGCTCTGCCACACCGGCACCTCGAATATTCCCGAGCTGTGCCGGCGCGCTGATGTCATTATTGCCGCGGTGGGCCAGGCCGGTTTCGTCCGCCCGGAATGGGTGGCGCCCGGCGCCGTCGTTATTGACGTGGGAGTGACCCGGGAGCGCACCGCAGAAGGAAAATGGCGCACCCTCGGGGATGTGGACCCGGGCGTACGCGATCACGCATCCTGGGTATCACCCAATCCCGGCGGGGTGGGCCCGATGACCCGCGTCATGCTGCTCAGCAACGTCGTGGATATGGCCGAACGCTGCGCTGCGGAGCAGGATGGGGCGAAGCTGCGCAGTGCAGTAGGCGGCGCAGCCGGCCCGGACGCGCCGGCGCAGCGCGCAACCGAACAGCAGGGCTTGGCAGGAGAGCGCGCAGCAGCACAGATCCTCCCGGAGCGCTCCGGGGCAGGGCATGAAGGGGAATGAGATGCGGATAAGCACCGTCAATGTCAATGGAATTCGCGCGGCCGCGCGTAAAGGAATCGCGGCCTGGCTAGAAGCCACCGCCGCGGATATCATCCTGCTTCAAGAAGTGCGTGCCCCCGCGGATATCACCGCAGATATTTTCGCGGGCACCGGCTACCGGATCTACACGGCCGTTTCCGATATCAAAGGCCGGGCCGGAGTCGCGGTCGCGGTTCGGGAAGGCATCGGTGTGGGTGAGATCCGGGATCACCTGGGCGTGGACGCGGATGGAAAGCCCGTCAGTGAAGAAGCGCCGGTGGATAGCGGGCGCTGGCTTGAAGTGGAACTCCCGGATGACCAGCTGCGGGTGGTGAGCGCCTACCTGCATTCAGGAGTGGCGGATAATCCAGAAAAGATGGCGGCAAAATACGCGCATCTGGAACGGGTAAGCGCCCGCTTAGCGCAATTCGATCCGGCCGCACGCACCCTGGTCGCCGGGGATTTCAATATCGTTCACACCGAAGCTGATATTGAGAACTGGAAGTCTAACCACAACCGCACCTCCGGGGTACTCGACGATGAAATCGCCTACTTGGATCGGTGGTTCGGTGGGCCCTGGGTAGATGTGCAACGCGCCCTGCTGGAGCACAACGGGCACGAAGGCAAAGGCCCCTACACCTGGTGGAGCCAGCGCGGCAAAGCTTTTGATAACAACGTGGGTTGGCGTATCGACTACCACATGGCCAGCCCCGCATTTGCCGCCACCGCACAAAGCTTCACCATCGGGCGGGCAGCCTCCTACGCCGAGCGTTGGTCCGACCACGCTCCGCTCACGGTTGACTACCAACTCGAGAGCTAAGCTCGTTGAGGAATCAAAAACTTCTGTTTTTGTCGTAGGCCTCACGTACCATGGCTATGTGACACAGCAGAACACAGTGATGGATAGGACTTCCCGGGCTTTCGGGGTGGATCAGCGCGGGCGGCAAGCCGCCCGGCGGGGTGCACCCAGCGGGGCCCGGGTGGCGGAAAGCGGCATGGGCGGCGTCGTACATAAAGGAAAATCCCTGGTTGAATGGGTGCAAGGCACGCGCATTATGCGGGGGATTGGCCGCTACGGTAAAGCCCGCGGGGGCCTGCTCGCCGGTGGAATCGCCTACTCGGCGCTTTTCGCCATCACCGCGGCGCTCACCATTTCCTGGACCGTGTTTATGGCCACCCTCGGCAGGAACGCGCAGCTGCGGGAAACCGTGGTCGATGCCGTCAATGCGGCCCTGCCCGGCATCCTCCAAGACTCCTCCGGGGAAGGGCTCATCAACCCCGATGACCTCATCCTCTCGGGAACCTCGGTAGTGGCAACCGTCATTGCGGGAGCTGTGCTGTTGTGGACAGCGATGTCCATTATGGCTGGGCTCGCCACCGCCATCGGAGCCATGTTCGGCGTGAATCAGCGAACCGAAAATGGGGCGGTGAGTATCCTCTTCCGGCTGGCCGGATTCGTAGTGCTCGCCCTGGGGATCCTCACCTCCGCGATTATCGGCTCTCTCGTCGGCTCGGTAGGAACTCTGCTCCTCACCCACCTGGGGCTGGACGGAGCCCTCGTGCAATTCGGAACCAAAATCGCGGTCTTCCTGCTCGCGGCCACCGTCGATGCCCTCGTCATCATGTTCATTATTCGCTTCACCTCCGGGATTCGGGTACCCCGCCGCGATTTCATTACGGGGGCGGCCCTCGGTGCGCTCCTTCTTTCCATCATTCGAGTGGTCGGTACCTCCGCGGTATCCAGCGTGTCCGGGAACCCGCTCCTCGCGCCCTTCGCCGCTATCGCCACCTTGCTGCTCTGGCTCAACCTCGCCTCGCGTATCGTTCTCATGGTCTCCGCCTATATGGCGAACCCACCGCGGGCCTACGTGGCACAGGACCCGGAAGAACTGCGGGCCACTACCACTCCCAATTACGTCACCCTTTCCGTTCCGGAAACACTCACGTGGCCGCATGATCCCATCACGGGTTCCCTGCTGCCCGAACCGGATAACGCCACCGAAGATGAGGAAGAAGAACTGCCCGAATGGGGTGGTTTGGCCGGGAACCTGGCTCGCCGCCGGGCCGAAAAGCTAGAATCAAAGGCGCGCGAGGCACAGCTCAAAGCTGAGGAAGCTCGCGCACACTACGTGAACGGGCAACGCGAACTCGCCCGCTCGCAGCGAAAGGACAGCTAGGCGTGACATTCCATGCGATTATTCCCGCCGGGGGAGCCGGCTCACGGCTGTGGCCACTCTCGCGGGCCAGCCACCCGAAATTTCTGGTCGATTTTGGATCCGGGCACACCATGATTCACGATACAGTGACCCGGCTCGCCCCGCTCGCATCCAGTATCTACACCGTGACGGGCACTGCCCACGCCGCGGCCGTTCGCGAGCAACTCGTCGATATCCACACGCCCCTCCACTACGTGGTTGAACCGAGCCCGCGCGGCACCATGGCTGCCATCGGTATCGCCGCCGCGCTCGCTCACCGCTCCGACCCGGATGCCCTGGTCGGTTCCTTCGCGGCCGATCACCGCATCTCCAATACCGCGGCCTTCACCGCTGCAGTACGCACCGCGCTGCACGCAGCAGAGCACGGCTACCTGGTTACCCTCGGGATTACCCCGACCGGGCCGGCCACCGGGTTCGGCTATATTCGCGCCGGTGGGCCGCTCGCCGGCGGATTGCTTGGTGGCGAATCGCTCGAGGGTGGGCCGCTCGCGGGCGATACCGCTGCCTTAGCGGTAGAAAAGTTCGTGGAAAAACCGGATGCGGATACAGCCGCAAGTTACCTCGCGCAGGGTGGCTACTACTGGAACGCCGGGATTTTCGTGGCCCGCGCTGCCACCCTTATGGATATGCTCACCGAATACCGCCCTGATATCGCGGCTCCGCTTCGCCAGCTAGCCCAGCTGTGGGATCTGGACTCGGCCCAGCAATCCGCGCAGGTAGAAGAGATATGGGCCTCTATCCCGAAGGAGGTCATTGACCGGGCGGTAGCTGAACCGGCCGCGGCGGCCGGGCGGGTGGCCGTGGTTCCCGCTGATATGGGCTGGTCTGATGTGGGGGATTATGATTCCCTCGCCGAAGGCATCCCCGCCGGCGAACTCACCACCCAGCGGGTCCCGGGAAACACGGGCGCTCCGGTGCTCGCCATTGATGCGCCGGATTCTCTGGTGTACAGCTCGGCGAAGCCCATTGTTGTGGTGGGGGTGCCGGGCGCCGTCGTTATTGATACCGAAAACGCAGTGTTGGTGACCACGCGGGAGAAAGCACAGGACGTCAAAAAGGCCGTGGACGGTCTGGACGCGGCCGGGCTAGCGGATCTGAGATAGTTTTCCGCTCCGCGTAGCGGGGTGGAAGGCGCGCAGGCAGCGAAGGACAATAGAAACCATGAACACACGCGACTATCGGCGCGGGGCGCAAACCCGGCGCGGCACCCAGATTCCGCCCGTCACCGCGGATACCAAGCTGCTCTCCAACCGCAGCAACGGGGACTGGACTCTCAGCGACCCGTGGCGAGTGCTGCGCATCCAATCCGAATTCGTGGAAGGGTTCGGGGCGCTCGCCCACGTGCCGCCCTGCGTCTCGATTTTCGGTTCGGCGCGCACCGGGCGCGACTCCCGCTACTACCGGGTAGCCGAAGAAACCGCCGATATCCTCAGCCAGCAGGGCTTCGGGATTATTACCGGGGGCGGGCCGGGGATTATGGAAGCCGCCAATAAGGGCGCCGCAGCTAATGACGGCCTCTCCATCGGCCTCGGGATCGAACTCCCGCACGAACAGGGCCTCAACGAATACGTCAATCTCGGCATTGAATTCCGCTACTTCTTCGTGCGCAAAACAATGTTCCTCAAGTATTCCCAAGGTTTCGTGGTGCTCCCGGGCGGTTTCGGCACCCTCGACGAACTCTTCGAAGCACTCACCCTGGTACAAACCGGTAAAGTTGCGGGATTCCCGGTGGTGCTGGTGGGCAGTGATTTCTGGGGTGGCCTTGTGGAGTGGATCCGCGGGCGCCTGGTCAGCGAAGGTATGATTTCGCCCGCAGATCCGAATATTTTCACCGTGGTGGATACCGCTCGCGAGGCTGTGGATGCTCTTATCGCAGGTCAGCGCTCCCTCACGGCGGAACAAGCCACGCGACAAGCTCGCCGCGAACAGGTGGCAGACTTCTAGTAGAATTAGGGGTGACGTTAGTCGCATAGTTGCGGCGAACAGGAAGGAAACCACTATGGCAGCTATGAAGCCACGCACAGGTGATGGGCCGCTGGAAGTCGAACGTGAAGCGCGCGGAATCGTGGTTCGTATTCCGGTGGATGGCGGCGGACGCCTCGTCCTGGAACTCAACGACGAAGAATGCGTCAGCCTCAAAGAAGCTCTCGCAAGCGTGGAGAAGTAACCACCACCAACGTACCTGTACCTACTACCTATCCGGGGGCCAGCCAGCGGGCGCGGCCCCCGGATACTATGCGTCCGGAGTGTTCGGAGTGCTCGGAAACCGGCGGAAACTATGTGTTCAGGAACCAGCGGATAGTATGTGTTCGGAAACCGGCGTGCTCAAACATGCCCGGTTAGATCCGGAGGGCGGTTCGGTTAGCGCAGCCGGCAAACCAGCACGCCATCGCCGAGGGGCACCAGGCTGCTATCGAGTTCTTCGGCGCGCATAAGCGCCTTAATGAGGTGCCGTATAGCGACGACGGGTTCTTCGCGGCGCGCCGGATCAGCCACTTTGCCGCCCTGGAGGGCGCCAGCCACCACCAGGAGGCCACCAGGTCGCAAAATCCGCAAGGCTTCTTCACAGTCGCCGGCAGCCTCGAGAGGATCGCCGTCGACAAGAACCATATCGTAGGAGCGGGCCGCTAGCCGCGGCAAAATATCTGCACTGCGCCCGTTAATAATGCGTACTTTCCCGGGGCGGGCCCCGGCCCGAGCGAAAAGCGAGCGGGCCACGTGCTGGGATTCGGACTCCACGTCAATCGTGGTGAGGTGAATATCCCCGGCCCGCAGTAGGTAGAGGCCGGAAACTCCACTGCCCGTCCCGATTTCCACCGCGTTCGTGACCTTCGCGCAGGCCGCCAGCACGGTGAGGAAGTTCCCGCAGGCCGGGCTCACGCAGCGAATAGAGAATTCAGCGGCGGTGGCGCGGGCCGCCCGGGTAATATCCCCCTCGATAACGGCGTCTTCAGCGTATGTCCACGCCAGGGTCCGATCGGACATAAGCCTCCTCCAAAACAGGGATAGTGCGCAGCAGTGTTTCTATCATAGTGCGCTGTGCCATGACGCGGGGTATGCGCGCCGGGCTAGCTGGCCGGAGCGCATGCACGCTAGTCAGCTGGCGCCCCGCGCCGCGGTAGCTCTTGGATGCGCGCTGCTAGGCCACGCAGAATATCACGCGCGGGGGAGTCCACCATATCGAGGACGAACGGTGTTCCCGCGTCGCAGCCTTCCCGCAACGCGGGCTCCAGCGGAATCTGGGCGAGAAGCTCAACCGGGTACCCGAGGGTCGCACTGAGATTCGTAGCGACGAGCTGCCCGCCACCGGAACCAAAAATAGTATTTTTTGTTCCGTCCGGTAGTTCCAGGTAGGACATATTTTCGACGACGCCGATAACGGTCTGCTCAGTTTGCTTAGAAACTGCACCGGCCCGTTCAGCCACGTCCGCGGCGGCAGTTTGCGGCGTCGTGACAACGAGGATATCCGCGCGGGGCAGCATCTGAGCCAAAGAAATAGCGACGTCGCCCGTTCCCGGCGGTAAATCGAGGAAAACGAAATCTAGATCTCCCCAGTAGACGTCCGCGAAGAATTGTTCGAGAGCCTTGTGGAGCATGGGGCCGCGCCACACCACCGGGGTATTCCCGGGCACAAACATACCGATGGACATGACTTTCACGCCGTGGGCGACCGGGGGGATGATCATGCCGTTGAGCTGCTGGGCGGGGGTATCCACTCCCATCATCCCGGGGATGGAAAAACCGTAAATATCGGCGTCGATGAGGCCTACGCGTTGGCCGGTGGCGGCCAGGGCAACCGCAAGATTCGCCGCAACGGAGGATTTACCAACCCCACCTTTTCCGGAGGCCACCGCGATAACGCGGGTGGGGGAGTCGGGGCGCGCGAAAGAGATCTCCCGGGTGGTGCGCCCCCCGCGCAGCTTCTGCTGGAGGTGTTGCACCTGGAGGGGGGTCATGGCACCCATGGTGATGGTGATAGTACCCACGCCCTCAAGCGCGGAGATGGCTTCGCGGACTTCCTTTTCGATAACGTCTTGGCGCGGGCAGTGCACGGTGGTGAGAAGCACCGTGAGGGTGACATCACCTTCGGGGCTCACCCGCAGCCCGTGGATCATATCCAGTTCGGTAATCGGGTGGCGTAGCTCCGGGTCGATAACCCCGGAGAGGGCTTCTAGCACCCGATCCTTGGTGAGGGCAGTGGCCGCGGGTGAGCGCGGCACCGAATCGGAAACAGGATCACTCGTGGGCACCGGGCTCCTCCCTAGGGCGGTCAAGCGCGGCGCGGGCGTGGTCATCTCCCGGATCAACCGGGACATCACGGGCTTCGCGCTGGGCTTTGACCGCATCGAGTTCTTCTTGCAATTCGCGGATACGTTCTTCGCGTTCGGCAGCGCGGTCAATATTGCGGTCATCAAGCTCGTGGAGCAAATCGCGCAATTCCGAACGCACAAAATCACGGGTGGCCATATCGCCGACCGCATCGCGCAAACCCGCAATTTCACGCATGAGGTATTCGGTATCCGCTAGGTTGCGATCAGCACGCTGGCGATCCTGTTCAGCGCTCACCTTATCCCGGGCATCCTGGCGGTTCTGGGCCAGCAGGATGAGGGGCGAGGCGTAGGAGGCCTGCAAGGAAAGCATGAGCGTGAGCGCGGTGAAACCAAATTCAGCGGAATCGAATTGCCATTTTTCGGGGGCCATGGTGTTCCACGCCAGCCACGCCACCACGAAAATGGTCAGGTAAACCAGAAAACTCGCGGTGCCCTGGAAGCGGGCGATGCTTTCCGCGGCGCGCCCGGCAGCCTCCGGGTCCTTGCGGCGTCGGCGCCGAAACAAGCGGCTGCGGCGTTCGAGTGGTTCATTGAAATCATTAGCCACGGTTCACCTCGTTCGTCGTGGATGCGGCGGCGCTCTCAGAATCCGCGCCCTCCCAGGAATCATCCATATCGCGCCAATCCTCGGGGAGGAGGTGGTCGAGCACGTCGTCAACGGAGACCGCCCCGAGGAGGAGCCCCTGGTCTACTACCGGGACAGCGGTGAGGTTATAGGTGGCTAATTCGCGGGTGACCGAACCGATGGGGGCTTCCGGATCCACACCTTCGGTATTGCGATCCAGAATAGAGCCCAGCATCGTGGTCGGGGGTTCGCGCAGCGCCCGCTGGATATGTACCGCGCCCAGATACCTCCCCGTGGGAGTTTCCAAAGGCGGGCGGCACACAAAAGCTACCGCGGCCAGCGCCGGCGGAATATCCGGGCGGGAGGCTGCGGCCAGGGCTTGGGCGACCGTATCATCCGGGCCGAGGATCACCGGATTGGGGGTCATGAGACCACCGGCGGTGCGTTCGTCATAGGTGAGGAGGCGGCGCACATCTTGCGCTTCGCCCTCACTCATGGAGTCGAGGAGGATCGCGGCCGTTTCAGAAGGCAGATCGGCCATGAGGTCGGCCGCGTCGTCGGGCTGCATCACGTCTAGAACGTCACCGGCACGTTCCACATCCAAGCCAGCCAATACCGTGACGCGGTCCTCATCACCGAGTTCTTCCAGGACGTCCGCGAGCTTTTCGTCCGTGAGCTCCCGGGCGACCGATTGCATGCGTTCTTCGGGTAAATCACGCAAAATTTCCGCAATATCCCACGGCTTGAGATCCACCAGCTGGGAGACTATTGAAGCGGCTCCCTGGGTGTGGCTCGCGGTGGACAGGCCGGCCACTTCGCTCACCTTGAGGATTTCCGAATGGCGCGAATTCGTGCCGATTCCGCGCACATACACCTGGGTGAGGCCCCATTCGCGCCCGCGCAGCGGCTCAATGGCCGCGTCCACGACGCTCATGCGGGTGCCGGTTTCCCGCACCACCACTTCGCGGTCAATGAGCTGGGCCATGACGAGTGTTTCCGAACTGCGCTGCTGGAAGCGCCGCATATTGAGCACACCCGTAATGATGACCTGGCCGTTTGCGATGGAGGTGACGCGGGTAATGGGCAGGAAGACCCGCCGCCGGCCCACCACATCAATGGTGAGCCCAACCGCGGACGGTACCCCTTTGACGCGGAACACCACGACGACATCGTGGACGGTACCCACCTGGTCGCCAATGGGATCGTAGACGGGGGTACCGGCCAGCCGCCCAATAAAAACGCGAGAATTTTGCGAGGTTTTCATTAGCGCTGCACCCGCGTGAACCATTCTTCGATATCAGCGATGGTCCGCGGTATATCTTCTGAGAGGCGCTCAGCGCCGTTTTCTGTGATGAGGATATCGTCCTCGATACGCACCCCGATGCCGCGGAAACGTTCGGGAACCTTAAGGTCATCTTCGCGGAAGTAGAGCCCCGGTTCGATGGTGAAGACCATCCCCGGTTTGAGTTCCGCATCCAGGTACATATCCCGGCGGGCGGCCGCGCAATCATGCACGTCCAAGCCGAGGTGATGGGAGGTGCCGTGCGGCATCCAGCGCCGGTGGTACTGGCCTTCGGGGGCTAGGGACTGCGCGGCAGTGCCCGGGAGCATACCCCACTTTTCCAGGTACGCGGCAATAACTTCCATGGCGGCAGCGTGCACATCCTTGAATTTCACGCCGGGGGTGCCGGCCACTTCCAGGGCGCGCTCAGCAGCTTCCAGCACGGCGTTATAGACCTCCGCTTGTTCTTCCGTGAAGGTGCCGGTGACCGGGAGGGTGCGGGTGATATCCGCGGTGTAGAGCGAATCGAGTTCCACCCCGGCATCCACGAGGATGAGATCGCCTTCGCGGACCTCGCCATCATTCGTCATCCAATGGAGGGTATTGGCGTGGTTGCCGGAGGCGGCGATGGTGTCATATCCCAGGCCGTTGCCTTCTTCGCGGGCGCGGGCGAAGAACGCCCCTTCCACCACGCGTTCCCCGCGATGGTGGGCAACCGCGCGCGGCAGGCTACGAATAATCTCATCGAAACCGGAGTAGGTGGCTGCCACCGCCTTGCGCATTTCCCGCACTTCAAAATCATCTTTAATGAGGCGAAGTTCGGAGAGGGCCTGGGCCAGCTCCACATCTTGGGCGGAATCCTGCGAGAGCCCGGCCGCGGCACGCAAGTCACTTACCTGCGCGGTGATCTGCTCCGATGCTTCGGCGAGCACCCGGATACTCACCTGGCCTTCCCCGAGGTCCTTCGCGAGGGCATCGGGAAGATTATCTAGGGAATCGGTGGCCAAGCCGGTGGCGCGGCTGACTTCCTCCAGGGAGGGACGCGCCCCCACCCAGAATTCCCCGTGGGCCGGATCCGAATAAAACTCTTCCGAGGAACGCGAGGCGCGCGGGTAGAAGTAGAGGGTGACATCATGCCCGCCTTCTTCACGCGGATTGAAAACAAGGACCGCGCCGGGTTCTTGTTCCCCGCCCAGGCCTGTCATATGCGAGAAAGCAGAATGGGCGCGGAAGCGGTAATCGGTGTCATTAGCGCGGACTTTCGTTTCCCCGGCCGGGATCACGAGGCGTTCACCGGGGAAAAGCGCGGAAAGGGCGGCGTGGCGGGCCGGTAAATAATCTGCCACTTCCGTGCGCGGTGCCGGTTCGGGCCGGGGCCCCCAATCCGAGCCCATGAACTCCCGAAACTCGAGGTTACTGGGCTGCTGAGAACGGTTATTTCCGCGGGCGCGCAAATTTTGCTGCGCAGTATCCTGATCGTGCTGTCCCTTGGTAGTCATACCGTCCATTATCGCACCCTTTGCCGACATAAAAAGCCCCGCGAACTTTTTCCGTGCCCCGGTCGGCTGCTACCCGCGCCCCGCCCGGCCCCGACTAAGCTGAAGAACATGGCTATCGATACCCACACTCATTCCACCGCCTCCGATTCCACGGTCACTCCGCGCGAACTCGTGGAGGAAGCCAGGAGTATCGGCCTGACCGGAATTGCGCTCACCGACCACGATACGGTGGCCGGATGGGAGGAGGCCGCCGCTGCGGCGGCCTCCTGCGCCGTCGTACTTATCCGTGGCATGGAGTTGTCCACGAAATGGGAAGGGATCACCTGCCATATCCTCGGGTATCTTTTCGATCCGCATGACCGTGCGATCCAGGAGCATATCGCTACCACGCGGGCGTCGCGGCTCACCCGCACCCGCGCCATTGTGGAGAAGCTCAGCGCGGACGTGCCTATCACCTGGGATGATGTAGTGGCTCATACGCCTCCGGGGGCGACCGTCGGGCGGCCCCATATTGCCGACGCCCTGGTGGCGGCCGGTGTGGTTCCCACCCGGAGCGCGGCTTTTACCCACTATCTTTCCGTGCACGGACCCTACTATGTGTCGCATTACGCGCCGCAGGCCTGCGAGGCCATTCGGATGATCACGGCGGCGGGCGGGAAAGCGGTGCTGGCCCACCCGGTGGCCCCCGCGCGCAATAAAGTGGTGCCCGAGCGCGCTTTTGAGGAGATGGCCGCGGCCGGGCTATTCGGCGTGGAGCTGCGCCATCCGGAAAACGATCCGGCGCTGGTGCCGGGCCTGGAACGCATTGCCGAGCGTTTGCAACTGCGCGGTTTTGGGGCGAGTGATTACCACGGGCGCGGGAAAACGAATCGGCTCGGGCAGTACACCACGAGCCCGGATATTATCGCCGAGCTGGTCGACGGTACCGCGTTGCCTGTGCTAGGTTAAAACGCGCTTCACTGCCGTAGCGTTCCGGCGGGAGCCGGGTACCTGCGAGCGCCATTCCTACCCGGCGCGGGCGCGGCCGTGAAAATTTTCAGGATGTCTTTTCGATTCTCGCGGGGATGTCCTAGGATGGTGTCGTTATAAGTCCGGCTCGGTGTAAAACCGCTCCTGCGGATGTGGAGGACCTGGTCGCCGGGGAGAATCAGGAGGTACTGCCCCGTGGCCGTCTTTGATGTCACGATCTTCTTGTCCACCTTCATGACCCTGTTCGTTATCGCCGACCCGCTAGGTAACCTCCCGGTTTTCATCGCGCTCACCGCGCGTAATACCAATAAGGAACGCAATCGCGCGGCCTGGCAGTCGGTCCTCACCTCCGCGATTGTGCTGGCGATTTTCGCGGTTTTCGGTAAATACATTCTGGATTTGCTGGGTATTACCACCGCCGCCATGCAGATTTCGGGCGGTATTTTGCTGTTGCTCGTCGCCCTCCAGCTCATGCAGGACGAATCCAATCCGCAAGAAGAAGAGGCGAAGGCTTCCTCGGTGAATATCGCCCTGGTGCCCATGGGAATTCCGCTGCTGGCCGGGCCCGGCGCGATCGTTGCCATCATGATTAAGGTGGAGGAATCCGGCGATACCCTGGGCGGCATCCTCGCGATTATCGCGGCTTTTATTCTGCTGCACATCATTGAATGGGTGGTATTGCGTTTCGCCTCGCCCATGCACCGGCTCCTCGGCGAAGGCGGCACGGTGTTCCTCACCCGCATTGCCGGGATGCTGCTGGCCGCTATTTCGGTGCAGCTTATTATTGCCGGTGCGGTTTCGGTGTGGCCGGGCGCCGCGTAGGTTCTTTTTCCGCGCAATTCTTAAAGTCCAGGCGGGCACCTCCGGGAAATATGGAGGCGCCCGCCTGAGCCTGTTAATCCGCCTTAGTCCAGTTTGCGGGAGAGTTTACGACGCCGCCGCTGCGTTCCTGCCTGCTCGCTAGCCGCGGGAGTTTCGGCCCGCGTGCGAGGGGTGCCGAGCTTGCGGCGGGTACGCCCGGAAGTACTGTGCTGTTCTTTTTCTTCAGTACGACGACGCCCGCTTCCCGAGCGCTGCCCCTCCGTCTTCGTGGCCGTGGATGTGGCACGGCGCGATCCACGGGTCGAAGAAGAACGCCGTTCGCTCCCGCGTTCGCGCGGGCCGCGGCGCCCGCCCTGGCGGGCCGAGCGACGCTGAGAATTCCTGCGCCCGCCCCGCGAGTGCCCGGTTTCACCCAGGTCTTCAATCTCTTCGGCATCCAGACCGGCCAGCACCCGCTGGGATTCGGGGAGGGTGGAGCCGGCATCGGTGGGAATATCAAGATCGGTGTAGAGGTGATCCGAGGTGTGGTAGGTCTCTACCGGATCGGCCATCCCGAGGTTGAGCTGCTTGCTGATAAGTGACCAGCGGGGCATATCTTCCCAGTCCACGAAGGTGACCGCGGTGCCCTTATTTCCGGCGCGGCCGGTGCGCCCAATACGGTGAATGTAGATCTTTTCATCTTCGGGGCACTGGTAGTTGACGACGTGGGTGACATCGTCCACGTCAATACCGCGGGCGGCAACATCGGTTGCAACAAGCACGTCAATCTTGCCTTTACGGAAGGCCCGCAGGGTTTGTTCCCGGGCTCCCTGGCCCAGATCCCCGTGCAGGGATCCCACCGCGAATCCGCGGTCGCGCAAGGTATCGGCCAGGCGGGCCGCATTGCGCTTGGTGCGGCAGAAAATAATGGAGCGATCCCGGCCCCGGGCCTGGAGGATGCGCGCAACCACTTCGTCTTTATTCAGGGCGTGGACGCGGTAGGCAACCTGGCGAATATTTTTCACGGTGGCGCTGTCATCGCCGGGGGTATGGGCGCGAATATGCGTCGGTTTCGTCATATAGCGGCGCGCCATGGTGATGACGGGACCGGGCATGGTTGCCGAGAAAAGCATGGTGTGGCGGGTAGGTGGAACGGCGGAGAGGATTTTTTCGACGTCGTCCAAAAAACCGAGGTCAAGCATTTCATCGGCCTCATCGAGGACCACGGTGCGAACCCGGCTGAGCACGAGGGTACCGTGTTTCATGAGGTCGATGATGCGGCCCGGGGTGCCCACCACGATTTCGACGCCCTTGGCCAGCGCTTCTTGCTGGGGTTCATAGGCGCGCCCGCCGTAAATATCGACGATACGCAAGCTGCGGTGGGCAGCGGCGTTACGCAGCTCCAAAGCAACCTGTTTGGCCAGTTCACGGGTAGGAAGCACGACGAGTGCCTGGGGCTTACCCTGATCTGCCGGCGGGATATTCTCCCAGCCTTCTTCTCCCGGACCTATCGAGACTTCGAGGAGCGGGATACCGAAACCAAGAGTTTTCCCGGTGCCTGTTTTTGCCTGCCCGATAATGTCGTGCCCGGTCAGGGCAACGGGAAGGGTGAGTGCCTGGATCGGGAACGGGTGGGTAATGCCGTGCTCTTCCAGGGCACGAACGATAGGTTCGGAAACTCCGAAATCCGCGAAAGACTTGGTTTCGAGGCCTTCACCTGTGCCGGTGATATCCGCGGCGGGGGAAGTATCGGTGGGTTCATGAGCGCGGGAGGAATCAATCACTCCGGAAGCCATATGCTGTCCTTTCTGCGTGCGCTAAGGGGCACGAGCTAGGGGTGGGTGCAGCAGTTGCGATATATGCCACATCAGCCGGTTACGCACCGGCGACCGAGCACACCACCCGAGGTAGCAGCCGATCGCGACAA